>JAFCFJ010000005.1 GCA_017608705.1 Candidatus Pacearchaeota archaeon
GTACAGCTTATGGTATGGCTTCCTGCCACAGCACTATAGCTATAACTGCAAGAGCTTGCCGAGCAGGTAGCAACAGTAGAGCCATCTATTGCTATGCTAACATTTGCAACGCCAACATTGTCGGTAGCAGAGCATGTTATTGAAACACTTTGACCCGATGTTGCCGATGTTGGAGAGGAAAGGGTGGGGGATGGAGCTTCTGTATCTTCTTCTAAAGTTATAATATGTTCGCTCATGTGTGGTAATGTGAAATTGAGCTCACCTGTTGAGTAATTGTAACTGACATTGTAGCTTGAATTTGAGCTGATCAATGTCCTGTTTCCGATTGCCGCAATAATTACTCCATTATCTTTGACAACAAAGTTTGATGTTACGTTGTAAATTATAGTGAATGATTTATTATAAATATCGTAATTTGTATTATTAGTTACCTGTAATTTTACTTTCTTTGATGTTATATTGTAAGTGGCATTAATAACATCTACATGAACAGGAACGTATTTTAATCGAGGAATAGAATAATTGTAACTACCCCCAGTAATTATAGTAATTGTTTCATTTTTTCCTGCACCAATTTCTGGCAATGAAACATATTCGTTTTCAACATAAATATTATATAGACCATTATTTAACAAAACTGAACTTATATTTTTGTTTGCTTTAAGAGTCACGCCCCTCGTTGCTATTTGATTGTTATTCTTAACTGTAATTACACTTCCATTCTGCTCCGTTATTGAAACATTTTCTAAATATAGAAGCCAATCAAGAATTTCTGAAACTGGAGCGACCCACAAAACTCCTTCATTTTGTTTTTCTTCTATCCATGCAAGAAAGTTATCAAAATCTGGTTTTATTTCCAATAGAGTGTAGTCTGATGTTAGATTATTGTAAAATGCCCCTCCTTCATGACTACCTGTTGTAAGGTGTGTATATACTATCTGTAATCCGTTAGTCTTTATAAGTTCGTTTTCTATCCTAGTTGTATTTGCACAGCCCTGATTTTCAAGATTTAGTAGGTTCATGAATTCTGTATAGTTTTCACAGTCAGAGCCTCCCCTTATGAAAAACCATATCTTGCTTTCATTATCTATTTTATTTACCCTGTGCAAAGGCGCACCATAAGTAACTGATATTTCCTCATCAAATAAATTATATGGTCTTCTAACTGGAATCATTCCAGCCCAAACATACTTGAAATTGTTGTTTTTAATTAAATCAAATGAATAATATGTAGCATTATCTGGAATTCCGCCCCAGTACACAACAGCTTCATAATTATCAGCCATTCCATGGTCAACCCACATTATTGTTCTGTAGACATTTCTTAAAAATTGTAATGCCTGGCTTATAACAGTTCTGTTATCTGATAAATAGCTTGGCGAATGTATTCCTATTTCTATTCCATGATTATTATACATGTCATCTATAAGAGATTTAAGTTCAGGGTCTCCGTTTATAGAACATTGTCTATATACAGAATAGTATGGAACACAGCTTCCATTTGTCCATAAATTCTTTGTTATTCTTAAATTATGACCTATAACACCTTTCTTTCCATAGTCTGGAGATGATATATTTGATGTTCCATAATAAACAGCTCTTGTAATCTCCTTACCATATAAATCATCATCGCTCATTGTCCATGCTGCTTTGTATAATCTTTTCCATCTTGATTTAACAACTTCTACAGATGGCTCGCTTGATTCTATTTTTATAACAAAAGTTCCCTCGCTTATGTCTCCCTGCTTCCTTAATATTTCTTTGTATGTTGCCAAATTTGGATTTATATCAGCCTTGCTTCTGTTTATAAAGCTAACAAATATATGTCTATCTGCTGAATAAAGATACAAATCAAGACCACTCTCATAGTTCTTTTCCATCAGTTCTATTCCGCTTGCTCCGAAATAATTACCATAAATGTAGATAACATTTGAATCATTTATTTTAGCTATTATTGGAGAAAACTCTGTTCCTTTTCCATCTATACTCCATTTGAAGGTACTTGTGTCAAAAATATATAAGTTTCTCTTATCCTTTATTAGTGATATATCATCTATCCAAACAGTTGCATTTTGATAATTTCCTGATGATGTTCCATTAAGAATTACAAACTTATACTGATTGATATTTTGTTCATCTATTCCTGATTTATTTATCAATATACCAGCAGTAACCCATGTTCCAGAAGTAATATATACATTATCTGAATAAGTTCCAGAAGCACTATCAAAATAGCTACGTGATGATACTCTTGGAACGCTTATCTTCATTTTATATGTTAGATAATCATAATCACTTATGTTTTTTGGTACGTTTATATGTGTTATATTAGAGTATCCAGGTTTTATCAATAACATGCTTAGTTCAGAACCATCTGTTAAATCTGCATTTTCCCATCTCAATGAGCTATTTCCAGAATACTTTGTTTCATTGTCCAAATACCAATATCCACTACCAGCCCACCATCCTCCTTTGCCATAATTGCTAACTGGTACTCCATGATATATTTCTTTACTAAATCTTATATCGTCTATGTAAATTGTTATATTTGGTGGCTCAAACCAGCCATTGTCTCTTACTCTTATTTTAATTTCAGTAACATTCGTAAAATTTTTACTTTCGGCTATAGAAGGACAATTAGCTAATGAACATATATCCTTAAATTTCTATTTTACCAGGCTCCATTTGTTTGCTGGAAAATAGTTAGTGTAAAGCGTCCTTAATCTTACTATATCTCCCGTTGAATTTTCTCCTTTTATATTTAATTCCAATTTCACTTTTTTATCCGGATAAATCCAAAAACTTAACCAAGACACATTACTGAGATTTATTCCTCCTGTTGGTTTTACCATCTGAGTTATATCTACGTTTCCATCATTATCGTCCCTTACAACAAGTTTAATTGAACCTGATCCTTCTTTTACATACTGTAAATTTGTATTTAGGGATATACTTCCATTGCCACCAAAAGACCATCCGCTTGTACTGTCCATGCTGTCCCATTGAGTATCATTAATGAGCTGTGCTGGTTCAAATGGGTCTATTATTGTTTTTTCAAAAACGGTTGGCAAATCAAGTTTTATTATCTCGTTTGTTATGTTCATATCATTCAAGTATATGATTTTAACATTGATTGTTGATTTAGAGCTATCATTATAGAACGTATATGTAGTGTTTACTCTAATATACGAGTTATTTTGAGAAAATGACAAAATAGCAGTATTGCCATTTACTGCTAAATTATGATAAGATACACCTAAATCATGTTTATAAGTTATGTTATCATCATATTTTGTTTCTCTTGTTGTTCTGGAAAAATCTGGTCTGTATGATTGTATCCATCCACCAATGTGAACATCTCCAACATTTGATAGTAGTGTTGTTCCAGAGTAATTATAGAAATTACACAAACCAGTTTGCTTGCTACATATAGCATAATAATTTGTAGAGTTAATTATGTAGTGTGTTGAGTTTTCAGATGTCCAAGCAGCTTCACTCCCTTGTATGAAAGATATACAAAACAGAAAAATGAAACACACAATAAACCAGTATTTTTTCATTTTGACTTTTTCACCTCTTTTATTAATAAAAATTAGAAGGAAAAAATTTAAAAATCTAACGTCCTAACGGAATCAGAAGCACACGCCTCTCGCGCGGGCCGTCAAATTCAGCTAAGGCAAGAGATTGCCACGTCCCTAGCTTTAATCTGCCTTGTTCCACAGGTAATACAATGCTCGGCCCGACCAATGCAGCCTTAACATGTGCATCACCATTGTCATCGATAGCATCATGTTTCCATACACCTTTTGGTGCTATCTTCCTTAGCGCTTCAAGCACATCATCTTGAACAGCCTCATCATAATTTTCATTGACTACGAGAGCACAGGTGGCATGAGGCACAAAAACAAGTATCGCTCTGAGGTCTTGTGTATTGGCAAGCTCAGCAACTATTTCATTTACCTGCTGTGTAATATCTACAAGCTGTTCTCGCTTGCTTGTCTTGATTGTGAATTCTTTCATATCCAGATCAGATGGGTTTTCTTTAAATAATTTTTCTAAAGCTTTAGAAATACTTTCTTGCTCTTTTTATGTAAAAGGCAGGTTGGTAGAGGAATTGAAATAGATGTTGTGCAGAAGAAAAAATTATAAGTGATAGCTCTGTAGCAATAGCATGAAAACTGGAGAAAAAGCGAGTGGTAAGCAAGAGATTGATGAAGAAAGGGTTGCAAGATATTATGAGTTAAGCTCAAGAGCGTTGCAAGTCGCAAGAACACATGTCGCGAGAGGAAAGGAAAAAGAGGCACATGTTATAGTAGAAATTGTCTCGTGCTATTTGCAAGATGCAAAGCATTTTTGGCAAGATGGCAAGCTTGCTGATGCTTTTGCTTGCCTCAACTATGCTCATGGCTGGCTTGATTGCGGTGCGAGGCTTGGCATTTTTGATGTGAAGGATAATAAGCTTTTTACAGTAGATCCTGAATGAATAGCTGAGTAGCAAGATATAAAAACTAAGAGAGAACTATGAAAAATATGAAGAAGAAAGAAAAAAAGAGGATTGTGATAAGTCTTGGCGGAAGCGTAATCGTGCCAGACAAGATTAATCTGAAACTTCTAAAAGAATTTAAGAAAGTTTTATTGAAACACAAAGCAGGATATAAATTTGTTGTTGTGTGTGGTGGCGGTAATGTGGCGAGGCTGTACATAGATGCTTTACGAAGAGCGGGCAGAAATGAAAAGCTTCAGGCATTGATTGGTATAAGCATCACGAGAGTAAATGCACGTTTTCTGAGCTATATTTTTGGCCGCGATCCTAGCGAGGGGGTGCCACATAGCATAGAACATGTAAAACGTTTGCTTGCGAAACAAGATATAGTCTTTTGTGGCGGCCTGCGTTATATGCCAAAGGAAACCTCGGACACGACAGCAGCAAAGATAGCAAGAGCCCTGCGGTGTGAGTTTATTAACATCACTAACGTTGCAGGTCTCTATGATAAAAATCCTCTAAAATACAAAAATGCTAAGTTTCTGCCGCGAGTTTCATGGCGCTATCTCTATGAGAAAGCAAAAGCCATAGAATATAGACCAGGCCTTCACTTTGTTATCGATGCAAAGGCGGCCAAGATTCTGATGGAAAACAAGATCAAGACCTATATAATAGGCACATGCATGCAAGAGCTTGATAAGCTGCTTGGTGGCAAGAATTTCAGAGGAACTATTGTTGAGGGCTAAAATGACCGACGTAAGTAAGGCTAAGATAATAGACACGCAAGATGTGGAAAAAGCAAGGAGAGAAATAGACAGCGCCCATGCTAAAAATCTAGCAGTTCTCGTTATGGCCCGGGATTTAGAATTCAACGCAGCAATATTGCGTAACAAGAAAGTGGCTGCGCTTTTGGGACCAGAGCTCACGCCTGAAGAAGGTGGACTGAAGTATAAGGCAAGTGGCATAACCTATGGGCTTGCGAAAAAAGCCGCTGAACACAATATTATCATTGCAGCTAATCTTGATAAGCTTATAGAGGCAAGTGGCAAGGAAAAAGCCAAACTTCTTGCACGTGTGATGCAAAACATAAAATTGTGCAGGAAGGCAAAAGCGAGGTTTGCTTTTTACACTAGACTGGATATTGATAAGCACACATTGCGTAGTCTATGCTTAACACTCGGCATGTCAACACAACAGGCAAAAGAAGCAATAGCTGACACAGTTTTACTCAAAAGTATTCTCTCACATATTCTTTGATTATCGGACTTTTTCTTATGACAGGGGATAATTTTCTAAGGACACGTTTTTCCATTTGCCGTATGGCTTCTTTGGAAACTCCGGCTTGTGACGCAACACTTTCCAGTGTTTCACCATTCATTGTTCTTTTTGTTACAATAAGAATTTCTCTTGGATTAAGTTTCCTTTTCATGATGTTCATCAACTCTTCGCGAATGCTCTCTGTATCGATCTTGCTCGCTGCCTCCTCTGCCGGATTTTCTGCATTTTTATTTTCTATTACCTCTGTTTTTGGCCTGCCTTCTTCCAATGGTTCTTCATCAAGTGACACGAGTAAAGGAATAGATGATAATAGCTCTTCTAGCTCCCCATCATCACCATTCTTTTCAGCATTTCTTATTCTTCTATGAAAATAATGCGGTAATCTTATTACCCCGTTTTTTTCAGCCTCTCTCTGGATACTTCGGATCATTGCTGTTGTTGCAAACATAGGAAAAGTATCGAGCCTGTGTTTGTCTAATTTATCTATCGCGTTCAAGAGGCCTGCATAGGATGCAGAGAAAGCATCATCGAAGCTAAGAGCAAATAATTTTGCATACTTATTGGTAATAGTCCATGCCAGCGCCATGTTTTCTTCTAAAGCTTTTTCTCTTAGTGTTTTCCATCTTCGATAACCTTTTGTTATTTTCTCTGCCGCATTCAAGAAATAATCTGGAAATTCTGCAATTTCCTTACATACTTTTTCCGGCTCTTCAGAAATTCTCTTTTGGTATTTCTCAATTAGCGGGATGAAATAATTGGCTAAAGAGAAGCCCGGAGAGTATTTTAGCATTATATTTTGATATGCTTTCCGGCACAATCCTACAATGCCGTTTGCAGAAGAGTTTGGGCGAGAGATAGTTTCTATTACTGTTTTTCTTGCATCATAGAAAAAGCTAAGAAGTTTCTCTTGTTCTTGTTTTGAGAGATAATTTTTGCCGAAAAAAAGGGCTAACTGTTCTTTGTCACTTTTAGCCACATCTCTTGCCACTAAACCAAGAGTTGTAAGATGTGTGATTACATAAGAAGCCGTTTCCGCAAGTTCGGCAAGAGTTTCTTTTCTTTTGTTTTCTTCAGGGCTGCGGAACCATGGGTACTTGATTTCGCGCGATGTCATGGTCAAATTTATTATTACTGTTAGCTATTCCTAAATTTAAAATTTTTGAACTAGCTCTGAAGAAAAGCCAAACTTGCGTAGCTCACACTTGCTCCTGCATCTGGGATAATGCTTGCTGAGGTATAATATGTTAGCAACTTTGCACACGATGCTCCCAACAATTTGCATACTTCTATCGCAAGAGCTATCGGAGCTGAACCGCAAATCGTAGTGTTTCGTGCTTGCTCTAGGAAAAGCTTGCTATTTAGTTTTTCAATAGCCTCTACAGCTTTCATATCAAGTTCCCTTATTTTTTCTTGCACATCGAGAGGGTTAGGGCCAAAAGGGACAAAGCCATACGCGAGCCCGTAATGGGTGAAGTCACTCGATGCAATGACACAAATCTTGCGTTTCATTTGTTCTGCAACCGAAATAATAGTTTCGGCGATTTTTTTCAGCAGTCCAGTTTCATGACTTGCAACAATTATCGGCACAACTCTTGCTTCTGGATTGAGATAATATAAGAATGGTAATTGTACTTCAATAGAATGCTCATATGCATGCGCTGCCTCTTTAGATGTGGTATGTAATGCAAGCAGTAATGCCTTTGAGAATTCTGAATCGTTTTTTGATATACCAAGTGGCGTCTCAAAGTCTTGCATGCTTATTGCTATATCAGAGGCGAGGCCTGTGTGGTTGGTGCCGAGCATGATATGGGTGTCAAATTTCTTCTTTTCTAGGAGTAGGTAGGCAGTAGCCATAGCTAACCCACTATAAACATATCCAGCATGGGGCACCACTAAGCCATAGAGTTGTGCCTTTGTTAGCTTACTTATTTTTTCTCCTTCTTGCTCTTGCGCTTTCTTCAGCAATTCAGCAACCACACTCTTGAGCTCTGCTGGCTGTGCAGGGTAGAACTGGCCAGCTACGGCTGGTTTTCTGATTGCCATATATAATAAGAGAAAGAGGCATATTTAATATTTCTCCTTCCATTATGCAGATTTGAATTTGGCTCAGTCGAGAATGAGGTCTTCAAGGCCGAAGAAAGTTCCATTAAGGTAGTGCTCTGCAATCTTACGCGCTTCATTATTTGAGAAGAGATATCTTTGTGCGAGATATCCTTGCAAGTTTTCAATTTCTTCCTCGCTAACACCTTGTGCTGGGCTAAGTTCTTGCCAGTTAATAAAAAAATAATCTTCGTAAGATTTGTTATTACCCATAAGTAATTATATAAACCACGATTTATAAATCTTTCTATCATTACTACTTTGTAAGAGTGACAATTTCTTGGATAAATGAAAGATGCCTGCAAAAGCTTTTAAAATTCTCTCTGCTTGGTTTTTACCATGAGTGTTACTGATAATGGTAATGAGAGAGAGTTGCTTGAGACCCTCAGCCCGAACGAGCGCAAGATTCTGCCGTTTCTTGGCAAGAGCTTTGATGAGCTTTGCAAGCTAACAAGTCTGGATGAGGTAGCTGTCCTGCGTGCTTTACAGTTTCTTGAAAACAAGGGTCTGTTAAGACTTAGAATGGAAGATAAGCTAGTCGTTGTTCTTGATGAGAACGGTAAGCGCTATGTCAGAGAAGGTTTACCAGAGAGAAGGCTGCTTGATGTTCTTACTAAGCATGGAAGTGTGGCTATGGAAAATGCGGCTAAGCTTGCCGGCCTTGACGCCAACGAGTTACGGGCTGCGATAGGCGCTCTGAAAAAGAAAGCTATGGTTGAGATAAAAGATGGCAAGCTTGTTCTCATGGCTGGAAAAGATGAGGCTAAGAAAAAAATGCTGGAAGAAATATTCCTCGAAAAATTGCCTCTTGCACTTGACACACTGGAACCGCAGGACAAATATGCATTGGAGATGTTGCGTGACAGGAAAGAAATAGTTAAGGTTGAGAAAAGAAAAGTTATCAGTTATGAATTAACGGAGCTTGGTAAGAGATTTGCTGGTAAAAAAGTTAAGCTTGATTTGATCGAAGAACTAACACCTGAAATGTTGAAAACACAGGGCTGGCGAGGTAAAAAATTTAGACGCTATGACGTGGTGAGCGCGGTGCCGAAGATCTATGGCGGGAAGAAACATTTTATAAGGCAAGCAATAGAGCATGTAAGGAAAATTTGGCTCGAACTCGGTTTTGAAGAGATGGAAGGACCACTCATCACGACAGGATTTTGGAATTTTGACGCGCTGTTCACGCCGCAAGACCATCCTGCACGCGAACTTCAGGATACGTTCTTCATCAAAGGTAAGGTAGGAAAGTTACCCGGAGCAAGGCTTGTGGCGGAAGTTAAGAAAGCGCATGAACAAGGCATAGAAGGGAGCAAGGGCTGGCAATATAAGTGGCAAGAGCAAGAAGCAAGAAAAATCGTGCTGAGAACACATACAACATGTTTGTCAGCGATGACGCTTGCTAAATTGCGCGAAGCAGATTTGCCGGCAAAGTTTTTTGCAATAGGTAAAACATATAGGAACGAGACCATAGATTACAAGCATTTAGTAGAGTTTCATCAGACAGAAGGTATAGTTGTGAGTCCTGATGTAAATTTCAGGCATTTGCTTGGCTATCTCAAAATATTCTTCGAGAAAATGGGTTTCAGCAAGATCAAATTTGTGCCCCATTATTTTCCATATACAGAGCCGAGCGTTGAAATTCATTACTTGGTAAGCCAATTCCTGTTCTTGCTTGGGGTCTTGGCCTCGAGCGCATTATTATGGATTATTATGGGATAAGGGATTTGCGTTTGATGTATGCTAACAACATTTCGCTATTGCGCGAGACAAAGGCATGGATGTAAAATGGCGATAATAAATTTGCCACGCGAGGACTTCGAGAAATATATAAAGTTAACGGATGAGATCAAGGAAAAGATTTTCATGTTTGGTGTTAGTCTTGAGAATGTGACAGATGAAAGCATAGAGCTTGATGTTACACCAGACAGACCAGATCTGCTGAGCTTCCACGGTTTTATGCGCGCATTTCTTGCTTTTCTTGGCAAAAAACCTGGTTTGAAATCTTATGTCGTGAAGGATGGTGGTAAGAGTTATGAAGTAGTGGTGGATAAAAGCGTGACAGGTGTGAGGCCATACACAGCATGTGCTATCGTGCGTGGTTTGAAATTTGATGAGGCCAAGATAAAGGAGATAATAGATGTGCAAGAAAAGCTGCATGAAACATATGGAAGAAAAAGGAAAAAAGTAGCTATCGGAATTTATCCTCTTGAAAAGATAAAGCTTCCCATAAGGTTTGAGGCGAGAAGGCCAGAAGATATATGTTTTGTTCCTCTTGACTTTGACCGCGAGCTTAACGGAATTGAAATCTTGCAAAGGCATCCTACAGGCCGCGAATACGCACATTTGCTTGAGGGCATGAAAAAGTTTCCTGTCTTTGTAGATAGCAAGGGCGAGATTTTGAGTATGCCTCCAATCATTAATAGTGAGCTTACAGGTAAGATCACAGAGAAAACGCGTGACGTGTTTATAGAGTGTAGCGGCTTTGACTTTAGGGTTGTGAGCAAGGCACTTAACATGCTTGTTACAGTTCTTGCGGATATGGGTGGAACGATCTATAGTATGAAACTTCGTTACCCGGACAAAACACGAGTAACGCCAGAGCTCATGCCAGAGAAGGTAAAGCTAGACAAGACTAATGTCGAGAGATTGCTTGGCATAAAGCTCAGTGAAACCCAGATGAAAAAACTTTTGGCAAGGATGGGTCACGGCTACGAAAAAGGTTATGTGCTTGTGCCAGCATGGCGTGTCGATGTTATGCATGAAGTAGACTTGATTGAGGATATAGCTATAGCTTATGGTTATGACAATTTTGAGCCAGAAGTGCCTGCTATTGCTACCACAGCCAAAGCCTCGGCTATGGAGGAATTCAAATCGAAGATTGCTGAATTGCTCGTTGGGCTTGGCATGCTTGAGATAATGAGCTACACACTCACGACAAAGAAAGCGCAGTACGCAAATATGTTAGCTGATGAAAACATGGCAAGACCAATCGAGGTATTGGAGCCAAGAACAGAACTTAGCATCTTGCGCGAGAACCTTTTGCATCTGGCATGCAAGACACTAGGCGATAATGTTAATGCAGAATACCCGCAGAGAATATTCGAGTTAGGCAAGGTTTTCAGTCATGATGAAGATGGCAAGAGCGAGACAGGTGTTAGGGAAGAGGAAAGGCTTGCTGTTGCATTGGCTCCTGGAAACTTTACAGAGGCAAAGCAAGTGCTTGAATATTTAGCAAGAATGCTAGACATAAAGCTGAAATTCAGGCCAGCAAAACATGAAAGTTTCATAGAGGGAAGAGTAGCATCTGTTTTGCTCGACGGCACACAAATTGGTTATGTTGGCGAACTTCATCCAGCTGTCTTGCGTAATTGGCACATAAAAATGCCTGCAGCAGCGTTTGAAATCAGCATAGAGGAAATTTTTGAGAAAAAGTTCTGTAAGAATTAATGAAAATTAACCATAATAAGATTTTTCTTTATCTGTCGTTTCTTTATTCCAACTATTTCTTAAATTAGCCACAAGCTCGTAAAGGTCTTGCTTAAGTTTCTGCCATTCATCAAAAGATTTTTTGATAAATTCCGCTTCAGCTTTTTCATTATATACGAGTTCAAGCATAAAAGCTTCGAGATCAAGAGAAAGCAATCTTTCATACACGTGCTGTGCTTTTTTCTTGTCGGCTTGGCTCATGCCTTTGGCTAGCGCAAGGAAAAAAAGCGGCGCATTCATAGGATGCAATAATAACTCGAGAAAGCGTAAGCAGTCTATCATTTTTTCTGATATTGTTTTTCTTATATTTTTCAAAAGCAAAACATTTTCATAATCAGCAAGCCTTTCGATACCAAAATCTTCGTTCAGTTCCTGGAATTTCGGTAGCTTGTATTTTTTTCTCAGTTTTTCATAATCCTTCTTCAGCTTTGCTAATTCGTCTTGTGCCATTTTTTCCAAGCCTTACCGCGGAGCACAGAATTTATAAATCTTTATACATGAATTACGAGTGAGTTTAGAAAGCCCCTTTAGCTCAGTCGGCCAGAGCGCCACCTTGGTAAGGTGGAGGTCCCGGGTTCGAATCCCGGAAGGGGCTTTCTTTCTTTGTGGATCTATCAGCAGTATGCTACTCGGCTCTACAAACATAACTGTTTATGATGGTAACATAACCTATAGCTTGACAGAGGCTGTAAGCAGTGGTTTGGTGACTGGAATTTATTATTATGATGGAGGATACAAAAATATATTAGGGGAAGATTGTATGTTTAAGCCAGGTTATGCTTACTGGCTATACTCAACAAAACAAAATCTCAAAATAAGTTTGTACGAATGAAATGAAAAGGACAAACAAAGCGAGGGTTGGAAAGATATTGCTTGGGTTGGCTGGGGCTGTTTTGCTTGGTATGAACATAGCTAATTACAACAAACTGGAGAATCTGGAAAAGAGAACAAAAAGATTGGAAGAAGCTATAGAAGCGCATAATTCGTATAGCATAAATGAAAAGCTCACATTGCTCAATATGAAAAATCTGGCCGAGGCTGTAATTGCGTATAGAAATGATTATGGAAATTTACCAGGATGTGTGAGCGAGGTGGAATGGTATCTTAGCAAAGTACCAACGGAAACTGCAAGAGATATCAGAAAAAAAATTCTGGGCGACTATATCCTAGCTAAAAAAATTTTTAATGATAGAGAAAGAGCATTTTTGCTTTATGAGTTCTCAAGAGATACGCACAGACTGGAAGAACTTGTTGAGAATAAAGTAGATGATCTAGTAGCATGGAAAGATCTGCATCCAAACCAAAAGCTTATTAGCCAGGCAACTGAAATAAAAAAAGAACATGAAATGCAGGCTCGCCCATATTCGGATTTAGTTGCATCAGAGAAATATAAAGAGTTAAGAGACAACATTTACGGAACAATTGATGTGAGGAAAATAATAGGTGATCTTTCAAACTATGAACAATTGAGGGATTGGATCGGTGAGAATATGGCAATGAAAATGAATGAATCAGAGAGCGAGAGAATTATAGCTAGAGTTAGTAAAGATTATTGTTTTACAGTGAAAGGTGAGCAGGGCAATGCTGTGCCTTTACAACTTAGGTATTTGACCGAAGGAAATCAGGTTGTGATTATCTCAGCTGGCAGGGATGGCATTGTGGGTGGCAAGAATAATTTTGTTCTAGTTATAGATGCTGAAACAAATGAAAACAAGCTCTATGAGAAGACAGCCGAACTTTATAAAAAATATTACGGCAGACCTGCTTATGGTTGGTTCCCTTTGTTGCCATAAACAGAAAACCTTTTATATCATAACACCTTAATACCCCTATGAACTGGTTATTGATAGCAGGCTTGCTTGTTGGCTTAGTATTGTTGATGCGTGCCAGAGAGATCACACATAGGCTCAGCATAGCTACTATTGTTTTACTTATTATATTCTTTTATGTTTCTTTTAGCCTGGCATTGAAGGGCAAGGATATAAACTATAAGAGTGTAGAGGGTTTGAAAGAGGCGGTAGGAATCTATTTTTCATGGCTTAGCAATTTTATAGGCAACGTTAAAACTATAACTGCACAGATAATAAGTATGAACTGGATACCAGAGAATAATGTAACAAAAACTAACTCTACTACAAGCATGGAAAGTTAGAATGAAACTTCTCATGCTTGCCGCGATACTCTTTTTCGTGGCAGCTTTCTTTATTATTTCTGAGCAGAATTTGCATCTTGGCAATACAGAGGAGATGCAAAGATTTGTTGATATATATTATGCATGGCTCACACAGGTTTTTGAAAGAGGTGTGGAGATTACAGCATATGCTGTAAGCCTGGATTGGTTACCAAATACCAATGTTACGAATTCTACGATAGAGCAAGTAAAATGGCCAGACTGAGAAAAAACATAGTTCTTGCTGTTGATATTGTTGTGGGGCGAAGGAAAAGCGAGAAGCATGAGGTGTTGCTGGTAAGAAGAAAAAGTCAACCTTTCAAGAATATGTGGGCTCTGCCCGGTGGTTTTCTCGAGCCATACGAGCGGGTAGAGGAGGCAGCAAGGCGTGAGCTTTATGAAGAAACTGGTTTGAACGTGGCGAGATTGGAACTAATTGGAATTTTCGATGAGCCAGCAAGAGACCCTCGCGGACATGTAATAAGTGTAGCTTTTCTTGCACGTGCTGGCAGTAAAGCAGAACCACGTGCTAGGAGTGATGCTACCGAGGCTAAATGGTTCTCTCTTGCGAGTTTACCGAGGCTAGCATTTGATCATGCTAAGATTATTTCACGAGCAAGGAAACTGCTTAGAAAAAGAAAGTAAAGTGCTCCTGCCGGGATTCGAACCCGGGTCACGGCCTTTCTCCTACAATGATGAAAAGCCGAAGCTTTTCATCTGGAGACAGCCCTGCCCCAAGACGGGGCCAGGCCGTTAGTCTCACCGACATCCGGCCATGGGCTGTATCGAGAGGGCCGTATCCTTGGCCGCTAGACTACAGGAGCACATTTTTTATTCTGGCTCATGAATATTTAAAATTTGCGAAACTGGAAAATAGTCTGTCTTATATTCCTTCTCGTAGAACAAACATTCGTAATTTTTTATCAGATGACCAAATTTTTTTCTTAATTCATGCAACAATCTTGTTAGATCTGTGTTTTCTTTTATTTCAACTTTGAAACCTGCATTGAATTTGCCAAGGTATGTATTAAAATCTATGATATTTTTCTGTGTTTTGAAGAATTTCAGAAAAGATTCTTCCATTCCCCTAAACATCCTTACTTTTAGAAGTACTTCGCAAAAAGAATAGCCAAGAAGTTCTCTATTAAGTTTTAATCTGAATCTGTTTATTACTCCTCTTTGAAGTAGTCTGTTTATTCTTTTTCTTACTGAGATGGGTGATATATTTGTTTTGTCTGCGATCTCTATTATGGGCGTGCGGGCGTTTGCAACTAGCATTTTTAAGATTTTGGCGTCAGTTTTGTCAATAAATGTCGGGGGAGAAGAACCTTTGAAATAAAAGTACTCGGGAGATTGTTCGAGGTATGGCTTATCATACCTATAAAGACCAGAGAGAAGATAAAGTAGCGACATATTTTGTATGTGATTTCCATATTGGCTTAATAAAGAATAGATTGCCTTTTCCATATACTGGGGTTTGATACAAAGAGAAAATACGACATTATATCTACCAATGGAACTGACGATCCAATTTACATAATCTTTTTCTGCAAGGTATTTTATGATTTTCTTCTCTTTTTCAAGATCAACATCATTAAGCTCCAAAAGAACTTTGAAAGCAAGCAGTCCAAGTTTTTTGATGTCTAGTACTGTCGTGAATTTTTCTATTATCCCCTCTTCAATTAGATTTCTAACCCTGTAACTTACCACTTGTTTACTTAGTCCGATACGCTTTCCTATTCGCGAAAAGCTTTCCCGTGAATTCTTATTGAGTTCACTTAGGATTTTTTTGTCATAATGATCTATTTTCTTTAAATTTTTCATTTTAATCAAAAATTAAGTTTCTCAAGTTTTAAATTTATCTAAATGAGAATTGCAATATCTCTTGAAAGGGGGTTTAAGCTAAATGTACCACAATAAATCATTCCTTATAGGAGTGGGTTGTGTTCTAGTTTTTGTGTTGGCTGCAGTGGTCTTGCTTTTGACTACGACAAGCCCTGTATCTGGCCAGACTGAAACCAACGGCACGAACATTTACTGTATGCATACATTCATTCACGACTTCGACACTTTGGAGAATATCAGAAAACAGCTTGATTGGGCGAAGGCGATCGTTGGTGACAACGGCTATGTAGTGGAACTATTTTATCCGATTACAAAGGACACTACTGGTCCGAAGCAATCTTGGATTGATTTTGTTAATGAAGCTTATGCCCGCAACTTGGATCCTATAATTCGATTTCAGGGGACAAGAACTGGCGATACTTGGGATAAGCCAGAGCCAGATAGTCCACGACCAGGAGCAGGATATACTCAAATTGCAGATGCATGGAAAAGGGTTGTGGAAGGGCTGCCGAGGGTAGACGGAAGAACTCTGTGGATTCAGGTATGGAATGAGCCAAATCTGGCAAATGAATGGGGTGGACAAGCGAATGCAGAAGAATATGCTAATTTCTTCGTTGCAGTAAGCGATGCTATAAGATCGATAGGTGATCCGCGGATAAAGATCCTCAATGGACCGCTTGCTCCCACATTGGGTGGCACTGGTAGCATAGAAACGTTGCAATTTATTAGAGATGCAATAGACGCGAATCCGAACTTCAAGACAGCATTCGATGCATGGGCGACACATCCATTCCCAGCAAACCAACCGCCAGAGAACAACACGCATGATGGCACAACCACTAACGAGTTTTACGGTGACGTCTATACAATTGATAGATATGTCAAAGAACTTGAAACATTGGCAGAGAAGGGTGTTGACATATCAAATCTAAAAGTTATCGGTACAGAGGCAGGTTCTTACGAGCTCGGAAGGAACGACTTTGAGGCCTATCCGCCAATTGATGAAGAGAACAGAGCAGATTATATAAGGAGAGCATTCGAGGAATACTGGTCAAGCTGGCCAGAAGTGTTGGCGATGTGTCCATATCAGCTTTCAGATCCTTCAGGAAGCTGGTGGAGATATGACTGGGTTTACCCAGATAGTGGCACTACTGTGAACGGACATCCGACAAAGATGCATCTTCAGTATGCAAGTGTCAATCGAGGTACAGGTATCTTTAGAGGAATTGTAACAGATGAAAGTGGAAATCCAATAGAAGATGCAACCATAGTTACAGACACAGGAGGTTTCGAAGCTGCTACCATCAGCGACGGTACTTACATTATGATTGCTGACCCTGGCACCTATGACCTCACGGCCTCAAAAGACGGCTATGAGTCTGTGACAGTAACAGGCCAAAGTGTAACTGAAGATGGAATTACAGAAGTAAACTTTGTTTTGACGAAAGCACAAGCTCCAGCAGACATTGTTAATCCGGGATTTGAGACAGGCGATCTCACTGGATGGACTACTTGGGGTGCTGTTGATGGAGTGCAAACAGGACCATGGTTCGCAGGCATCGAGCCTTATGAGGGAACCTACTTCTTGGGAACAGCAACAAATGGAGGAGAAAAAGACGGCGGGGTTTACCAGACAATTGCTGCAGATGTTGGAAGAGACCAAAAGGTGACAGTATGGATCCAAACATACAAGGAAGGTTTCGGACTGCCTACAAACTGTGCGAACCGTCTTGGAGTTGATCCGTATGGTGGAACTGACCCAACTTCAAGCAATGTGGTGTGGACAGCATGGACTGCTAGCGAAGGTTCTTGGACAGAACTTTCTTTGACTGTTACAGCCCAAGCACCACAGATCACTATTTTCCTTGAACACAGACAGGATAGCGCAAACACATGGAACGTCAATGCATTTGATTACGTTACAAGAACACAACTCTAATCCTGGAGAATACCTCAGAGGGAAACAGATCAAAAAATTATTTTTCTCTTTTTCTTTCTTTTGAATGTTTAGAAAATAATGATAGCCCCGCCAGGATTCGAACCTGGGTCGCGAGGTCCAGAGCCTCGCATGCTTGACCGCTACACCACGGGGCTTCGGGCAAGTTAGGCTGTGATGATTTAAAAATTTTCCCTGCAAAAAATTGGAAGGCAAAATTCTTGAACAACTTTTTGCAAAGCTGAGGCCTGACATTCAAAGATATTTTCAGGAAGCAGGTATGAGACCGGAGGATGGTTGCTACAAGATACAGAGTAGAGACCATACTATATGGAGAATTTATGAGTTGCACAAGGCAAGAATTTCACATCTTTGTGGTTTTGATGCGAAACCACACGACTATGATCCTCAGCAGTACAAACTCGCGATAAAATATCTTGTTGATTTTCTTGGGATTTGAATGGCGACGATCGCAATTTGAAGCATAGCTTTGCACACACTTAGAGACAGAACTTATAAAAAAGAGTTTTGTTAGGTTTATTGTTAGTGAATATATGATGTTGCGCTAAGTTCGCTAAAGAGTCGTGGATAGACGAAGATGGATTACAACTAAAATATACAATTTAATAGAGTTCCGCTCCGTCGATTTATAATCAATCTTTTTCTCCGTAGTAGATTTTTAAGATTTCCTCGTCAGATTTTTCTTTAAAGTCTCTACAAACAATGTTGTCAAGAACAGATCTTAATTTATCCAACAGTTTCAAAGCCTTCTGTTCAAGAGTATTCTTATGGGATTTTTCTTTTACAGCTTCTTTTATGAGTTTTTCTCTGAACTCCTTTATGGATCTTCCAAATTTTTTATGAGTTTCAAGATCTATCATAGCTAAAAGTGATAATTATACTATATAAAAATTTCTTAGGTTGCTCTACGAATCACCTTCTCTGATTTTTAAGTCCTTTTCGATTATTTCCAAAGTTCTTCCTGAAACACTAACCAATATAAGTTGATAATGGGGTGAAGATAAAACTTGACGATTTTTGTTTTTTGTCTTACTCAACAATAAGTTAACGAAGTGTGAAAAAAGCAAGATTTAAAAATGCTCTCAGCAAGGAATTTCCATGAAACGTTCTAGTCGTAGATGGAAGAAAAAACAGCAGATGCGCTGGAAGTGGCAAAAGAAAAGACTTAGACGTGAGAAGCGCAAGAGAAAACAGATGAGACAGAGAGCCAAGTAAAAATTTATTTTCCAAATATTTTCTCCAAAACAATATTTCTTCTGAAATAATATTTTTAAATTTCTAGGATTCTATTCTTGATATGTTGCAAGATTGGTTTTATGAAGATGACCAATCCTATGAAGAAGATTCTATTGCTTCTAAAAATCCATTGTTAGGGCCAAACGAGATTAAGGAATTAAAGAGAAAATCCCTCGAGGAAAAGGTTAAGGAATATCCAGAGCTAGGCGATACCCTAACTTTTGCTTGCTATGGTCTAAGCGGCAGGGACGCGTTGCTTAATTATGTAGAAAAGACAGTTTCCACATATCAGTCTGCAAAAGAAGGAATAACTTTCGGTTTATTCATGGGGGGATGCATGTTCGGTCTTGCCGGAGTAACTTCATATTTATTATACCTCGGACTCCAATCTGATAGTTCTTATTCAAATATACTTCGTGGTATGGTTCCTCTTAATTTAATGTTATCTTTTGGTTTTGGCTTTTGGGGCGTTACTACAATATTCAGTACAATAACAAGTGCAATAGAAATATTAAGATGGAGAAATAAATTGTTGCCAGTATATGAAGAATTAGAGAGAGAATTAAAAAATTGTAAGGAAAATACAAAAGACGAAGATTTGTATAACCTATACAAAAAAACACTAGAAAAATATGATGTTGAGCCCATGTCTTATTCTCACTTGGTTACAGAAGTAAGGGACTTTAATATGATTTTAAGAAGGAGGGAGAGAAGCTTGTATTATCGTAGGCCATTATGAGATGGCTTATAATCTTTCTATATCACACAGCCCAACAAAATTTTTATATCCTCGCGAGCACTAGTTTTCATGGAACTTGAAATCTTGCTCGGTGGTTTGGCTTTGTTTGGAGCTGGCTTTGGGGCTGGTTTTTTTGTGAACAAGGTTTTACACTATCACGGAAAAAAGCAGCAAGATAGTGACAGCACGGAAATATTTTGCTCTCGTTATTGTTTGCAGACAGAATATGAGAAACTTTATGAATCTATCAAAAACACAAGAGAGCTCATAGTTGGTGACTTAGACTCGCTAGAAATGGAAGAGAACATGTTGGTTAATGTTGGTATAAGTTTGGGATATGAAGATATAGACAAGACACGAGAGTGATGTAATTGTTATTTTCTCAACCGCATTGAAAAGATTTAAAAAACTGAATCGCTGGCTAGAAATATGACAGAAAAAAAGGTGGTGAGTAGTGAGATATGGACAGAAAAGTATAGGCCGAAAAGCTTTGATGAGGTTGTTGGCCAAGACGAGATTGTGAAGAGGCTCAAGAGTTTGGTTAAAAGTATGAACATCCCGCACTTGCTCTTTGTTGGCCCGCCAGGGACAGGTAAATCCACGCTTGCCTTGATTATTGTGAAAGAATTGCATGGCGACGCATGGCGAGAAAATTATCTTGAGCTCAATGCGAGCGATGAGCGCGGGATTGATGTTATAAGACAGAAGGTCAAGGACTTCGCGAGAACACGCTCTCTCAGCAAAGTGCCATTCAAAGTTATTTTTCTTGATGAAGCTGACGCGCTCACGAGAGAAGCACAGCAAGCGTTGAGGCGAACAATGGAAAACTTCACGCAGACATGTCGTTTTATTCTCAGCTGTAATTATTCAAGCAAGATTATCGATCCTATACAATCACGTTGTGCCATATTCCGCTTCCGCTTGTTGAGCAAAAAAGATATGGAGAAAATTATCCAGAGAATAGCAAAAGCAGAAAAGCTTGAGATTACAGATGAGGCAGTAGAAGCATTATATGAGGCAAGCGAAGGTGATTGTCGTAGGCTCATAAATTTATTGCAAGCTACCGCAAGCATCTCGAGCAAGATCACGAAAGAGCTTGTGGAAACGATAGTTTCTGTTGCTAAGCCATCAGATGTGCGTGTCGTGCTTGACTACGCGCTGAGCGGAGATTTTGAAAAAGCAAGAGAAAAGCTTCTTGATATAATGCTGAAAGAGGGCATTTCTGGGTTGGATATGATAAAAGCTATACAAAAAGAAGTATGGCATCTAAGCATAGAACCTGAACTTAAGATCAAGCTTATGGAAAAGATCGGCGAAATAGAGTTTAGGCTTGTTGAAGGTAGCGATGAATTCATACAGTTGGAAGTGTTGCTTGCAAGCTTTGTTCTTGCCGGAATAGGCAAATCTTCGGATTGAGGTGAAATGGTGTCCCAGCCTTTATGTGAAAAATACAGGCCAAAGCGCTTTGCTGAAATTCTTGGTCAGGATTTAGCAATAGAAAAACTCAAAACCTTTGTGAAAAGATTTCCTGCAAAAAAAGCAGCTATCCTCTATGGTCCGGCTGGTAGCGGGAAAACAAGTCTTGCTTATGCTCTTGCCAATGAACTTAATGCGGAGTTGCTTGAGCTCAACGCAAGCGATTTTCGTGACAAGCAAAGTTTCGACCGCATTGTCAGACCAGCAATCCAACAAGCATCTCTTTTCGGCAAAAACAAAATTATACTCATAGATGAAATAGATGGCCTAACAGCACAGGATCGCGGTGGATTGGCAGAGCTACTAAGCTTGATAGAGAAAACAAACTATCCGATCCTGCTGACAGCAAATGATGTATGGGACCGAAAATTTAATTTGCTGAGAAAAAAAGCAGAACTTATAGAGCTGAAACCTCTGGGCTACAGAACAATATTCAGGTTGTTGAAATATATAGCAAGCAAAGAAGGGATAAAGGCTAATGATGACATACTCAAGGCGATAGCGATAAAGGCCAGAGGTGACGCAAGAGCTGCAATAAACGATTTGCAAAGCATACTTGAGACTACTGCTGTGGAGGATATAGCGGAGAGGGACAAACAGGAACAGGTCTTCAATATCTTGAGGCAAATTTTCCATAGCAAGCCGAACAATTACTTGCTTCGCTTAATGGAAACAGCAGATATAAACCTGGATGAACTTTTCCTGTGGATCGAGGAAAATATTCCCACAGAGTATGAAGGGGAAGAGCTTGCCAAAGCATTTGAAATGCTGAGCAAAGCAGATATATTCAGGGGCAGAATTATAAGATGGCAGTACTGGCGTTTCATGGTTTATGAAAATATTTTTCTCAGCTATGGAATTGCTGCAGCAAAGACAAGAGCGAAGCATGGGTTTACAGCATACAAACGACCAACCCGTATCCTCAAGATTTGGCTAGCAAACCAGAAAAATGCTGTACGGAAAAGTATAGCGAGCAAATATGCTGCTTATTGTCATATATCGACAAAAAAAGCTTTGCGCGATTTTTATCTTATTGCTTTTATATTGACGAACAAGGAAATAGCAGAAAAACTCGGGCTGGAGGAAAATGAACAAGAATTCCTAAGAGAGCTTGTGAAAAAGAGCCCAAAAAGTAAAATAACAAAATAAAAAAGAAAAAGATTTCTGTTGCGAAAAATTCTTGTTTAGAAACTATTCTATTTCTTCAGCTTCTTCAGGTGTTTCCTCTCCTACAGGCTCATCCACAACTTTAGTTTCTTTTTCTCCTTCTTTGCCAACAACTTCGAGTTTGCCAAATTTTCCTGCTGTTAGTTGCTTCTCGTCACGAAACATGTTTACGTAGCCATTGGTTACACGTACGGTATCACCCACCTTAACCCTGTCTATGTCACGGTTCCACAATGTTAGCTTTATCTTTCCGCTTCCGTCATCAATTATCGCGTTAGTTACACGCACGTATCTTCCGTAACGGCTGAAGCTTCTTGGCTCTTCTATCTCAACAACTGTTGCTTCCACATTAACACCTGACTGTTTTGGCTTTAATTCAGAAATTTTCATCTTCTCGTTCCTCCATTCAATTCTTTACAGAATTCCGAAGAATTCTGTTGTGGAAGTAGGGACCTATACTTTATAAAACTTTTTATGTAAAATTTATGAGTAATTATTACTTATTAGTAGTGTCAGAATGGAAAAATTTATAAAGTTTAAATTCTCTTAAAAGAGTATGGCTATGCCCAAAGTGTCTGAAAAAGTTTATGCAAATTTTTGCGAAATAATACAGAGATGTTGGTCTGACAGCGAACGTGAAAAATTGTTATCGGACCTTGAGAAAATAATCAAAAAAGAAAATCCTGGTGTGCTTGGGCTTGTTGAGCAGGCACGACAAAAAGGAATAAATTCTGCTCTGGCTGTTTGTGCAGTTTACTACATGTTGAGCCAGGCTTACAAACAGCAATTTTCTCTTTTACAAAGAAGGAAAGTTTCATTGCCTAAGATTGAGGAGAAGATTATAGCAAAAATCGGAGACTATCTCGATGATAGAGAATGGCTTGAGCAAGCTTTCAATGATATACGGAAATATAACCCGTGTATTGCTGGACATCTTGCAGCAAAAGCGGCAGATGAACAAAACAAGTTAGACTTGTCTCATGTGTCTGAAGCAGTTGCCCTCTATCTAGCTTTCAGAGCAAAGTTTAATGGTTTTGACTATTTCCCAAAAAGAAAATAATTAGCACTGGCCAGCAACATTACTGCTCCCTGCATAGTTGCCAAAACCAGGGCTTGGGTTTTCATCACTTATCTCTGTGCTACATTCTTCTGGCGGTGTGGTAAATCCAAGACACACAAGCTCGAGAGCTTTGGCAGGGCTTCGTGGTTGCCATGAAAATCGGAGTTGTTGTCCATTGATTACTAACGTTGGAGAACCTGGAACATTATATTGTTGACTCAATTTTTTGTCATTAGCATAGTAATCTTTTGCTCTATTTTCTATACAATCATCAAGCTTGTTTTCATCAATACCGGCTTTCTCTAAGCAGGAGCTTGAATCGCTTGAATTAACAAAGCATTCTAGGTAGCTAATAAACTTGTTTGGCTGTTCCTCTCTAATGCATACTTGCCTGTATGTCTCATCCTCTTCCTTCTGGCCATGCATGAAATAATGCACAAACCTTATTTTTATATCAGCCAAGCCATCAAGAAGCTTTATGACCGGGATCATACCTTTCTCTGCTTGCAAGCCATACGGACAGTACGTCATCACAAAAAGCTCCACAATCGGCTTTTCTTTTTTTGGTATTTTTTTCTTTTCTTCCTCTTTTTGCTTATTCTGCTCCTTTTTTTGTTCAGCCATAGCACGTAAATCACTTACCTTGACCCAGTAACCACTTGGGAGCTTCAGAAATTTCATATCTTTTGTTACTTCAAGAGTTATTGGCAAGCCTTCCGAGCTCTGAAAGTTGAATGAATACACATCACCTTCACTATCTGTGTTGCGTGATACATAACTCATATCAACACCAAAAACATCTTTCACCAAGTTGATAGTTTCTTGGATAGCTTCTTGCTCGCTTACAGTCTTGCCACTGACACACGGCCTTGTGACAAACAAGATTATAAAGACAAGAGCGAGCAATCCAGCCAGAACAGTTGAGAGTATAAACGGGTTTTTCTTCATGGTTCTTATCATATTGAAGGTGCTTCTTTTCTTTTCTGCCATTGCCCTACGGAAAAATGAGCTATTTATAAATCTTTGCCCAAGAGTTCTGTAAACTTATTGTGAGTATAATGTTAGGGATATATGAATATTCTGTCAGGAATTCTAGGTGAGCCAAAGGTGAACCGTATATTCCTTCTAGGGCCCTGACGAGGTTAGCGAGGAGAACCCGGTGTAGTCAAGGGCTGAAAGCCAGAAGAAGTTTGCCCCTGAGCCTTAATACAATAATCTGCGAAACTGACAATATTCAGGAATTGCCCATACTCTATATTAGTAGTAACTATTTAGTGGTGATAAAACCGAAAGATTTATAAATATTTTATAATATTTAATTCTATGACAATGAGGAAAACTTTAACGAGCATTGTTTTGGCAGGAGCATTAGTTTTAGGAGTAGTTGGATGCAAAGAGGGTAGTCAAAATAACAAGCAATCATCTAATCCGCCGTACATACAATTAGATGGTGGTTATGGGGCAACTATGGCAGCTGCTGATTTTGATGGTGATAATATTCCTGAAATTCTTCACAACAGAGGGGATGGAAAAGTTTTTCTGTATAAGAGAAATAACTTAGGACAATATACTAATCAAGGCCAAATTCTACAATTAGATGGTGGTTATGGGGCAACTATGGCAGCTGCTGATTTTAATGGGGATGGTAAACCAGATATTCTTCACAACAGAGGGGATGGAAAAGTTTTTCTGTATATTAATACAGGAGACTATAAATTTGTAAAATCGTCTGAATAAATCTTTCGGTTTCTATAATTATACTTTTAGCCCGAATTCTGAATTAGACATAAATCCAATTTTCCGAACTCTTTTCGGGAAACTTCATAAATCTGGCTAGCATGTGAAATATTAGACAAGCAAGAGAAGGAGTAATAGAAAACCCAGAATCGTCTAAGCTATTTTCAATAAATCAAGCCAGCAAGATAGATCTCTGTTTTTTATTTTGCCTTTGCATATTTTATTATCTCTTTTACAGTTTTCTCCCATGAATATTTCCTTGCTTCTCTTACAGCAGCCTTGCTCATTTTCTTCCACAACGCTTCATCAGCAAGCAACAAATCTATTTTTTCAGCCATTTCTCGCTCATCCTTGACAAGGAAGCCGGTCTTACCATGCTTTATTATCTCATCACTTGCTGTAATTATATTCTTGCCATCTGGCCTGAACGCAATACATGGCAAGCCACTAGCCATAGCCTCAAGCAATACATGGCCAAAACCTTCATAAATAGATGGCAAAACAAAAACTTTTGCCTTAGCATAATATTTTTCAGGTTTTTTACACCAACCTACAAACTTTATTCTTTTTTCATCCTTGGCAATTTTCTTGATTTTCTCTAGACCAACTCCACCACCCACCACATAGAGATGACCTTTTTTGCACTGGCGAAATGCCCTTATCAATGCGGGAACATTTTTTTCATTGGTAATACGGCCCACGTACAATATCTTGTTTTCTTTTTTTGAAAGAGCACATCTACGAAATCTTTGCTTGTCTACTCCTGGAGGAATTACTCGTATGTTTTTCTCATCAACATCAAATCTTTTAATAATTTGTTCTTTGATTGTTTTACTTAATGTAACAACTTTTGTCTTTTTCATGAACGAGTATTCCATACTTCTGAAGATATGATATGTGAGTTCAAGAGAGATACCTCTAGGTGATATTGGTCTCTTGAGCAAGCGCGTAAACTCGCAGAACACAGAGGGAGCTATATAAATTACCTTTTTGTTTCCAAAAAATTCTAGGCTTGGTGGCACAATATAAGGATATCTTATTAAAACAATATCAAAATCTTCTTTGTTGAAGTTTTTTTCATAAAATTTTTTTATTGTTCTGGCATGAACAATGGGCCATCTCCACACAAGACCCCTTCTTAGTTTAGGAATGGTATAGAACCTCACATCCAGGCCTTCTATTCTCTTCTGTTTTATCTGGTTTTTATTGCTTGCTATAATGATGACCTCATGACCTAATCTTGTAAGGGTTTTTGCTAGATAATAAATATAGGTCTGTACGCCACCATTATTTTTCTTGAAATACCTGTGGGCGATGAGAATCCTCATTTTCCAGCCTTATTTTTCGGGATTTGGCTTGTATTTCACTTTAAAAATTTTTGGATTAGTAAAGCACCTAGTGAGGTATGTGTGAAATAACTGTTTTTCTTAGATATATTACTCTGCGCTGCTTGCTATGAGCCTACTTGATCCATGGAAAGAGTTAAAAAATGCTTTTCCCTTGAAAGCATATGCCTTATGACATAATCATTGGCCGTGACGAGGCTGATAAAAAGAGGTTTGGTAATAAAGGGCTCGTGTTTCTTGGCAAGGGCTATGTTAGGATGGGTAATTACACAAGCCTTAGCAACAGGATATGGCTTGACGTAGCCCGGAGTCATGTTGTGCTTATTGCTGGCAAGCGCGGGAGTGGCAAGAGTTACACAATAGGAGTGCTTGCAGAAGAACTAAGTAGCTTACCTGAGGAGGAAAGGCAAAATATCGCATGCCTTATTTTTGACACAATGGGTATTTTTTGGACAATGAAATTCAAGAACGAGAAAGAGCTTTCATTGCTGGAGGAATGGCAACTTAAGCCAAGAGCGGTGCCAGTAGAAATCTTTGTACCTTTTCAATACTTTGCCAGGATGAAGGAGCAAGGCTTGCCCGTGGATAGGCAGTTTGCGATAAAACCTTCAGAGCTCAATGCCGAGGATTGGCTTATCACCTTTGGCTTGGAGATGACAGAGCCCGCAGCAGTTTTGATACAAAGAGTAATTGCAAGGCTCAAGAGGCAAGGGAAGGAATTCAATATTCAGGATATTATCCATGAGGCGCAAAAAGACAAGCAGGCAAACAACGAGACCAAGAATCTTGTTACCGCCCTTTTCGAGACCGCAGAGTCATGGGGTCTCTTTGCATTGAAACCAGAGCAAGGCACAAGTATAGAAGAGTTGGTGAAGGCAGGCATCACTACAATACTTGATTTGAGTATGTATGCGTCAGTAGCAAGCTATAACATCCGTGCCTTGGTTATTGGTCTTGTCTCGCGCAAGCTTTTCAACCAGAGAATGCAGGCAAGGAAGCAGGAAGAATTGCAAGCTGTACAGCATGGTATAGATTATCTTGCGTTCAGGCAAGAACGTGAGATGCCTTTGGTTTGGATTTTTATCGATGAGGCGCACGAGTTCTTGCCACGTGACGAAAAAACGCCTGCGACTGATGCTCTCGTGCAATTACTGCGCGAAGGCAGGCAACCAGGCATAAGTCTTGTTTTGGCCACACAACAGCCAGGCAAGATACATACAGATGTGATGACTCAGGCTGATATAGTCATTTCACATCGTGTCACATCACAGCCAGATATCGAAGCGCTGAACAAAATTATGCAAACATATTTGCTTGAAAGTATAAAGCACTATCTTGATGAGTTGCCAAGTTTGAAAGGTTCAGCTATAGTGCTTGATGATAATAGCGAACGTATCTATCCTATCCGCGTAAGGCCACGATTCACGTGGCATGGTGGTGAGGCTCCGACAGCTGTTAAGGTGGAGAAGAGAATATAAGCTGTGTTAGCCAACGATTCTGAAATCTATACGCCACCTGTAGCGCTTGGGCGCAACCTCTCCTGCTTTTTTTACATTAAGCACTTGAATCTTGCGTCTATGCTTCCTTGCTTCTATCTCTATATTCTTGAGCAATCCGCTTAGCTTTTTCTCGCTTCCAAAATCATAGAAATGCACAATCGTGCCGGGCTTAGCCAGAATAAAAGCTTCATGCAAGAATTTCTCGCGTAATTGTGGTCTTGGCATTACTATCCGGTCAAATTTCTTTCTTTGCTTTGCAAATTTGCTTGCTATGCGCTTTACATCACCTTGCACAATCTCCACAAGGTTTTCAAGCTTGTTAAGCTTTACATTCTCTTTGGCAAACTTACATGCTTTGCGATTGATCTCTATACAGATAACTTTTTTTGGCTTTGCTAGTTTTGCGATAACTATGCCATAAGGCGCAACGCCTGCAAACATCACCAGCACGGTCTCGTTGGGCTTTACTTGTTTCGCGATTTCAAGCCTTTCATTGGCAAGTCTTGGTGAAAAGTATGTTTCAGCTATATCAAGCCTGAAAACGCAAGAATTTTCTTTATGTGTGCTTACTGTATCGCGCCTGCCAGCGAGCCATTTGAACTTTGCCTTCCTTAGCCTTCCCTTGATGCGTTCCGCCTTTTCATATACGCTCTTTATATTCTTGTGCTCAGCAAGAAGTTTTCTGGCTAGGGCTCGTTTTTCTTCGGCTTTGAATGGCTTTGCGAACATTAAGACAGCTATATTGCCTATAATATCTACGCCAACATAACGAGGAACTTTCATGTGAAAAAAAATTGTTGAATATTTTTAAAATTATGGAATAAATAATTTTAAATATAACATTCGTGTGTATTACCTATGGTAACGCTTCGTGGAAAGGATGAAACTTATTTGCTCGTGTTCCTTGCATTTCTCGTGCTTATCCTAGCTTTTATAACCAAGCCAGAACTCGTAGGGCTAAGTGTGCAACAGGTTGGCAAAGGTTCGAGGCTTGCAGTAATACTTCTTATTGGAATTTTGGCTTTTTTCGTTCTTGCAGAGCTTCACAAGCTGAGAAATCAGCGCTCGATCAGAGCGTAGGGTTGTTTTGTGATGATAAAGCGCGAACCAACAACTTCAGAGACAACAGCAGATATCAACAAGTTTTCGACAGCTGCCTTGAGCATTCCATCTACGACAGGAATTCTTGCTTTTTCTGAAAAATAATTGATTATTTGCTCTATTTCATCTTCGCGCAGGATTATGCCTGTGCTTTGTATTCTTCCTGCTCTTTTTACAAGCAAGGGTTTTCCAGGACCCTGACATTCTACACTACTCACAAACCTATCATTCAGCAGGGCGTTTATTTTACGCATGGCAGCCGGCATCTCAGTAGCTTCTTCTTTTTTCTTTTCTTCTTTGGCTTGCTGTTCAGGTGTTCTTGGAGGTGCCTGTTGCAAAGGGGTGGACGGCATGGTTATTTTTCTCTGCAGTACTGCTGGTTTTTGAAATAGTAATATTCTTCTACGTCTTGGTGCTGGCAGAACTCTTGGTTTTGCTGGTATAGGAGTTAGTTTCATTTTTTCTGAGCCCCTCACAAGACTTGGCGTAAATTTTTTCTTTGGAACTTCTTGGGCAGGAAGGGGTATTTGGAACATCTGTTGTGGCTCTGTAGGAGCTAATAATGACGGTTTCATCTCAGCTTTGTTTCGTTCTTGTTCTTCTTTTTTGAATTTCTCAGGATATAATTTTCTTGTGGCAAGAATTAATTCAGCAGTGAAATGGCGGAGAAATAACAATAATGCTTCAGGATTTTTCTCTAACATTTTTAACATCCATGGTCACATGCGGGGCAATAATCTTTCATTTCCTGTTCCACTCCCTATCGTGCCTGCGCTCATCCCGCCACCGTAGCTCTCTTTGAGCTTTTCTTCCATTATTGTTGTAAGACCTTTCGCAATTATCTTGTTCTGCTCGAGCAACTTATCTATTTTTTCTGCAAGTTCCTTGTCATAGCTTTCGTGTTTCTCCACGAAATCCTTAGCAGCTATTTCAAAAAGTTGCAGCAATTTGGAGATCTGCTCGGAAAGTTGCTCAAATTTTATCGAGAGATTCGTAAGCACTTTCTGCAAGCTTGTGAAATTTTCTATAAGTAAAGCCTCAAGCTCAGCCTTTGTAAGACGCTTTTTTTTCTTTTCACCCTCTTTTTTTTCTATCTCCTCAGACATAATTTAGTTACGCGAGATTAGTTTAAAAATGTTCTGTTGACATTAAGCCTTGAAAAAATTAGAGTGGGGACGGCAGGAGTCGAACCTGCGCCAGCTGGTCTGGAGCCAGCCGTTCTACCGTTAAACTACGCCCCCTTCTGCTATAAAATTTTCTTTGATTTATAAGATTTCTGTTTGGTGTTTGCTGGCAGAAACCCGGATTTTGATTTTTTATTCTTTTTCTCGTGCTATTTCCTTTATCTCGTCTATTTCTTCTCTTGAGATTGCACAGCCCTTGAATTTTGCTCCGTAGAGCAGGGCATCCAAAACTTCTGAACCGTGGTCATGCAGTTTTACAAGTCCGTATTTGTATGCTATGTAAAGTAATTCACTACTTCTTATGATTTTGAAATTCTTGAACATGGCATAGTTTTTTTCAACAGCTTCGAGTTTTGTGTGCAATTTATTTTCCATAAGCTCGCGCAAGTTTTCTGGCTTTTCGCATAGCATTCTCGTGGTCCTCTCGTCTATAGCAATTATATTTTCAATACCTCTCTCGTTCAGTAAGAAACTTAATGCAAGACATGAGGCTTCGCCTTTATCGATGAGATGAATCCATCTTTCTTTCGCTTTGAAAGTGTGGTTTGCTGTCCTGAGGATTCTTTTTGCTTCTTTCACTATTTCTTGTTCATCTATGCCCATTGCAGAGGGCATTTCTAGCACATGATTGGCAATCAATGTGTTGATCTTGAGTGCATTGAGCTCAAATTTTTTTACGTTTCTTGGTCTGTCTACTGTCTCATATTTCACGTCTTTTGTGATGAGGAATTTACCACCAAAGCGTTCTTTGAGTTCCGCCAGCAGGTAAAGCAAGCCGTTCAGCCCAAAGTTTATCAGCGTGCTCGAATCGAATATTAGTGCTTTGCTTCCCATTTTACACTTTGAAAAATTCCTCTATCATTTCAATACGTTCTCGTGGCTCACGAGTTATGCCAAGTTCAGCATCATGGATCTTCTGGCCCGCATATTCTGCAAGTTCCCATAAAGTAATGCCAAGAAGCTTCGCAGTTTTTTCCATACTTATTCCATGTTCGTAGATACGTGAAGCCTTGTTGATGCTAGCCTTTCTGAAAACGTCACGGATATAATCACGAAGCTTACCAGAAAGCTTGTTTATGGCTTTCCGTATCTTTTTTATTTGTTGTCTGAATTCTGGCATGTTATCTTTCTTGAGCGCATATATTGCTTTATCTATGCATGAGGTATAGCAACGGAAAAATTGTGACCAACCTTTCATCTCATGATATTTCTCACGCTCGATGAGTTTGCTCAACGCATAGACAATTACTGCTACTGCAATATTATCCGGGTCTTGCGTTATGGCAGCAGTATGTATTGTTCTGTCGCTTAACTTCTTTATAAGCACAACATCCTTTTTGGCTATGGCAGATTTCGTAGCATTGAGAATTTCAAGTACGTTGCTCTTTTCTTCCATTCAGTATTCTATTAATTAAGATTATTTAAATTTTAACTTACTAAAATATTTAAACCAGCTCGTCACCTTTACGACATGGCAAGCACGAAGATAGTACTTGATACAAATTTTCTTATCTGTTGTTTGAAACAACGAATAGCGCTTTTTGATGAACTTGACCGTATCTGTGATTTTGCCTATGAACTTGTGGTTTTGCCTGAAGTCAGGGCTGAGCTTGAATTTCTCTCCAGGCATGGAGAAAAATTGCGTGATAGAGAGGCAGCAATGCTCGTGCTGAATTTTTTGCAACAATATCATGATAAGTTTAGCTTTCCTTCTAGCATTGGTGGAAGAGAGGCAGGCGAAAATATCCAAGGAGGTGAATGGCGTGAGGCAGATAAGGCTATTGTGGCCTATGTTGAAACATCGGGCGAGAGTCCGGGCAAGATTATTGTTGCAACTCTTGACAAGGAGCTCAAGGAAAAACTGAAGAGCAAGGTAAGATTTTTGGTGATAAGAGAAGGTACTAAGTTAGAACTTCTCTAAATTCTTTCTTCACTCTTAGTGATTTTATCACTAGCAATTTTTTCTAAATTTATTACAATCTTTTCCAAATATAGAGGGAGGACATTTCTGCATACTATTCTTTTCACGCTAGCTTGTTGGTTACGATATTCTATGCTGATCTCCCATTCTACACCATTCATCTTTTTTATTACAGCATCATGTTTATGCTTGTTCACAACATCCTGAAGTTGTTGTTCAAGTAACGATACGAGTTCGCTGTTGAGAGAGAAATTGTAAATGTGCCCATCTTGATAACCAATTCTCCTAAGGAGAGCTGTGCCATCTTTATATATGCATAGTTTGTATCCATTAGGATTAGGCAGAGCAAGCTCTGTGAATATGAGAAATGGTTCTTTGTTAATTTTTTTCTCCATACATCATAAGGTGGAAACCTATATTTTAATATTTCGGTATAGATAAACTTTTAAATTAAATCTCACTCATAGCGAATAACATGGAAGAGAGTGTTGATCCACCCGATAGCTATCGGCACTCTTCTTTGATTTCTAGGGTTTTATCCAAAATTTTTGTGAAGCACGCAAGTTTGGAGGAGCTCGTGAGCAGGGCTAAGGGAAACGGCAATAAGGTTCGGATGACAGTGAGACCAACTGGCTACAATGGGAAGTATTGTGTTGAGGCTTTTGTTACACATTCTCTGTATAGAGATGCATGGATTTCACGACCGTTTTCTTATGATGCAGCAGAAATTTTGAGCAAGGCAATAGCAAGAAAGTTCAGGAGAGAAGGGATTGCAGTGGAAATAAGATATGAGCGGTGAGCAGAAAGCTTTATAAATCCTTATTTTTTCTTTTTTTCACTTTTTGTTAAAATGTTCTATCTTATCGAGATTCAGGATTATGTGCGTGTCGAGCCAAGGCTTTTCGGCCTAGAAACGAAGAAGGCTGTAGAAGAACAACTTAGGGAGAGCTATGCTGACTATTACGATGAGGAGATCGGAAAGGTGGTTGCTGTTGTTGATGTGCTCGAGGTCGGTGAAGGTATAATCATCCCTGGAGACGGCGCCGCTTATTACGAGTCACGCTTCAGGCTTGTGACATGGAAGCCCGAGTTGCAAGAACTTGTGTATTGTATTGTGAGCGAGATAACAAATTTCGGCGCGTTCATGAATATGGGTGTGATGCAAGGAATGATCCATATAAGTCAGACAATGGATGACTACGTGAGTTATACTAAGGCAGGAACTCTTGTTGGAAAGAGTGGAAAGAAAAGTTTGAAAAAAGGCGACTTGTGTATTGCTCGCATTGTTGCCATCTCGCATAAACTGGGCGAGCCAAAGATAGGCCTAACAATGAGACAACCTGGCCTGGGCAAGCTAGAGTGGATTAAAGAGGAAAAGCGGAAGGCGCAACAACAGGCTAAGCAAAAAGGAGAGGAGAAGAAAAAATGAAAAAAGTATGTAAGCAATGTAAAAGGATTTATGAAGGTACGCATTGTCCTGAATGCAAATCAAGTAGTTACAGCGATAGCTTTAAAGGCAGAGTTATCGTGCTGAAACCCGAACAGTCAGAGATAGCTAAGAGGCTGAAAATAAAAGGAAAGGGAGTATATGCAATAAAAATATAAAATGGAAGAGTTAAAACTTGATACACGCGACAATCCTTTGTTGAGAAGAAAGGAAATAGAGCTTGTTGTGAGAGCGGATGTTACACCAAGTAAGGATGAAGCTGCTGGTTACATCGGAGCACGTTTGGGTGTGGATAAAGAGCTTGTTGTTATAAGAAGTATTGAAGGGAAATATGGCGTGCAAGAATTTTTGATTAAAGCCAAGGTTTATCAAACCAAGGATGACCTTGAGCTCGTGGAGGGAAAACAAAAAGCTAAGAGCGGTGCTGAAGGTGAACAAGGCACACAAGGTGAAGCTGGTGGCGAGGGTAATGGAGGAACAGCTGAAGCTAGTGAGAGTGGTGGTGAAGCCCAGGCCGGAGATGGCGAGGGTGATAAATCCGAGGAGAACAAAGAGGGCAATAGCTAAAGCCAATTAAACATAATGTTAATATAGGTTGAAATGGGAAAGAAAAAGAAAGAAGTCAAGCGCAAGGGAAAAAAACCGCATAAGAACAAGCCTAGTAGCAAGCGCTGGACTAAATACAAGGTGGAGGGTGATAAAGTTGTAAGGCAGGAGAAATTTTGTCCAAGATGTGGGCCTGGAATATTTCTAGCCAAGGCAAATGATAGGCTTTACTGTGGTAAGTGCCACTATACAGAATTTTTGAAGGGCCAAGAAGAAAAAGGGTAAACAATCTTTTGAACATATAAAGGTGTATATAGGTAGGCAAGAAAATTGTGTCATTATTTTAGAATGGTTACACAACCGAAAAATTTATAAACCTTGGGTATAAATATATTATTATCACCTCTTTTTCCCCAGCAGAGGTGGTCCGGCTGTCTCCTTGATTTGCCGAGACCACCTCTGCCAGGGTTTTATGATCACGTCTTTTTCTTGATTTCTGCTTGATGAATGATTAAATATTTATAAAGTATTTCTCTCTTCGCTTTATTATGGGAAAAGAGGAAAACTATAGAGAGCGCGATGAGCTAGCAGGGAGGGAGAAAATTGGCCAAGATGAACTCTACGATTTTATTATGAAACCTGAGCCAAGCTGGCAATCTATTATTTATGAGCTTATCCGCACAGAACAGCTTGATCCCTGGGATATAGATATCGGGCTATTAACGCAACGCTATCTTGAGAGGCTTAAGGAACTTGAGGAAGAACATTTTCATATCTCTGGCAAGCTCTTGCTTGTCGCTTCCCTGCTGTTGAGATTGAAAGCCGAATTGTTGCTTGATCACTATATTCCCAGTATAGATGAAATCTTGTTTGGCAAAAAGGAGGAGAGGCCTAGAGAGAGTGAAAGGCTAGAGATAAATGATGATGAATTGCCTCTTTTGTTACCGAAGACACCTCTCCCAAGAGCACGGCGTGTGACTTTACAGGAACTAATGCAGGCATTGGAAAAAGCTGTTAATACTGAAACGAGAAGGATAAAACGCGAAATTGTGATGAAAAGAAGGTTTGAGGCTGTACAGATTGTGCTACCAAGACAGAAAATTAACATAAGAGAAAAAATAGAGGAGCTTTATAGGAGAATAAAATCTCTTTTTATTCAACGCAAATCAAGGATATCTTTTTCCGAAATTGCTAAAGATCGCGAAGAAAAGCTGGTTTCTTTCCTCCCGCTTTTACATCTTGACAGCCAAAAACGTATATGGTTGGAACAAGAAAAACATTTTGACGAGATTTGGATTTGGCTCTATCATATTTTTGTGAAAAAACTGAAAGAGATTGAAGGGGCTAAAGAATTAAAAAGGGATATCAGTGTTATGAGGCAGGAACTTGATGCAGAGCAGGAAAAAAGACTGCAAAAACTCAAGAATGAGTTTAATGAACCACTAGCAAATTTATTTTGTATATTTGATTCCTTATGAATTTGCTGTTATTTTGTCACAGACATAGCAAACTAAAAGCCTTTGCATGCATAATCCTGCCAGATCATAGCACATTTTAGAAATATCATCGTAACTGAACATGCCATAGCCTTTCCTTAGATTTGGAAGCTGTTTCATAATTTGCATTAAAATCTGCAATTCTTTTTTTACTTCATTGCATGTAGCATGTTCAGTTATGCTTGTTGCACACTGTTTTTCAATCATGGCAAATTTTTCGTAGGGAAAAAGGAGATATCTCTCAGAGAGCTCTGCTAACTTTTCGAGATATTTCGTGAAATGTGGATATAGCCAGGACTGGTTTTCATGAAGTGTTTCTATGAGCTCAGTAAGTTCTCCTTTCATTTTTTATATTTTATCTTATCATCATACATTCTTTCCAGTAGGCGAGATAATGATAAAGTGATGGTCAAAAATTCTTGTTTCGCTATTTTCTTTTTTGATCCTTTTTTCATCTTGCATCTTGGTTCAAAAACTTTATAAAACATTCCGTCGGTACTTACTTTATGAAAAGAGGTAATTTAGCCTTGGTTTTGATTTGTATGGCGGCGCTATTGACTATTATGTGTTCATTGGTAATTGCGCAGGAGAATACAAGCGAGAACAATGTTACACTAACTGTGGAAAATGTTAGTGTAGAGAACGTGAGCGTGGTTCCAGGGACAGAAGCTGGGGAGATAAGTGATGAAGAAGTAGCGGAGATAGAACAAGAGGTTACCGAGGCAGAACAAGAGCTAGAGAGTGAGCTTGTGAAAGTACCTGGCGAGAGAGGTTATGGTTGGCTTAGATTCAGAGAAAAGCTTAGGCACGCATTTATGCTGAGAAGAGAAGCAAAGTTGCGCTACGAACTGAAGCTAGCAAGAAGGCGTTTAGCAGAATTGCAATGGCTTGCTAACCATAATGTGAGTGATGAAAGGCTTGAGGAGCTTATTAATGAGTATAATAGAACATTACAGCTTATCAACAAGAGGCTTGAGGCAATGGAGCAAAGGCGCAATATGACAGAGCTTCGCGAGCTTGTGGACAATATGACATACAAGCATGTGCTTGTACTTTATCGTGTTCTCGAGAGAGCGCCACCGCAGGCACGTAAAGGGCTTGAGAGAGCGTTGATAGCTTCGCAGAAACATAGGGCAAGACTGCTCGTGAGAAAACTGAAGGAAGAGGGTTATAGCGAGGAGGAGATCAGAGAAGTGCTCAAGGAAGTAGAAGAGAGGAGGCGTGAACACCTAAGGCAAATGTTGAATGCGAGCGAAACTAGAGGTAATTGGACTGTCCGCAGAGCTTGTGTGCCTATTTTGCTTGAAGTATGTAATGAGGAGACTGGCCAGTGCAAGCTGGTGCCAGGGCCATGTGAAAGGCCAAAGAAATGGGTGCTGAAAAGAAGGATCGCAAGAGCAAAGCTCGAAGAGTGGCGTGAGAAAAAACAGGAGTTGGCACAGGCGAAAAAGGTGGCAGAAGAATTGAAGAGAGAAAGAGCGAGAAAAAAGCAGGAGAAGAATCAAGCCAACAAGGAAGTTAGCGAGCAGTCTACAGCCGAGACCAGTGAAAGTGCAAACAAAGTAGGGGAGGCTAAAAACAGCGGGAACAGTGAAGGAGAAGGTGCAAGTAAAAAGGAAAGCATGCCGCCATCACCGCCAGCTTAGATTTAATTGTTTTTGCTTCTTTATTTTTTCAATCTCGCAACTAGCTGTTTCTCTGTTAATAGCTCTTCTTTTCCAGTTTTCATGTTTCTAAGTTTGAATTTTTTCTTACTCACTTCTTCTTTACCGATAAAAACAGTGTAGGGAATTTTGTAAGAGTTTGCATATTCGAGCCCCTTGCTTATCTTGCCAAATTGCAATATACAGCTTATTCCTTCATTCCGCAGTTTTGTGGCTAACTCTATAGCCTTAGGATCTTGGCCTATCGAAATTATGAGAGTTTTTACTGTTTCTACTTCGGTTCTTATGCATTCTGCAATTCTGTCCAAGCCAAAACTTATTCCAACAGCTGGAATTTTCTTGCCTACATACTTACCAACTTTGTCATCGAAGCGTCCGCCTGCAGCAATGGTTAAGCCATAAGCTGGCGTAGTTATTTCCCATACATTGCCAGTATAATAGCTGAGTCCACGAGCCAAGCTTGGTGTAAACTCGAGCTTGAAACCATAAATCTTAGCCAGTTGTAATAGTTGTTTTATTTCACGAGCACCTTCAAAACCTTGCTTGAGAAAATAGCTGAGATTTTTATCAAACAAGGAAAAAAGTTTCTTCACTTGCGACTCTGTTATCAGAGCTTTGAGATTGTCTTTCACCTGATTTTCTCCGAGTTTCTCAAGCTTATCTATTTCTCTCATTGCTTGGTCTCTTTTTTCTTTTGCCACTCCGATATTTTCGAGTATGGCATCAAGCAGTTTTCTGTTATTTACTTTGATCTTAATTTTGAGGCCCAGGTCAGAAAAAATTTTCCACGCGAGCGCAAGACACTCAGCATCAGCGTTCACGCTTTCATCACCTATGATGTCAGCATCACACTGCACAAACTCACGATAACGACCTTTCTGTGTTGGCTCGTCACGAAACACACTGCCGATCTGGTAGCGACGGAACGGTAACTTTATGTTTGGTTGCTCCTTTACGAGGCGAGAAAGTTGGAATGTAAATTCAAATCTCAGCATCAGCTCGCGACCGCCTTTATCCTTTAACTTGAAAATATCTGAGATAACTTCGTCATCACGCTGGTCTATCATGTTTGCATACTCCACTGTTGGCGTTTCTATTGGTAAGAAGCCGAAAAGTTTGAAGTTTCTTCGTATTACATCTAGAATTTTTTCTCTTTTTAATGCCTCTTCTGGCATTATATCGCGAAAGCCTCGCGCTCTTTCTATTTTCATTTTTTTAACTCTGTTTTATTCGAAAATTTTGAGGGCGACCGCCGGGAGTCGAACCCGGTCCTGGAGGGCCACAGCCTCCTGTTCTAACCGTTAAACTACGGTCGCCATATTCCAAGCTAGAGGGATATGGTATAAAAATATTTTCAAATTGGCTAATGGTTGGCATATACAAGAAACAAAAGGCAAAGCTACAAAAATAAAAATTACTGGTTATGAACACACCTCCAAGGTTTTGTTTTCATATTTTCGTTATGGTTTTTTGGGTTTTTAAATCTATTTTTATAACACGAGTTCTTCGTAGGCTAGCTTATAGCTATGGATCTCTTCTGGTTTGAACCATAACGCAATCTCACGTTTCGCTTGTTCTTCATTACCTGAAGCATGGATAAGATTAGGAACAGCTATCCCCTTTTTGTTTGCATATGTGGTACTGAGATGTGCGAAATCGCCGCGAATTGTGCCAGGCAAAGCCTTTCCTGGTTCTGTGCTACCGACCATCTTGCGCACAACACTGATAGCTTCGACACCTTCGAGGCACATAGCTATTACTGGTCCACTCGTAATAAATTTCTCAAGCCACTCATAGAATTCTTTGTCAAGATGTTCTTCGTAGTGCTTTCTCGCAAACTCTTGGTTAACCCACACCATTTTCATGCCTACTATCTTTAGGCCTGCATCCTCAAATCTAGAAATGATCTTGCCAATCAGACCACGCTTTATTGCATCTGGCTTCAGTAAAACGAGAGTGCGCTGTATCATGATAAACATTATTTTTTGCTGATGGGTTTAAAAATTTATCCATGCTTTTCTATTTTTGCTTATTTATACCATAATAAAAGGCATTTAGAAGATGTCCAGGATTAATTGGCTTGAGGTTTTGTTTTGGATAATTATCTTGCTTCTTCTTGCCATGGTGCTGACAAGAATCTTTGGCCATTCAGCTACTGATGTGCAGATTTATCTTGCCTTTATTTCTGGCCTTCTTGTGGTCATGACACAAATAGTAAAGATGAACCGCGAAATCGGCGAAATAAAGATTCAAATGAAAAATAGTTTCAGAAAATACCGTGAATCGCTGTTATATCAATGCGCTCACGCTTTTATTCGCTTAAGTTGACTCTGCTTTGTATAGTTGTATTTATTTTACAAGTTCACATAAGAGGTTTTACTGAATTGTTCTTGCTTAACAAGCAAGCCCTTTATGGTGAATGGTGGCGTTTTGTTACAGCAATATTTTTGCATGGTTCTCTCTCACATCTCATCTCTAATCTTTTTGCTCTTGCGTTGTTTGGTTTTATTCTTGAGAGCATTGTAGGAAGCAAGAAATTTCTTGCGCTATTCTTTGTTTCAGGTATTGGCGCGAATCTTGTGGCTGTGCATTTTTATGGGGCAAGTCTAGGGGCGAGTGGTGCTATCTATGGTATTATAGGTGCGTTGGCGATATTACGTCCTCTGATGCTTGTATGGGCATTTGGAATGCCGTTACCTATGATAGTTGCAGCATTTTTCTGGGCAATGCTAGATGTTGCTGGCTTATTTGTTCCGAGTAATATAGGTCACGTGGCTCATCTTTCTGGCATGGCTTTTGGTTTCGTGTTTGGTTTTGTTTGGCTAAAGAAAAAGCGCAAGCTATCAAGAAAACACGCGCTACTGAGAAGCAGGCGAGAGATGGAAATTCCAGAAAGCTATATGCGTGCATGGGAAGAGCGCTATCTTCGATAGCTAGTCACAGCTTTCAATAATTTTTTGTAATCTTATCTTTCCAAGCAAACCCCTTTCTTCAAGCCTTTTCTCTAGCCCTTTTTTCTTTAGTAACCTCTCTAACTCTTCAAGTATTTCTTTGAATTCAGGATCATCATACAGCTCTTTACTTATGCAGAAATAGAAACCTTTTTCATCTCGCAAGTTGTTATCGAGAAAATTATAGATACCTGTTGCGCTATACTTCCTGCCATCACGATAGAATTCACCAGGAACGCGTCCTGTTGGTTTCAGAACCGAGTAGATTCCGTTCCTTTTCTCTATCCTTCTTACCTCGCGCCATTCTTCACGCATGGTAACCAAGAGCACTAAGAGGAAATTTAAAAATTTTACTATTGTAGATGAAAATGCTATCCAAAGAGTCAATTAGAGTTGCTAGATTTTTTTGGTCTCGGTGTATTTGACAAACTTATACCCTTGTTGAAGTAGAAATTTTTCAAGCTCCTTATTTGCTCTAAAAGCGGCTACAATCCATCCTAGCCCAAATGTAGGGATACTTATTATAAGCCAAAAAAACCCTCTAGCAATCATTCCTTTATACAAATACCACAAAAACCCGAAAAACAAGGCTGGCCAGCAAAAGCCAATCCTAACAAATTCAATGTCTTTAGTTACTGGATGTCTAAAAAGCTTAAAGTTAGGCTTAATCCCAGAACAGATTTTTTCATGTCTAACAGCTTCTCTTTTCGTTTTAAATTCTTTTCCACATTTATCACATCTCCATAGCATTTTTTATCTTTGAAAATAATCTGTACTCTTTTTATATTCCTAAATCAATATAGACCTTTTCCGTAATTAAACCACAGCACTCTATTTCAAGCTTTAGTCCTTTAGCTGTTTTTGGTAAGTCAAATATTTTTACTCCGGTGATAGGCAACCCTGGCTGTAATTGGTCACCGAAAGTTATCGCTTTTTTCCCACCAACCTCATAGTAAATTTCTGCTTCTGCGTCAGGATCAAAACTTCTGCCTTGATCATCTACTATTTTAAATACATCCATGAAAATGTTTTTACTTTCTTTTGCTCTGTTCTCGATAGTTAACTCTATAATATAAAAAATACCGTCAGCTTCCACACCCATAAAAGTGCCTAAGATATCCTTACCAACTTTTGATGCAGTAGTTACCTTGTCTACTCTAAAAGCTATAAAGTCCACAACAAAAGTATCACCAACTTTGAATGTTTTTGGTGATGCAGTGGATTCTTCTGATGGAAAAACTTCTGTTACTTCTCTCTCATTTGGTATTTGTGTAGTCTCTTCAGATGGAGAAAAAATATTTCCTAAAATTCCTATTGCAAGCAAGCTCATGATGATCCACACCCACCATTTTTTATACCATTTCTTTTCAATTTTTGTTACCATATTTCATTGTTTTGTATACCAGATTTATAAATTTTACGAAAGCTTTCGTTGGTTGTAGTTCTCTCTAAATCTATTTTTTTAGCTTGACGAATGAATTGGGGTTCTATTGGAAAGAAAAACTAAATGCAGGTTAAGTTCTAATTTTTATTGAATGCCCCTGCCGGGATTCGAACCCGGGCCTCAGCCTCGAAAGGGCTGAATCCTTGGCCGCTAGACTACAGGGGCTCATGATGTCAAGCTAGGATTGGTTTTAAAATTTTTTCTTTTCTGGTTTGAGAGGAAATCAAAAGAAAAAGTGAGCCCGCGCGGATTTGAACCGCGGACCTCTGGTTTTCCTAGTGCGTTTCCCAGCCAAAAACGGCTGGGGGCCATATAAGACCAGCGCTCTAACCAGGCTGAGCTACGGGCTCACATTACTACTACTTTTGCCCTGATTTTTAAAACTTACTAGCCAACAAACTTTCCCTAGTTATTATAACTTTACCGTAGTCCTTAGGTATAGAAAGATTTAAAAAATATACACGGTGAGTGCTGCCATGGAAGAAGAAACACTTACACAGGAAGAAGGGGTTGAAGAAACAGGTGAAGAAGAGGCTGTAGAGACTGAAGCCGAAATTGGTGAAGAGAGTGAAGAAGTAGGCGAAGAGGGAGCTGGAGAGGAAGCCGGCGAAGAAGAGGCTGGCGAGAGTGAGGAAGTCGGCGAGGAAGGAGCTGAAGAGACAAGCGAAGAAAGCGAGGAAGCTTAAAACCCCTGAAGAAAAATTTTTTCTTTTTTCTTTATTTCTTTGTAGTTGGAGGGAAGGCTTATATAGGTGGTAGTGTTAGGTAAAACATGCTAATAGGTATTGTTGGCAAACCTAATGTTGGAAAGTCAACTTTTTTCAAGGCCCTAACTCTAGCAGAAGTTGATGTTGCTAATTTTCCTTTCACAACGATAAAGCCGAATCATGGTGTTGGCTATGTACGCGTGAGGTGTGCTTGCAAGGATTTTAACGTTGAATGTGAACCACGCGAGGGCCTTTGCCTGGGTGGTGTAAGGTTTGTTCCTGTTGAGTTGCTTGATGTTGCTGGGTTGGTGCCAGGTGCGCATCAGGGTAAGGGGCTAGGGAATGAATTTCTTGATGATTTACGACAGGCAGATTGCTTGATCCATATTATTGATGCCAGCGGTAAGACAGATGCCGAGGGCAAACCAACAATAGGGTATGATCCAACGCGTGACGTGAAATGGCTTGAGCAAGAGATTGGTTTGTGGTATGCCAATATACTGAAACGTGTATGGCCAAAATTTTCGAGGCAAATAGAGATGGAAAAACAAAATTTTGTTGAAGCTGTGGCCTTGCAGTTCTCAGGCCTAAAGCTTTCAGAGGAGCATGTAGAGAAAGCACTTGCTATTACTGGCCTTGATGCTTCGAAGCCTGCCTCATGGAGCGATGAGCAAATCATTGAATTTGCTCACGAGCTACGTAGGGTAAGCAAGCCCATGATAATCGCAGCCAACAAGGCTGATTTGCCTGAAGCAAGAGAAAATATCAAGAGGCTGGAGCAAACAGGCGCGGTCGTGATACCATGTTCAGCCGAGGCAGAGCTCGCATTGAGAGAAGCATCAAAGCAGGAACTTATTGAGTATGTACCGGGTTCTGCAGATTTTAGCATAAAGACCAATATAATCCCTAAACAAGAGCAAGCTCTTGAATACATAAGGAAAAATGTGCTTGAGGTTTATGGGAATACTGGCGTGCAGCGAGTTTTGGAAAAAGCTGTTTTCGATGTGCTTGGTATGCTCGCTGTGTTTCCTGTTGAGAATGCCACACGCTTGAGTGATTCACAGGGCAGAATATTACCTGACTGTTTTCTTATGCCAAGAGGCTCAACTGCTTTTGATCTTGCGAAAAGAGTACATAGTAGCATAGCAGAGAATTTCATCAAGGCGATAGATGCAAGGAGCAAGAAAGTTCTAGGCAAAGACTATCAGCTCAGACATAGAGATGTGATAGAGATTGTTACGAGATAATATGCTAAATCTCGTCAAGCCTTGTTTGCCTTCCCTCTTTTAACTTTTTCTTTATGAACTTATAAGCCTTGGCTAGCATTTCTCTATTGTTTTTGATTTTTAATCTCTGCATAGCATCGTTATAGCTTAGCCATTCTAATGCTTCATGCTCTTCTGACACTTTAGCATGTTTTGTTTCCTCCTTACTTACTTCAGCAAGCAAAAACAATGCTTGCTTTTTCACGAGCTCGTGTTGCCATTTGAAGAACCATTCCTGCATGTAGCGAAAACCTGGCCAAAATTTCAGATTGTTTAGATTAGCTTCCTCTTTTGCCTCTCTTCTTATTGTTTCTTCAATACTCTCACCATTTTCGATAAGGCCTTTAACAAAACCCCAGTATGTTGGATATTTCAGCAAAAGAAATACTGGCTCAGCCGATTGTGAAGTCTTTTCAAGATAGAAAATTATTGCTCCTGCAGATTTTTCATGTCTCATGGTATTAGCTCGAGTTTTGAAGATAAATATTTTTCTCTGGGTAAAAATATTTATACTCGCTATCTCTCCTGTATTTATGAAAAAAGAAGGCAAAGATTTGCTCAGACCCTTCGGCAGTCTTGACGTGCTCTATTATTACAGTATCGTTGCGAGACCGCTTGCCAATTTCTTGGCCGGTAAGGAGATAGCAACCAAAACGCATTTGCCAAAAGGCAAGATTCCCTTTTTCTTACGGCGAGGAAGCAAGACTAAGCCTCTCTATATTGATGAACTGCAAAATGTGAGCGAGAAACTACTTGAGTTACGGGCAAAGAACGAGCTTGCTAAAGTAAAGACAAGACTAAGCCAGACAGAGATAAAAATATGGCAATATTTCGTGCCGAGAAAATATGTTGAGCTATTTTACGCAACAAACAATGAGGGCAAAGGCAAGCCTATAGAGCGCATATTCATAGATATAGACCGTGGCTCACAGATGTCAAGAGAGCAGGCGAGGAGAGTGGCAGTAATGCTATTGGAAGAAATTGAAAATGACAAAAGCTTCAATAAACTCTTTCCTCATGCACGATTTGTGATGTGGACCGGCAACAGCTTTCATATTTATCTCTTGCTTGAAAAGCCGATAGAGGAAAAGAACTACGAGACATATATAGCATATTCGAAGAAAGAGCCTCTCAAGAGTTTTGTGGGAAGATGGGCTGCCAAGATTAATGAAGCCATGGAGTTTGAAGTAGCAGGAGGTCATGAAAAATTGCCTAATAGGATTGTAATTGATCCATCTGGAACGCCGAGTGGCAAGCTAGCGAGAGCGCCGTTCAGCTTGCATGTAACTAAGGCTGAGATCGATGGCGTAGCATTACCTGTGAGCGAAAAAGATATACAAAGGGCAAGTATTGTGAAAAAACTTGAGAGCTACACACCTGAAAGAGTGGTGAGTGAAATTAATAAGCTCGCAAAATTGTTGCCATGACAAAAATAATTATGGTCAAAGTGAAGCCAGGAAGCAAAGAAGAAAAACTCTTGAAAGCACAAGAACCTGGGTGTTATATTGCTTACATACAAGAAAAACCAGAAAAAGGAAAAGCTAATATGGCACTACTTAAACTTATAAAGCGAGAATTTCGATGCAAAGCAGTAAGGATAAAATCTGGATTCAACGCGAGAGAAAAAATTATCGAAATTGAATCCTAACTTGTGTGGTTTGAAATGAGATATCAACGGGATGACAGACTGACTGAGAAAGCAAGAAACATCGCAAGAGCGGTATTGCCTTACATTAGGCCAGAGCGTGTCGTGTGTGTGCGTAGTTATGGAAGCAAAGCACGAGGAGTTATTGCGAGATGCCATACGTTAAGCAAGCCATTACAACTTGCTCTCGGCATCAACGGTGTTTATGTTATCGAGGTGCTAAGTGAGAGATTTGACAAACTTAGCGAGGAAGAGCAAGAGAAAGTTTTGCTTCATGAATTGATGCACATACCAAGAAGCATGGGTGGAGGTTTCAGGCACCATAACTATGTTAATCGTCGTAATGTTGAAAAATTTTACAGGCTTTACAAAGAAAAACAGAACTCGCTCCAGGAACAATGTTGGCAAAAGAAAGTATTGTAGAAATTTTAGAGAAAATTTCCTCACAGGAACTTGTTGCGAAAGAGTGTAGGAGTATTTTTTCCAAGGCTCGTGGTTTGATGTTTCGCAAACCACAAGTACTTATGTTTGATTTCTCCCGTGAGACATGCGAACCAATACATTCTTTATTTGTTTTTTATCCTTTCCTCGCTATATGGCTGAACAGCAAAGGTGAAGTTGTCGACGCCAAGATCGTGAAGCCATTCACTTTTTTCATTAGGCCTCGAGAAAAATTTACGAAGCTTATTGAGATTCCTCTTGTTTTTCTCGACGATAAAAATACAGGAAGAAGAAAAAAGAAAGGTTTAAAAACTTCATGCATATTTTGTTGATTAACTCCACAAAAAAGGAGGTGAAAAATGGGAAGAATCATCCTGAAGAACGCTGTCAAGAGGAAACCAGGTTACCTCTACTATGTAGACGCCAAAGGTAACGTGTGTGAGGCCAAGATGGCCCGCGGAAGAAAAAAGAAATCTAAGAAAAAGACAACTGCAAAGAAGAAGAAAACAGCGAAGAAGAAAAAGAAATAGCCTTCTTGTTTTCTTTTTATTTTTTCTTTTTAATTTTCTCTTTTGTGATAAATTTTTTAACCTCTCTCTCCTGCTTCAGAATTATGATACTTGGTATCGAAGCTACTGCGCATACATTTGGTATTGGTATTGTCCATGAAGGCAGGATTATTGCTAATGTTAGAGATAGCTATACAACAGAACAGGGCGGGATTATACCGCAGGAGGCGGCGAGACATCACGAAAGTATTGCTAAAGCAGTCTATGAGGAAGCATTGCATAAAGCTTGCGTGCACGAGACTGAGATTGAGGCCATTGCGTTCAGTCAGGGTCCTGGGTTACCGCCTTGTTTGCTTGTTGGTCTTCGCTTTACGAAACAGTTGGCTAAGAAGCTAAAGATTCCGGTTGTGCCAGTAAATCATTGTATAGCGCATCTTGAAATTGGCCGCTTAACCGGAGCAAGAGATCCTGTTATGCTCTATGTTTCTGGAGCTAACACACAGATTATTGCATATGCCTCTGGAAAGTTTCGTGTTTTTGGCGAAACTCTCGATATGGGTATAGGAAATTTCTTGGATAGCTTTGCTCGTTATGCTGACATAGGCTTTCCTGGCGGTCCAAAGGTTGCGAAACTTGCTGCAGAGGCTAGAAACAAAGAAGTTAGCTATATAGAGCTTCCATATTCGATAAAAGGCATGGATGTTTCTTTTTCGGGCATGCTTACCAAGCTGAAGCAATTACTTGATAAGGGCTATGGCCTCGAGGAATTAGCATTCAGTACAGAGGAAACAGCATTCGCTATGCTTGTTGAAGCAGCAGAGAGGGCGATGGCACATACAGGCAAGGAAGAGCTGTTGCTTGGTGGTGGTGTTGCATGCAATACCAGATTGCAGGAAATGGCGAGAATCATGTGTCAAGAACGTGGTGGAAAATTTTTCTGTCCTCCACCCGAGCTCCTCGTTGATAATGGAGTAATGATAGCTTACCTCGGCGAAATAATGCTTGGGGCTGGTATAAAGATTGCGCCTGACAAGCTCGAAGAACTTGATATAAAGCCGAGGCAGAGAACTGATGAGGTAGAGGTGGTGTGGCGGGAATAATTTAAACAAATTTTTCTATCCTGGCAGAACAAATTTTAACCCAGGCTCAAAACTTAAAACCCAGTAACCTTTCCCTGGTTCGAATTTAGTTGTTGAGCATTCGTCGTTCATACATACAGTTTGATATGTGTTGTTAAAGTAGAAGAATGTTGATTGTATCCAGCCACTTTGGCCTGCTTCAAAAAGCGATTTCATTTCTACACCGTTAGTTACGAAAATTTCATTGTAATCTTTTGTATTGTTTATAGGAAAAGACACTAGATTCCAGCCAGCTGGAAGCTTATTACCTTCGGCAAGTGTTCCTGAATTAACTATAATGCTAATGTTATCTGTTAAAGCGCGAACCCAGTAGCCATGCCATGGATATACTTCCGATGTATCGCAGTTTTCATGGCACACAGTTTTATAGCCGTCATCAAAATAATAGAATATCGGATCAATCAAATCTGTTTCCGTTATGTTAAGCATATGTGTTCCGTTGCTAACTAGCAAGCTATTATAGTGTTTGGTTGTTTGAATCGGAAAGCCAATAAGGTTCCAGCCTTTTTTCAGCTTTATCTCGCTTATGGGTTTAATTTTATATTCATAATTTTCCTGCACAACGACAAGCTTACTCAACACAGGTGTTATCGAGCCATTGCTTCTCATGTAAGCTTTGACTTGTAGATACCTCATTCCTGCAAGGTTGCTTAGGCTTTCACCACTTTGGCTGAAATATGAAGCAGATGTGCCATCAGGCCCTTTCCACTCGCTCCATGTTACACCATCATCACTTTCCCTAACTTGTAATTTCAATTCACTACTTTCTGGCACAACAGCGTCAAATTCTATTCTCGAAGCCGGAACTCCTTTGAGATCAATTACTGGTGTTATATATGTGCCATTTACATAATATTTTTCGCTAAATTCACTTGCACTTAGACCTTGTTCTAATTGCAATTTGTCGAAATAACATTTTGCCACGCCTGTTCCTGAAGTAACAATCCTCAGTAACCCATAAAAGCTTTCGTTGGTTTCTATATGTGCGGTGTATTTAACAAAATCTGAAGTTACCCCATCGATATAGATTTCTGCATTTGTTTTGAAACCTTCTGTATAAACTTTGCATGCGATATCACCATCCAACTGTGTAGCTTTTGCATAAAAACTTAACGTGTAGTTCTTGTTTGGCTCTAACCTAAGTTTCTGCTCTACAACTCTCTTGTTATTTGTGCAATTTACAAGCAAACCATATTCGCTTCCTTGTGGCCAACAATTCTGGTCCATACTCCAATAAGGTAAATAATGCTCTGCCTCGAATACAAATCTTGGATTCCCTATGTAATTTTTTCTTGCCAGCTTTACACTATAATCTGCAAGATTTCCATTTTGTGACAGTTTTATAACATAAAAATAATCCTTATCATAAAAATTGCCCTCTGCTGTGGAACCAGCAATTTCATTTCTTTTGTTTATCAGCTGCTCGTTTTTTGGCAGGCCAAGCCACATCCTTATTTCATCAGGATAAATCTCTACGTAGCGATAATTCATACTGCTTTTGCCAAGCGAACCGCTTCTTATCATATATAAATTTTCAGCGGCAAATGTGTCATTTATTTCTACCTCATGAACGTGGCCATGGAAGAAGAGCATTGCTTTGTAGTCTTGTGTGTAATTTCTTATTATGGCAAGCACATCATCTGCATTTGCCACTTTCCTATAGCCGTATATTGGGTGATGCATTAGCATAACAACAATTTTGCTCTTATTTCTATTTTCATATAAAGTTCGGTTGAGAAATTCAAGCTGGTCTTGTCTCAACGGCTCGCCCGGGTCTTCATAACCACAGTCATTGCTGTCAATACCTATGAACAAAATATTTCCTACTGTGAGTGTCCAGTTTGCTTCATGTGGTGGCACATATTTCACGAAATCATACATACCCCATGCGTCGTGATTACCACCTACAGCGAGAAACTTGTTGGCAAGATTTGTTTCGTTCAACACATTTGCAATAAAAATAAATTCTTCTTCATCGCTGTCCTCTGTATTGTCACCTGTTGATATGATGTAATCTATGGGCTCGTTTTTCAAAGCTTGCATTGTTGCGTTAAAGATTTCTGGCGTGAAGTTTATTGTTAGATACCCTTCTGTTTCAACATGGGCATCGCTTACATGCACAAATCTTAACAACGGATTTTCTTTTTCAAAAGTTGTGTTATTAGTTGTGCCTTCAAGGAACTTGGCAAAATCTATGATATTCTTTCTTACACTTGAGTTTGCTATCACAAAGCCAACAGCATTGCTTGCATTAACTACACAGGTAATTTTGTCCCCAGCAGAAAATAATTCTCTTGATAATGTGCTGCTCGTCTCACCAAGAATAAGCTGTCCATTTTTATACCAAAGATAGCTTAGGTGTGTGTAATTCCAGGCGCTTGCATGACATGTTAAATCATCGATTTCAGTTGGGTTATCTGGTGTTATCCATACAGCCTCTATGTTTGGCTCTGGTATTGATATTTCAGCTATGAAAGTATTGCTTGTGGCAGAATTTTGGCCTGAATAACATGTTATATTCCAAAGATACATCCCATTTTTTACATCATAGTTTGAGGAATTGAGGACAAAACTATTTATTGTAGCTCCATCAGTTACAACCCTTGTGGTATTTTCTATTATTGTGCCGTTCCAGCTCAACAAACATTTTTCTATGTCAGGGGCAGAAACTATGTAATCGATCTTTACTGTTCCATCAAGATTGGAGAAAATTGTGTTATTCTTTGTTAAAACAGTGAGGATAATGCGGGAAAACGTTATGGTCCGTGTTTCTGTGCTATAAATGGTAAAACCATCATTTGTTAAGCCATAATAGGAATATGAACCTGGTGGGATTTTTGTCATGTTAGCATAGAATTTACCAACAGAAGTATCTTTCAATTTGGCTATTTCTTCTTGGCTTAATGGCCGATTATAGATTCTTAATTCATCGTAAGTGGCATTACATGGGTTATTTCCTCCTGGGTCTGAACCAAGATAAATGAACCATTGTTGGCCAACAACAAAGGGATCGTTTGCATTGATATAATTTTCACTCTTGTCCTGCCCGTCTATATACAGAGCTAAATGCTTATCTGCGCGAACAGGATTTTCGCTGTCCCAAACAAGTGCTACATGGTGCCAGTTTCCGTCAAACAAAGTTTTGTCAAGAGTATAAACACGTTGTTTTTCACTATCTGCTGAGATTATCTGAAATTTAAGCTGGTTGAAACTTTGATAAAGTGCTATGCTTCCTGTATAAAACAAGAAATATGTTTTGCTGCCATCGCTCCATTGATCATTTGTTTTGAACCAGAACATTACGGTACCTTTTTCTGGAGCTATGTTATTGGAAGCAAAATATTCAACATATGTTTCTGGTGGAATGGCTTGTGAGAAATCAAGGCCATTGTCAAAGATAGCATCAGTAAATTGAATATTGCCATAGTTGCTTGGTACCTCACCATCTTCACATTCAAGCATGCCATCAAAATGGCAGTTGAATAACAAGTCACCGCCATTGAGAGTTATATTCATGCCATTCCAGTTGAGTGCTACTTTTTCTGGAGAAATCTCGCTTAGTGAGAAATTTATGAAAACCTCATCACCGAGTGTTTTATAACCCTCATCTGGTGTTGGCGGAACAAATATGAGTTGTGGTTGTGAAAAAACAAGCCCAAGCAAGGTTATAATTGCAAGTAATCCAAATATAACAGATGAAGCTATTTTTATTTTTCTGAACAGCTCATTCATAACTTTCATATTTTTACCATTTTAAAGTGAGTATTTAAACCTTTCTGTTTATTGTAAATTTTTTAAACTATCAGTTCTCCAAGGCTGTATGAAGAAAAGAGGAATTTTGTTAATTATGTCTATTTTCATAGTCTTTATATTCACTGCCTTGCTCACAGGCCAGGAAACTACTCCGAATCCGTCTTTGCCAGGGTTGAATATTAGCCAAGGAAGCTGTGTGAATTGTAGCATTTACCAGAACAGCATAATCCTAAGCAATAAACATTACACAGCTAACACTGATATGGTGGCATGGTGGCAGTTCACAAGAAATCTCTCTGATTTCTCTGGCAATGGAAATAATGCTTATCCTGGAGCGGTTACACATGAGCATGAATACTATGTATTTTCCGGAAATAGCTATTCTTATTTGGGTGTTCCACTAACAGAGTCGCTGAAAACAGAGAACTTTACATTTATGGCTTGGATACGGCTTGATGATGCGAGCAATGATGCAGATATTTTTTCAGGTAGTGCTTGTTCTACAAATAAATCCTACAGCATCTTGTGGAAGGGCGGTGCTAATAATAGGTTTTATCTTTATCTTACCGGTACTGGGGCTGGGTGTGATACTTCTATTTTCTCAGATACAGTTTCACTAACAAGCGGAAAATGGCATCATTTTGCTATCACATATAACACTAGTGATGCAAGGTTCTATCTTGATGGAAAAAGTGTAGGGAATGTAACTGGAATTAACAGGATAATAAACTATTCTGGTGTGCAGAGCTTTTGGATAGGAAAATATAAAGGAGCAGCAAGCAATAACCCACTCGATGGCTCAATAGATGAGATAGCGATTTTTAATAGAACACTCAATGCTTCAGAGATCGCAAGCTATTATAACGAGGGTTTGTATGTTAGCAATGCTACCTACACCTCGGCTGTAATAGATAGTCAAAGCAATACCACACATTGGCGAAGGATAATCTTCAATCTTACCTTACCAGCTAACAGCAGTATCTCCATTTATACCATGACAACAAATGATACAAACAATTGGCCTGGCTCTTGGGATCCTTGCCAACTTTCTCCGGCAGACGGGCCAGATAAATGTATAATAGCATCAGCAGACGCACGCTATCTGAAATTTAAAATAAACATAAGCTCAACAAATCTAACAGAAAGTCCAGTGATAGCGAATATTTCAATAATGAGAACAGGTCCACCAAGCATCACGCTTGTATCACCATCTAATGCGAGTGAGCTTTCAAGCTTTAACGTGACATTCATTTATCGGGTTACAGATTATCAGTTGGATAGCATTGTAAATTGCTCACTTCTTTCTTTCAATGTTTGGCTTACCAATGGAAATTACAACTGGACTGTAAGGTGTTATGATAATGAAACCATACCGCAGGAGGGCTACTCTGATACATGGCTCTTCACAATTAACAATCCAGCACCGGTTGTGAGCTATGTCTACATTACTCCTGACCCTGCAACAACAAGTGATACGCTAACATGTGTAAATGGCACAACTTCGAATGACACAACCGCCCTTTATTATCGATGGTATAAAAATGGGCAGCTCATCTCAGGTGCAAATTCAGCCACGCTCTCGCCAACTTATTTCAGTTCTGGTGGCAATATCTCTTGTGGTATAATTCCGAGTGATGGCGAACAGAACGGAACTGAGGTTATTTCAAGCGTTAAGTGGAATATTGACACAAATCTTGAAGATTTTGGAAACGGCACGCTAGTCAACTTGAGCATAGCCCGTTCTGATTTGTTGATAAGGTTTGCTCACACGACGGATGAGCACTTGCAGTATGATGCGGATTATGTTCCATATAACTTCACATGGGAACTTTTCAATCAAACCTATCAAGAGATTACAACACTCTCTCCTGATTTTATAATAACAACCGGAGATAATACTGAAGATTATGATTTCATTGATTTGTATTATATAAAGCAGGTAATAGATACCTTACCAATTTCTGTACATCTTTTGCCAGGCAATCATGATTTAGGAATAGTTAATGAATACCAAACATTTTTTGGTTCGAGAAATTGGTCTTTTGTTTACAAAAACGCTCTATTCATTGGTCTTGATTCTGCGCAAGCAGGAGCGAACAAGAGCGGGCCTGCAGGGAATATATCACAAGAGCAAATAGATTTCCTGAATGCAACCCTCAACGCATATAAAAATACAAATAAGATTGCTTTCATTTTTTTGCATCATCACATAAAACATCCAGATATCACTAGTATTCTGGGAAACAGGGCAGAGGTGATAAGTGTGCTGGAGAGATACAACACTTCTTACCTTGCCATATTAGTTTTTTCTGGCCACAAACATGTCAATTACCATACATATTCTAACGGAATTAATTACTTCATCACAACAAGCCTAACAAAATCTAATCTTGAGGAGTATAGAATAGTTGATGTTTACCCAGGACTTATTGAAATATGGCCTTCTGGCACTGTTAATCAAACCTTTGCTGAGTTAAGGCGCAATACTGAGGGAGAGGCTTCTTCTCAGGATGGGGCTGTGGATGGCAGATATCTTACTCTTTCTTATAATTACACAGGAACCGTGAATGCAGAGCTAAAGCTGGCAAGAAAAAATTTTATTGATAATCCTGGCTTTGAAACTTGGGACACAAATATTAGCGTAGAAAGATGGACAGAAAAATCTGGTTCATGCAGTAATACTGAAGTTGAAAAAAGCACAACGCGGTATGCAGGAAATTACGCGTTGAAACAAAATATCTCCATGACACAAACAAGCTGTGATTCTGTTCAGTATGTGGTTGTTGATCCAGAAACAAATTATACATTGAGCGGATGGCTGAAAACATCTATCCAAGGCAGTGGAGAATGTAAGGTTTATGTTGAAGGAATTAGCGGAACAAATGGCTGTGCGGAGGGAACAATAACATATACTAGTACGACAGACTGGACATATTTCAATTGCACAATCACTACTTCAGCATCTGACACGAATCTTAGCATAAATCTTAAGATAAATAGCAGTGATGCAACAAGCAATGTAACTTGTTGGTGGGATAATCTCCAGCTTGAGAAATCTAATGTAAATACAAGCTATTCAAAGAAATATTTTCCAGCAGGCGAATTTATTTCTCGTGTTTTCGATTTAGGTGAGAATCCGTCACATTTCAGGTAAGAACATCTGCTGATAACATAACATGGGGTTCGTGGAAAGGACCTGATGGCACAAGCAATAGTTACTACAATGAGAGCGGACAAGAGCTTAATGTAACGAATCAACGTTATATTCAATATAAGGCCATACTGCAAACTAATGATACCAGCGTAACTCCTGTATTGCGAGATGTTGTTATAAAACAAGCTGATTATTATATGGTGTTTGCCTCCACAGAGCAAGAGCAGAATGATGATGGTGATGGTGGTGATGGAGGGGGTAGTAGCAGTAGTACTAGCGCGGTAACACAGCAAAACCAGACAACAAACATAACAGCTAATGAAACTGCTGAAACAACACAAGGAGAAGTAGAAATTCCAGAGAATGCTGAGAGAGAAATTTCAATTAGCAAGGAAGGCATCAATGTTTCTATGCGAATTGGAAGCAAAGCAATTTTTACCGTTGAGAATTCAACGCATTCTGCAATACTAATAGAGATGGGCAACGATTATGTTAAACTTGAAATAGCCTCAAATGCTACGGTTGTTACATTGAGAATAAACGAAACAAAAGAGCTTGATTTGAATAATGATTCTATACCTGATATGGGAATTAGGCTTAACAGCATAGAAGAAGGCAAAGCGAGCCTCGTATTTTATCTTGTTACAACAAGCAAGGAAA
>JAFCFJ010000020.1 GCA_017608705.1 Candidatus Pacearchaeota archaeon
CCTATTGAAAAGGGGCTCCTACGAGCAAAGCATAATCTGCATATATTTAGAGATGGTACAATCAGATACGAGCTAATAAACGTGCCAATAACACATTTCAAGCCAAAAGAGATCGGTGTAAGTGTGAAAAAACTTAGGGAGTTGGGATATAACAAAGACATTAATGACAAGGAACTTATAAGCGAGGAACAAATAGTTGAGATATTCCCTCAGGATATAATTATACATAACAAAGCGGCAGACTTTTTAGTTGGAGTTGCAAGGTTTATAGATGACGAGCTAGAGAAGTTTTATGGGCTAAAGCCATGCTATAATATAAATAAAAAAGAGGATCTTATTGGCGAGCTTGTCCTTGGTTTGGCGCCACATACATCAGCAGCAATTGTTGGTAGAATAATAGGTTTTACTAAAGCGCGTGCGTGCTTCGCTCACCCTTATTTCCATCAGACAAAGAGGCGCAACGCAGATGGTGACCAAGACTCGATAATGTTGCTTATGGATGCGTTGCTCAATTTTTCACATGCGTACTTGCCAAGCTCGCGTGGGGGCAGAATGGATGCACCTCTAGTATTTACAACCGTTTTAAGGCCAAATGAAATTGACACTGAAGTATATGAGATGGAAACATGCTGGGAGTACCCATTAGAGTTATATGAAAAGAGTCTCGAGTGTGCACCAGCGGATGCTGTAAACATAGAAAGGGTTGAACATAGATTAGGTAGTGAAAAACAGTATTCTGGTTTTGGCTATACTCATGAAACCTCTGGGTTTGCGAATGGTCCGGAATATTCTACTTATGTAAAATTGAAAACAATGGAAGATAAAATAATTTCTCAGGCAATGCTACAAACTAAGATAAGGGCGGTAAATACGAAAGACGCTTTAACAAGGGTTATAGAAACGCATTTATTGCCAGATATTATAGGAAATACGCGTGCTTTTAGTAGACAGCAGTTTAGGTGCACAACTTGCAACACTAAATATAGGCGCATGCCTCTTACTGGCAAGTGCCTAAAGTGCGGGAAAGATACAATTATTCTAACCATCGCAAAAGGCAGTGTTGAGAAATACCTAGAAATAGCGAAAAGGGTTGCTAATGAATATGAGCTAAGTGATTACCTGAAGCAGAGGATTGAGCTTATAGAGGAAGAAATAGGCTCGATATTCAGAAATGAAAAGGCCGTGCAGAAATCGCTTGGTGAATTTGCCTAATTATCCACGAAGAATAGAAAAAATAAGGACGAGAAGTACTAAAACTAATATAACAATTTGCACATTTCTATTTTTGAGAAGTTTGTAGATGAATCTTCCCAAATCCTTTACAAGCTCTTTAAAGTAATAAAGCCAGCTGCTTGGCTTCTTTAAATCATTTATTGTTTCCGCAAACAGTGTTGAAATTTTTGCCTTAGGTTTTTCGCCAATAAGTTCAGCTGAAAACGCATCGATCTTAAAAGTTCTTTTTTCTGGCACAGTCAAGTGTATTTCAAAAAAAGGCCAGTAAACGGTGCTTGAACGCAAGCATTCCACGTTTTGCATAGGTACTTCATATTTATGGGAAACCATTATTTTCGCTATGCGCTCGGCCTCTTCTAAGGTAACTTTCGGTTCAAGCTCAATATACTCTGTGCTCTCATCTATTTCGGTAAGAGTTCCTTTTAAAGGAACGTCAAAAAGGATGTTGCTATCAACCGCATCAAAAGCAACATTAAGTTTTTTGTACTCTTTAACAATATTATTTTCTGTTTTATAAACGAGGAAGGTAAAAAAATAGAAAGGGGCAAAAATCAGCTTTTCACCATCTTTCGTTATTGGTTGCCTGTAGAAGTTCCGTAAAAGCTTTACGGCTTGCTCGAGTTTGAGGGATGGGGGCAAACAAGGAAGATTAAGCTTTATCATTTAAAGCCCTGTTACGCCTGGATTCTTTTCTTTATTATCTTTACTTTACTTGGAGTAATCAGAATCCTATCATGCGAGATCCTTGCAATGTCACCATCTATTTCCATAATCTGTTCTTTTATTTTGGTTACAAGCTCCTTGAGCTTCAATGCATTCCTTTTTGCCAAGGCCTCAATATTAAGAAGAATTATATTTCCTTCCTTGGCTTCCTTTATAACACGTTCAGCATCTTCTGGCGAAGTCAAACTTAGGGGTTTTACAAATGCATCAACATCCTCATACATTGTTTCTTCTTCAACGTCCAAGGAGTTCAAGAATTCTTCAATGTTTATTGGTTCTTCCCTCTTAAATACCTTGTCTAAAAAAGCCAAAGTTATCACCTCTTAGCAATATGTGCTGTTACTATAATATTTCCTTATACATTATTTTAAGTTTAACGTTTATTATGCACGCTCGCAAAGCTATTTGAATTTCAAACTGTTTAGTATTTTATTTGTTATTCAGCAAAAACTATATGAGGGTTATGCCAAACCTATTTGAGGGCAAGATTAAAGAAAGTAGCATATTTCTTAACAGGGACATAATGCTGCCATCTTATACGCCAGAACGGCTACCATTTAGGGAAAAGCAAATAGAAGAAATGGTTTCAGTGCTTAGCGCAGCTGTAGATGACCACAAGCCGGACAATCTATTTCTTTATGGGAAACCTGGCACAGGCAAAACTTCTTGCACGAGACATGTGCTAAATCAACTTGATGAATTTGTTCGTGCAAAGGGCCTAGCAGTGAAAATAGTGTATATGAACTGCAGGCATTACAATAGCAAATATAAGGTTTTGAGCAGGATAGTGCAGGGGCTTTATCCAGATAGAGATTTTATAGGCTATAGTGGCACATTCATCTACGAAAACCTCTTAAAATACTGTAAGGAAAACGCTTGCAGACTGATAATAGGGCTTGACGAAATAGATAAGACTAAGGACCTTGATGAGCTGATCTATGCGCTAACGCGCGCGAACGACGAACTTCAGAACTCATCCATAAGTATTTTGGGGATAAGTAACCAGCTTATGTTTAAAGACCGCTTGGATCCGCGCACTAAAAGTTCGCTTTGCGAAAGAGAACTTGTTTTTCCGCCCTACAATGCTGAAGAGCTTAGAGCAATATTAAAAGATCGTGTGAAAATGGCTTTTAAACCAGATGTGGTAGAAGAATCTGCAATAAACCTTGCTGCAGCTATTGCGGCCCAAGAATCTGGTGATGCTAGAACTGCGGTAATGCTTATGCTTCGAGCCGCCGAGATAGCAGAGCAGGGAAACCATAGTAAGGTTACAGATAAGGAAGTGAAAAAAGCTAAAGAAAGGGTCGAGGAAGAGATTGTGATGGATATGATCTGTAGCTTGCCAGAGCAGCAGCAGCTTGTTTTGTATGCAATAGCAAGGCTCACAACAGATAAAAAAGGGATTAAGAAGTTGAGTAATGAGGAATGCGTTCTTTGCTCTGGCGAGGTTTATGATGAATACAGAAAAATTGCAGAAAAGGTAAAAGCTAGCAGCGTTAGCATCAGGTGGTTCCAAGAGTATATAAATGAATTGGAAATGTACGGGTTGCTACTAACAACAAACTCAGGGAAAGGATTTAGGGGCCATACACGGCTAATTAAGTTAGGTTTTGATGGGGAAAAGATAAGAAGCATACTGGAAAAACATCTACTTGCATAACAGTGCTACCGTTTTCAGACTATTTCTAATGAGGTGTATTACAAGCGTAGTTCTCCCAGTTGAAGCCCCATTGCTCAGCAATTCGGGCTTTTGCTTGCTCAAGCTGTTCTTCTATCTTCTGCTCATTCCAGAAGAAAATATAGTTGTTTTCCTCTGGAGCCACATTGGCATATTGCGGAGCTGTGCAAACAAGCCCATCTTTCATCAGATTGAGCACATCTTGCACTTTCTGTATACGTATCGCTGTTTCTAAACTTAATGATTCAGTAGGCTGTCTACTTAAGTCATTAGGCGATGCGAAGATTGAAAGGTTATTTGCGCAGGCGCTGGACAAGGTCATCATCTGGTTATAGGGCAGATAGAATATTGTACTCATGAAGATGCTCTCGTTGTTTGCTACATTTGGCCAGCGGAACCCAAAGGCTGGCAAATGATACTCACTTATGGCACAACACTCATTAAATGAGCTCGCTGAATTATCTGGAGCTTTATATGGTAAGGCATAGCCGTAAAAATCACCACAGCTCAAACCTGGTGATGTTGCAATACCTGTCCAATAACTCATGCTGCTTAAACTATCGCCAATGACATTATCACCAGCGTAGAGCTGATAGAATGCCTCTGCAATATTATCATTGCTCTTGATTCCCATTATCACGGGTGTTGCCTGGCCGGCATAGAGTTGTATAAATCTATCCACAAGATTTATTTCAAATACTCTGCCGCGAGAATATATATTAAGCTGACTGAAATCACGATAAACACTTGTTGTATACTTATCTCTGCCGCCGCTTGCTTGTGTGTCAATAGGAGAATCGTCGGCTACATTAAGCACTATTGGATCATCATTATTGGTAAAGCCTATACCATAGTCTTTTCTTTCTACTTTGCCATCTTCATCTTCGCGCATTGTTCCTACCAATCCGTTGAAGGGCAGGAAATAGAACGGTGAATAAGGTACATCTACACCAACATCATGTATCTTTTCAAATCTAACCTTGATTCTTGCTATGGGCTTTGATTCCTCGAAGAAATCATACTCTTCAGCTTCAAAGTTGAAATCAAGCGTGACGTTATATAGGCCGCTCGTTATTTCTCTAGGCTCAAATGTTAAGCGCTCCGGGTCTGCAAAGTAAATGTGCCATGGAGTGGGCTCAGAAGTAAACCAGCTCTGGTTTGCAAGCTCTTCTATTCTATGCAACTTCTGCGCAAGCTCTATTGCAAACTGTGTTGGATCACAATAGATAAAATCATTACCTAGCTTTTTGTCACATTCATCTATTCCAACAGCAGCATTGCCTGTGAACTCCCAAGAGAGCTTAATTTTTGGCAATGCAGCTTCCCCGGTTAGGCCAAGCATGCCATCCGGCCCTATGCAAAAGTTTTGATCGTACAAATCAAGTTTAATGTGGAACTTATCACTTCCAATATTAGCAATTTGCAAAGCTACTGGTTGCCAGTTAGTTGCAACTTTATCGCTAGCGCCATATAAATCCGTATATTTAACTTCTAACCCAAGGTCATATTCGCCTGGGGTTATATTTGAAATACGTTGAGTAATTTTAAGAGTCTCATAGGGATACAGAAGTATACCCTCTGGCGGATTCGGCGGAGTCGGTTCTGTTCCAGAACCAACTACGATAGTTTTCATTGCTTCATCTGTGCTGCCGCTATCATCTGTGACCACAAGCGATATCTCATAAGTACCTGGCTCTTCGAATGTGTGTTCCACAATCGGTCCTTCTGCTGTGTTTCCATCGCCAAAGTCCCAGTCAAACGACACTATATTGCCTGTGCTTGATGTAGCATCAAAT
>JAFCFJ010000021.1 GCA_017608705.1 Candidatus Pacearchaeota archaeon
ACAGAGTCGCTGCGTGATAACAGCATAACAAGACAGCGTTTCTGGGGCACGCCTGTGCCTATCTGGGAATGCAGCTGCGGTAACATAGAGGTTATAGGTAGCATAAAAGAACTGGAAGAGAAAGCTGGCGAACTGCCAGAAGATTTGCATAGGCCATACATAGATGAAATCACGATAAAGTGTAATAGATGTGGCAAAGACATGAAACGTGTTCCTGACGTAATCGATGTTTGGATAGACTCTGGCACGACATCATGGAATTGTTTGGACTGGCCACAAAACAAAGAGCTACTCGCTAAGCTGTTCCCTGCCGACCTTGTGCTCGAAGCCACGGAACAAATTAAGTTGTGGTTCAGTATGCTGCAAATATGCTCAGCAATTGCATTCAACAGGACGGCATACAAGAATGTGTATGTGCATGGCATGATCCTTGACTGGCAAGGCATGAAGATGAGTAAAAGTTTAGGCAATGTGGTGTCGCCATTCGAGGTTATTGATAAGTATGGTGCTGACACTCTACGCTACTATTTATGCGAGACGGATGCAGGAGAAAATGCGAATTTCAGCTGGCAAGCAGTAGAAACAAAACACAGGAATCTTAATGTATTGTGGAACATACAAAATTATGTCTATGATTTGGCATCACAACTTAACCTAAATCCTGAAGAACTCAGCGAGAAAGATGTAAAGCTAGGAATAGAAGAATGCTATATCTTGTCCAGGATGAATTCAACGATAAAGAAAGTTACCGCGCTATTCGAGAGGTACCGCATAGATGATGTTATACCTGAAATTGAACGCTTATTCCTCGAACTTTCTCGTGGCTATATACAGCTTGTTCGTGACAAAGCCGCCGGTAGCAACGATGAAAAGAAAACTGTGCTCTATACAACATATGTTGTTTACAAAAATATCGTGAAAATGTTTGCTACTGTGGCGCCTTTTATAACAGAGGCAATATGGCAAAATCTACGCGAGAAGTTCGGGCTTAGGGAGGAATCTGTGCATCTCTGCGAGTGGCCAAAATCTGACAACGAGAAAATTAACGAAAAGCTGGAGAAGGAAGTTGAGCATGCAAAAAGAATAATCGAGGTGGGTATGGCTGAAAGGGATAAGCATGGGATTGGCTTGAGATGGCCACTCAAAAAAGCCACCATAACGCTCACTCCTGAAGTTAAGCTGAGCAAAGAAATATTAGAGCTAGTAAAAAAACAACTAAATGTGAAAGAAATTGAGATACAGCGAGGCAAAGCTCTTGATGTGGCTCTTGACACACAGCTCACGCCAGAGCTTGAAGCAGAAGGCTTTGCCCGTGAAGTTGCGAGACATGTGCAGATAGCAAGGAAAAAAGCAGGGCTTGTTAAGACAGATAAGATAAAGCTTGAAGTTGAGTGCAGTGAAGTACTAGCTGAAAAACTGAAAAAATTCGAAGAAATGTTGAAGGAAAGAACCAATGCGGAAGAAGTTATATTCAAAAATCTGGATAAGTGGAAACATGAAGGAAAAATACGTGATGAAGAGATAAAAATAAACTTCGAAAAAATCTGATTTTCCGTCGATAACTTAATCTGCAGATTTCATAACCTAAAAATCATAACAATATGTTACCGGTTAGAGGTTAAATAAAAAGAAAAAGTTTTAAATACCCCTTTTATTTAGAAATAATAATTTTTGAGTAGCACTAAAATGATAGTGAAAGAAGAGTTTTTGAGCAGGCTGAGGAAAATTTTCGACCTCAACCTTTATGAAGCAAAAGTTTGGACCGCATTGCTTGCTCGTGGTGTGAGCACAGCAGGAGAATTAAGCAGCATTTCTGGTGTTCCGAGAAGCAGAACATACGATATTCTCGAGAGCTTAGAGAGGAAGGGATTCATTGTTATGAAACTTGGGAAACCAATAAAGTTTGTTGCGCTGAAACCAGAAGAAGTGATCGAGAGAGTGAAGAGAAACTTGATAAGAGAAGCTCATGAAAAATCTAAACGCTTGGAACAGCTAAAGGGTGAAGACGTGCTCGAAGAACTAAGGAATCTGTTCGAACAGGGTATTAAGTATGTAGAACCAAGCGAGCTTTCAGGAAGTTTGCGTGGTAGACAGAATTTATACAACCATCTTGACATGATGATCAGAAGCGCAGAAAAAAGCATTGTAATTGTAACAACAAAAGATGGTCTAAACAGAAAGCTGGAGAGCTTGCTTCCAAGTCTGGAAAAAGCAAAGAAAAGAGGTGTCAAAATAAGGATCGCTGCTCCTATAACAGCCAAGAACAAGAACATAGCTAAAGAATTCAGCAAAGTAGCTGAGGTAAGAAATACAGAAAGTTTGAGAGCAAGATTCTGCATAGTTGATGGTGAACAGCTTATGTTTATGTTGATGGATGACCAAACGATACATCCAAACTATGACATTGGTGTGTGGATCAATACAGAATTCTTTGCACAGGCATTGGAGCAGTTGTTTGATGTAGCGTGGCAGAAATTCAAGCCAATAAAGAAGTAGTAGATAATTGCTGATTTAGAGTATTATATTAGAAATGCGGAAAAAAGAGGTGAGGTCGAAGTTAGCATTTTTTATCTTTTTATTTTTCTCATAGCCTCGTAGTTTTTATGTAGCTTGCAAGGAAGTGATGATGTCTCACGCCAGTTATTTTGGCTTTTATGAATTTTCCTAGTAGCTCCTTACCTGTGTTTAGTTCAAGAAGCCTATAATTGGTATCGCGGGCAAAAAATTTGTTGTTTTGTTTCTTATCAACAAGCGCAACAACTTCCCTGCCAAGATATTGTTTCATTTTTTCTTTGCTAATTTTCTTATGCATTTCCATCAGCTTCCGCGCCCTTGCCTTAACTATCTCTGGAGGCAAAGGTTTAAGCTTTGAGGCTTCAGTCAGTTTTCGTGGCCAGAACTTACTCACATTGAGCACCTCGGGGTTTATGTCCTTGATTACTTGCAATGTTTCCTGAAAATCCTCTTCGCTCTCGGTGGGATAGCCAACAATTACATCAGTTGAAAAAGTTCCATCTGGAAATTTTTCCTTGAATGCTCTTACAATTTTGAGAAAATCATCAAGAGTATAGCCTCGTTTCATGTCACACAACACTTTATTACTTGCAGACTGCAAAGGTACATGCAGGAACTTGAACATCTTTTTATGTTCGTAAATTGTAAGGATTCTATCAAGAATAGATAATAGGGTATTTGGATTCATCATTCCAAGCCTGAGGAAAAAGTTATGTTTCAAGCCAAGCACTTCCTCGAGTAATTTTGGCAATGCGTGCTTGCCAAAATCAAGACCATAGGCTGCGTTGTCCTGACTTGTTATCCAAATTTCTTTACAGCCAGCCTCCAAATCCTGCCTTATGCTTTTAACAATCATTTCTATAGGATAGCTAAAAAGCTCGCCTTTGGCGTAACGTGTTATGCAAAAACTACAGTTTCCAAAACAGCCTTCGCATATCTGAGTTATGCTTATTACTTTATTTTGCAATATCTTTGGCATGCATAACTTTATCTCGTGTCTCTTGCCAACAAATTCTGTGGGCTTGGCCTTACCTTCAGCTATTTTCCTCGCTAACTTGACAATATCGCGTGTATGATGCACACCAAGCAAGAACAATCTAGAAGAAAGCCTAAGCAAGTCATCAGCTATAGCTTCTGGCGCACATCCTGCAACAATAATAGGTTTTTTCAACCTGGCTAGATCTTGAATTTTTCTTTTTAGCCTATTCTCCGTAGGTCCTTTCACAATACAGGAATTGATAATGAGTAAGTCTGCATTTTCTGGCCTCGCCACATGAACAAAGCCAGCTCTCGCTAACAAGCCAGCCATTATTTCAGAGTTGTTTTGATTAGCACTACATCCGTAAGTTTCGAGGTAAAATGTTTTCAGTTCCATGTCACGAGAAGAATGATTGAGCTTATAAAATTAAGGCAACACTCTCTTAACATAATGTTTGCCAAGCCCAATCTCTGCGATATCGGCTTTTCCTTTTTCTTTGTAATATCTGAATGGAAATTCTGTATTCGAGTCTAAGGCAATTAGGCCATCAAAGTTTCGTGCGATAATCTTGAGTTTCTCTCCTTTCTTGATCACGCCATGCAAAATTTTCGGTTTATGCAATCTGCCAAAATAAAGTTCTCTCACGATGAACCTAAGTTCATCCTTTGCATTGAAAGGTTTGCCTCCTGCGGAAAGATACCATGCATACGACCCTGTAGCTGTAGCAACGATAATTCCGCTGCTGAGCTGTTCTTCTTTCTTACCTCTGTAAGCAATAACATATTTCGAGCTTCTATGCGGATGGCTACTCCCAATATAAACATCATTTACTGCATGATAATGTAGCTTATATCCATTGAGTCTTATCTCTATGCTGGGTAGCAAATCTACATCAAAGTCACCTCTGGCTATGTCAGGGAGTTTCTTGGAAAAGCTCTTGAGATCAAACATGAGAAGCCTGCCCTCGCTCACTCTTGGGTCGAAATTCACACCAATAATCGGCAGGGTCGTGAGTTGCGCAACCCGGAGAAATGTGCCATCACCGCCAACACTAATCACAATCTCTGCATTGTCGAAGATTCTTGCGTTGAGGTGTTGGGCATTTGCATACGAAACCTGTGAAAAGTTTTTCTCGAGCAGTTCCCTAACTTTCGCACATGTTTTGCCTTGCCTTATCTCCTCATCCTTATAAACAAGAAGCACGCGCTCTATCATTTCATCACATTTCCTCAACTCGCTCTATACCGAGAAGCCACAACACATTAGCT
>JAFCFJ010000006.1 GCA_017608705.1 Candidatus Pacearchaeota archaeon
TATAACAAAAACCTCTGTCGAGAAGCGAACGTTTTGTCCATAAGCATATTTGCACAGCTGAGTGCTTACCTACGATGGCATAATGCTGTTTTTTCAACAACTCTATAACATTTTTCGGAAGCATAAGAAACCAACAAATAGGTGATTTAAAAATATATCAAATCAAAAAACAAAAACAAAAAATAAAAATCATCTATCTCTTCTTTTTCTTCTTTGTCTTTGTTTTCTTTGCCCTTTTTGCCTTAGCTTTTGTTGCTTTTGTTTTCTTTGTCTTTTTCGAGGCACTACCTTTCTTCTTTTTTGCCATTTTTTACCCACCTCTTTTTATTTTTCTTTTTTGAACTGAAGCACTTTCACTTTAAATATCTTTCTGTTCATTTTTTCCTTCTTTCGATAAGCAATTCTAAATTATCGACGGAAAATGATGAGTGGACCCGCCGCGAGTCGAACGCGGACCATCTCCCTGCGAAGGAGACGTTCTACCGTTAAACTACGGGCCCGATAAGAAAAGAGTTGTGACAGAATTTTAAAAGTTTATCTCATAAAAGAGATAAGCCATGAAAGAAAAAGAAGGAGTAGCAATAAAAGTACAAATTTCATCATCATTATTGCTCTCTCTCTTGCTTTCTTTTTCGAGCCATAAAGAGCGAACATTGCTATATAGAACACGCGGCCCCCGTCCAAAGCGCCGAGAGGTAACATGTTGAATATAGCGACCATAAGATTAACAAGAGCAAGCCACCAAAATAGATAATAAACAAATTCGCCGAACGGAGGCGCTTCATAGTAAGTTCCTTCTTTTTTCATGATATCACCAAGCCTTATTATTCTGAAGAGTAAATTTTTTCTTTTAGGGACAATAGTTATGCCAAGGAATGCTTTAGTTTCATTATCTGGACTTGTGTCGAGGGTTATATTATAACATACTACTTGGTTATTAGTTTTTGTGCATATCGTTATATTCTCTCCTGGTTTGTATTTGGCAAGCAGACGAGTCAGATCTTCTTTGTTTTTTATAGTTACATTATCGATACTTATTATAGCCCCCTTTATTTGTGCCCTTAATGCTGGCGAGTTATAATAAGCAACAAATTGTTCTGGAATTTCTTTCGAAAATTTTTCCAAAAATTCTTTTTTTCCTATTATGAATTCCTTACCATCAGCAACAAACGTGATGTTTGTTTTGTTTATTTTCGAGATTGTTGGTATAAGTGTGTCTGGCGTTACACGTATACCTTCAATAGCACTTATTTTTGTTGTATTGACAAGACCATATGCATAGCCATCGAATCTTACTCCTGCCTCATGAAATGCAAAAGCAAAAGTGCCAAGCATTAGAAGGAAAAACAATATTGATAAAATAACATTCGCAAAACTTCCGGCAGATAAGACTACCATCTGCTCTTTTGGTGCCTTTTTTTCTAGTTGGTTTTCATCTGGCTCTACAAAAGCACCCAGAATTGGTCCGAGAAAAGCAAATCCAGTAGATTTTATTCTTATTTTATAGAGCCTTGCGAAAATTCCGTGGCTGAACTCGTGGAATAGTGCCACAATGATAAATGTGATGATGAAGTATGTAAAATAAAATGGTGGGAAAAAGTTTTGTAAGCCGAATAGCCTAGGGAAATATGGTATGAGAGGGGCTACAGGCGGAGCTTTTATGTATTTGGTTATTAGAGGGTATTTCGCATATATGTATATTGTATTGATAAGCAAAAATATAGCAGCACCCATAAGCATAAACCCGATTATTACAACCAATGCCCCCAACCGTTCTAGAAGTTGTCTATACTTTTTCGCAAAATTATCTATGAGTTTTATTCCTAGTTTTGTTCTATAAAGAAATATGGCACCTTCTTTGTCTAACTTTTTCCTTTTTTTATATAGAAATATGGTAACAAAAAGAAAGAATATAATTAGAAATGCAAGATCATAGTATAAAAAACTCATTTTTTCCTTATTGCCCTGAATTCACGCTTCCCACATTTCCTGCATTTAACCTTTCTCTCAAGTATTTTTTTAGGATCTGCCCTCATCTTAGTGCTACAGCTCTTGCAAACGAACACGTTCTTGAAAAGTCTTGCTTGTGCTGCAGGAATCTTTGTTGCCATTTCACCTCAGGATTTTAGCCAAAAACACGCTTTATTATTTTTCTTCCTTCTATGTCCCAATATTCTACTTGCTTACCTTCTGCGATATTCTCTTTAATTTCATCGCTTATTGGCAAATCTAGTGTTTCGTAGCTTTCTACGTCCATTATGTTCGCAGTGTCACCAGTTATTGCTAAAACCTGTCCTCTTCTTTTCTGTATAAGCGGTACTTCAAATCTCTCACTTCCTGGCTTCACAATGACACGCTTTTTTCCGTCAATTACGCCAACAGCTTCTATCCTTACTTTGCTTGCGCCATGCTTACCTGTCTTGCTCACGTCCTGGCTTTTCACTTCACACGGCTCACCATCTATCATGATTATCGTGCCAGGCTTAGCACTTGTTGCTTCAATTATCTTCAGCATAATGGATGGGAGAAAAAATAGATTTATAAAGCTTTCTCACCCATCACAGAACATGAAAATCGGAAAGGGAGATTTTGTGGAGCTGGAGTTTGTGGGGAAGACTTCGGCAGGCGAAATATTCGATACAAACATTGAGGAAGAAGCAAAAAAAATCAGGGTCAAAGATGTTAAACCACTCATAGTATGTGTTGGCGAAGGGATGGTTATCAGAGGGCTTGACAAGGCGCTTGAAGGGAAAGAAATAGGAAAAGAATATGTGGTTGAAATAAAACCAGAGGATGCTTTTGGCAAGAGAAGAAGCGAGCTTGTTAAGATATTTCCGCTTAGCGCTTTCCGTGAGCGTGGCATAATGCCAAGACAAGGCGAAACACTCATACTCGATGATTTGCTCGCAAGAGTTGTAAGCGTATCTGCTGGCCGTGTCATCCTAGACTTCAATCACCCGCTAGCGGGCAAGACCCTAACTTACAAATTCAAAATAAAACGAAAAATCAGCGAGATTGAGGAAAAAACCAGGGCACTACTAAGTTATTTTCTTGGTGTGAGTAAATTCAGGATAGATGGGAAAAAAGTTGTTATCGATAGCAGTATAAAGATTCCACCTGTAACAAAGAAAAAGATAGAGAGAATCCTTAATATGAAACTTGAAACAAAGAGCATGGAGAAAAAATAATCTTGAAAATAACTAATTTTTTCACATAAAATTTATAAAGTACCTGCGCCATAAATTCTCATGGCCGAGGATCTTAGTGAAGGAAGTCTTAACGAGGTTAAGCCCGAATTGCTTGAAATAGATCGCGAGCTTGAGGAACTTCTCAAGAAGCAAAGTGCAAAAATTAAGGTAATTGGTGTTGGCGGGGCTGGTGGCAATACTTTGACAAGGATGAAAGAGATCGGTATAAAGGGTGCAGAGCTTATAGCCATAAATACAGACGCGCAGGATTTGCTCTATGCAAGCGCAGATTACAAGATTCTTATTGGCAAGGAATTGACGAGAGGCTTGGGGGCTGGTAGCAATCCACGTATTGGTGAAGAAGCTGCAAGAGAAACAGAGCAAGAGATCAAAAAGAAACTTGCAGGTGCTGATATGGTCTTCATTACATGTGGTCTTGGTGGCGGAACAGGTACTGGCGCAGCTCCTGTTGTTGCTGAACTTGCAAAGAAGCAAGGTTCTCTTACCATAGGTGTTGTTACACTGCCATTTACCATAGAAGGGAATAAGAGAATAGAAAATGCTACTTATGGCTTAGAAAGGCTTGAAGCAATTGTTGATACACTTATAGTGATCCCTAATGACAAATTGCTTGAACTTGCTCCAGATTTGCCTCTGCATACAGCTTTCAAGGTCGCAGATGAAATACTCACCAATGCTGTTAAAGGTATTACCGAGCTTGTTACAAAGCCAGGCCTTGTTAATCTTGATTTTGCTGACATACGTGCTGTAATGATGGATGGCGGGGTTTCGCTTATTGGTGTTGGCGAAAGCGACAGCCAAAATCGCGCTCTGGAAGCTGTTGAGAAAGCTCTGAACAATCCTTTGCTTGACGTAGATGTTTCCAATGCTACTGGCGCGTTAGTGAATATCGTCGGCGGAACAGACTTATCGCTTGAGGAAGCTAAGGCAATTATAGAGGCTGTCGGTAATGAACTTGCCCCTGACGCGAAACTGATATGGGGTGCCCAACTCAGCGAGGATATGGGAAATGCTGTGAGGGTTATGCTCATAGTTACGGGAGTAAAGTCAAGCCAGATCCTCGGCCATGGCGAAAGAATCAGTGAGAGAGAGCGACGTGAAATGGGAGAAGAGTTAGGTATAGAATTTATTGGTGAGTAAGATGAAAATCAAAAGTTTTCTTTTGCAATGCAAACGTGTTTGGCATGTTCTTAAGAAGCCAAGTCAAGAAGAACTGAAGCTTGTGGCAAGGATCTCTGCTATCGGCATAGGTGTTGTTGGTTTTATTGGCTTCATTATTTCGGCATTTATGAATCTGGTGAGAAAGCCATAAAATAGAAAGATTTATAATACCTCTTTTCGCCAAAAAGTTGTATTCTGGTAAAATGATTTTTGTTGTTAAGGTTACAACGAACAATGAGGACAAAGCAATTGATATGATAGCGGAGCGTGCGGAAAAGAAAGGGCTTGATGTATTTAGTCTTGCAAGACCACACGGTTTACGTGGCTACATCTTTCTCGAAGCCTTAGATCGCGAGACAGCTGAAGAAGCAGCTTTCAACCTGCCATATGTAAAAGGAATCTTGCCCAAGACAGTAAGCTATGAGGAAATAAAGAATATGCTGGAGCCTGTGGCAGCAGAGATAAACATAGAGAAGAATGATATTGTAGAAATTATAGCTGAGCCATTCAAGAAAGAGCAAGCCAAAGTATTGCGCGTGGACAAGCAGAAAGGCGAAGCTGTTGTCTTGTTGCTTGGGGCTGCCGTGCCGATTCCAGTCACTGTGCCCCTTGATAATCTGCGCGTTATAAGGCGTGACACAGAAGAAGAGGAAGAGATAGCTGGAGAGGAGGAAGAGTAAAATGATAATAAAATTACTTGTTGATGGCGGAGAGATGAAGCCTGGACCGGCTGTTAGCCAGCAGCTTGGTCCTCTTGGTATAAATCTCGGTAAGGTTATCCAGGAAGTTAACGAAGCAACAAAGCAGTTCAAAGGACTGAAAGTTCCTGTTGAACTCGATGTTGATCCAAGCACCAAGGAATTTACCATAACTGTAAAATCACCCCCCGTGGCAGAACTGCTAAAGAAAGAGGCAGGCATAAAAAAGGGTTCAGGCGAGGCAGGTAAAGTTCCATGCGGGAATCTTGCAATAGAACAGATTATAAAGGTAGCAAAGACAAAATATAATGATTTGCTAGTTAATAGTTTTGTTGCAGCTGTTAAGACAGTGCTTGGCACGTGCGTTAGCTTAGGAATGCTTGTAGAAGGCAAGGATCCTAGGGAAGTAATAAGAGAAATAAATGAGGGAAAATATAAGGAAGAAATAGAGAGCCAGAAGACAGAAGTACCAGCAGAAAAATTACAAAAGCTGAAAGCAGATTTTGAGAGAATAAAGGCAAAACAGGAAAAAGCAATAAAGGAAGCAGAGGCTGAAGAAGGAGCAGAGGAGAAGAAAGAAGAAAAGGCGGAGGCTGGTGAGGAGAAAAAGCCAGAGGCACAAGAAACCCAGGAGAGTGAGCAAGGCGGCGAAGGAAAATAGGATAGGAAAACTTTTTTAATCCCCAAACTTCCTGATTTTCAGGGGTTATGGGGTAGTCTGGTTAGCCTTCCGGCTTTGGGAGCCGGCGACCCCGGTTCGAATCCGGGTAACCCCACTCATAATCTTCAAAATGGCGAGGACAAAGAAAGTAAAGTCAGCAGGAAGGTTTCGTGCAGGTTATGGAATCAGGGTAAAAAAGAGAGTGGTTGAGATCGAGGAAAAGCAGAGAAAGAAGCAGGTTTGTCCTTTTTGCAAGAAAAAAGCTGTCAAGAGGTTAGCGAGCGGAATATGGCAATGTTCTCAATGTAAAAGAAAATTCGCTTCTCATGCCTATCATCTCGATACATAATTTTTTAAATGCAAATGATTTGGTGTTCAAATGGTGCTCTATAAATGTTTTCGTTGTGGAAAACAAGTTTCTCATAAAGCATTGGAAAAGAGATTTATATGCCCGTCATGTGGTTCACGAATATTTTATAAGCCGCGAAAAGCTGTTAAGAGAGTAAAAGCTGTTTAAATGGAGATCGATAAAGAAACAGAAAAAAAGCTTCAAGAGATGCAATTGTCTGAGCAAGCCCTGCAAAGTTTGCTTTTGCAAAAACAAGCATTCCAACTCGAGCTAAGCGAGACAGAAAACGCTATATCGGAAGTGGAAAAAACTAGCGGAGATGTATTTAAGGTAGTTGGCCAAGTAATGGTGAGGAAAAGTAAAGAAGAGATTTTAGATGAATTGAAAAAAAGAAAAGAGATTCTCGAATTACGTGTTCGCTCGATAGAAAAACAGGAAGAAAATCTGCGTGGCAAGCTGGAAGAACTGAAAAAGGAGATAATGAGTGGTCTGGAGAAAAAATAGCAGAATGATACAGAAATATTTATAAACTATATCTTTCTGTGTTTTTCATGGTTGTGGGAAAACTCAGGAGAGGCATTTCTAAATTTTTAACAGGACACGAGGAGCCAGAGTATATAGAGTTGGATATAGAGGAGGAAGTGGAAAAAAAGAAAGTGCTTGTAAAGCCATTTATTCTCAGAAATTTCGACGATATTGATGCTATCTTGAATAGCTTACGTGAAGGTTACACTATTGCAGTTATTGACATAAAGCCTTTGCGTGATAGAGACTTAATAGAGCTAAAGCGCGCAGTAGCCAAAATCAAGAAAACTGCCGACGCGCTTGAGGGTGACATCGCAGGTTTTGGCGAGAACATTATAATAGTGACTCCTTCTTTTGCTGAAATATCCAAACCGAAAACAAAAGAGAAGAAAGAGGAAGAGAAAAGAGAAGAGATCGGGCTGTGATGAAGGTTCTATTTGTCGAGATTGGGAGAAGATTTGACGAGAGTTTTGTCAGAAAGCGAATTAAACGTCTATTGTCTCGTGATCTTCCTAATAAACTTTCTATTGGTTATATCAGCCAGTATAAAGGTGTAGCATCTATTCTCAAAGAAGAACTTGAGAAAGCAGGAAAGGAGATTGTTGATTTTTCACCTGTGCTTGGTTGTTCTTTAATAAACAAAAAAGATGTGCAGTTGATGCTTCTTGTGGCAGATGGAAGCTTTCATGCAAAACAGCTTGCTGCTAGGAATGATATAGAAATCGTGTTGTTTCCTTCGTTAGAAAAAATAACGAAAAAGGAAATCGAAATAATGAAGAAGAAGGAGATGGCAAAACTTTCCAGGCTGTTATCTTCTGATGTTATAGGTATTTTTGTTTCGGTAAAGCCTGGACAAGCTAGGTTGAAGGAAGCTGAGAAATTGAGATTACTACTTAGCTCAAGATTTCCTGACAAAAGGTTCTTTATTTTTCTTGGCAATACACTAAGGCCAGAAGAACTCGAAAATTTCAAATGCGATATTTGGATCAATACAGCGTGCCCTGGAATAGCTTATGAAAACACGCGCATAGTTAATGCAACCATTATCGAAGAATTTCTAAAAAAATAAAGAATAAAAAGAAAACAAAAACTAAAATTAAGCTTTAGCTATTCCAAATACAGTCTTCAATGCTACGACTACTGTTGCCGGTGCGAAAAGCATAAGCAATGCATTAAATATCCCAGTAAGCACTTCGATAATCCATACCCCACTAAGTCCTAATCCTTGTAATGTCTGTGTTACTGCCGACGAGACAAATACCAATACTGCCCCCGCCAACAAAAATGTCATAGATTCTTTACCGCTTACATTGAGTAAACCAACTATGATACCAAGGACCACTAGTATAATGTTTATTGTTCCTACTGCACTTGCTCCAAGCTGGTTTGCTGCTAACCCTATTATTATTGCAAGAATCACTCCTATCAAGAAAGCCCATGCCCCAATCAGGTTCTGAGATTTTTTAGGCATTCTTTTCACCTCCTTTTTATTTTTGTTACCAAAACAAAGCAAAATTCTTTTATAAATCTTTTGTTTATTCCGAAGGCACAGTTATCGAAACGTTTAAATAGTGTTTTAACTGAAAAATTATAACAAAATTTGGTTATAAAATGGAAACAAAAAATCTTTTTTTAGTGGCAGGCTTTTTGCTATCCCTAGTGATATCTTTGACACTTGCATATGGAGCAGAAATCACAGTTGAACCGTCTAGTGTGACTTTCAACAAACAACTAAATGAGACACAGCTTATAGTGGGGAACAACTGGACGGACGCATTTAACATTACTATCGGTGAGGCAACAATTGTTGGCAGAGAGACAGACATAACAATCGTGCCAACACCTGCAAGGGTAGATAATCTAAGTGCAGGTTCTAATGCGACGGTAACGCTGACATACAGTATTGCAGATAACATAGAGAAGATTTTTGAGGATTTCGGTATTGGAATTTTTTCCACGAAATTCTTGGTTACTGCAGTTAATGCAAGTAATGCAAGTCAGAAATTCAATACAACAATCACTGCGAAGTTTGAGAGCACCTACTGTTTGTATGGCGAAACAGGGAGCGATTTGATTATAAAAAAGATAGATATCCGAGATAGAACTTCCGGAGATAACTTTGACTGGGGCGACACAATAGACGTAAAACCAATGGATAGCATGAACGTAGAGATAAAAGTAAAGAACACAGGAGACGACAAGCTTGATGTTGTTGTCAGCTTGGCCTTGTATGATGCAAAGACTAACGATTTCATTGAGCTCAATGATGACGATGTGCTTGAAGAAGATTTTTCGCTTGATGACAGAGAGAGCAAACTAATACAGTTCGATTTCAACATTCCAGTGGACATAGAAGATGGGAAGGGTAGGTATTTCCTTGTCGTGAAAGCATATGAAGAAGACGAGGAGGAGAGTAACTGTGTATCAACATATGAGGGGGAAATCTGGAGCGAACTCAACGTAGAGAAAGAGAAACATGATGTGGCTATTGATATGGATGAGATAACGATGCCAACCACAGTAAACTGTGGCGAGGCTGTTGATATGACCTTGAGGATCTACAACATAGGCGAAAATGACGAGGATAAAGTTAAGGTAGAGGCAAGGATCCCAGAGCTCGATATTGTTGCTAGCGATGAAATAGAGTACCTGGACGCGGAAGAGAGTGAGACTGTAACGTTAAGCTTTAATGTGCCAGAAGCAATAGAAGCGAAAAGTTATAGAGTCGAGCTTAGGACGTATTACAAATATGACGAAGATGACGAAGTCTACAAGGAATGGTCTGATGAACCAGTTGTCATATATCTTGATGTCGGCTACTGCAAGATGCCAGAGCCAGACGCAGCAATCACAGCAGAATTACTTACAGAAGAAGCTATCGCTGGTAAAGAGGCCAGCATTAGGGTGACAATAACCAATACCGGGGACAAAGCGGCATATTTCAATATAACTACAGAGGGTATTGAGGATTTCGCTGTTCTTGATGGAATAGAACCAGAGAGCATTTATCTACAGCCAGGACAAAGCGCAGATGTATACATTTATATGACCCTCGATAGCACAGCAAGAGATGAGAACACCTTCACAGTAATCGTGGCCTATGATAATGTAGAGAAGCAGCAAGAGATCTCTCTTTATGTGAAGCCGAGATTCAGTTTTACAGCAAGCGCAATAAGAGAAAACATTCAGGAAAACTGGCAAACATGGATGCTTGGCATATTAGTAGTCGTACTTATAGTGTTAATTTTAGTGGCTCTCAGAAAGCCTGTAGAATTGGAATAAAAACTTGATTTTTGTTTTTTATTATTTTATTTTCTTTATTCTTGAGCCAATATAATATCCAAGCAACGAGCCAGCTATAATATCGCTGAGATAGTGTATGCCAAAATATACACGAGCCAATGCAAGAATTATCGCGATGATCAGCCATACATTCTTTATTTTTCCTTCAAGAAAAGGCAATATCACAAAAACTGTTGCTGCCTGGAATGATGGAAAGGAGGCATTCCATGTATAAAAGCTTTTTTCGATAACTATCGTTATAGGGATAGTTCCTGCCAAAAAAGGACGTGGACGTTTCAATGTTATTTTTAGCAATAAGCATGCTGCTGCAGTAAAAAACATCGAGAGATAAGCCTTCCATATATTATTTTTCTTTTTTGTGAACCACAAATATACTAGAATAAAGATTGAAACAAAGATTACGCTGCTTAGTTTCGAGAACCATAACAAAAAAACCGTCAGCCATGATGCTCTAATTTTTGAGAATATCATAACTATCTCTTTGTCAAAATATAGCGAGAAGACAAATAAGACTAAGATAGGCAGGAAAATAAGTAATTTTTCAGATAAAGATTTTTTCATGGGATGTTTTTATAAAATAACATTTAAATATATTTTGTTCTTAACGCTAAAAATCTAGGGTAAGATGATTTTTTTTATTGGAAAAAGAAAGGATTTTATTTTCATATTCACAAGATACTTTTTCATCCTTGTTATTGGTCTATTGCTGCCTTTTTTTTCTAGGGTTTTGTTTCATCTGACAATTTTTCCAATATATAGCATATTAAGAATGCTTTATCATCCAGTAATTGTATATGATAATACTCTCTTTGTGGGACATTATGCTATTGTTATTGTTGATGCTTGCGTAGCTACTTCTGCATATTATCTTCTCTTGCTGCTCAACTTTGGTCTGGCTATGCCACTAAAAAAACGCATTCTCTCTCTTGTTTTTTCATTTTCATTATTTTTCTTGCTGAATATTCTTAGGATTCTCTTTCTTACTTATCTCTTTGTTTATGAAAGCATTTTTTTCAAAACCGTGCATCTGGTCTTTTGGCACATAATGAGCACACTTTTTGTTGTAGGAATATGGTTCATTTCCTATGTGTTATTTTCTATCCATGGAATACCTTTCTATTCTGATATCAAAAAACTCATTGCCGAGAGAAAATCAAAAAAATAATTTAATGAGTCCTAGACTGGCGAGCATCACAACAATACCTGCTATTGCTATGCCTGAAAAAATTGCTATTAAACTCTTTTTTCTCTCAAGCCCGAGAAGCCATGCTATGAGCGTGCCAGTCCATCCCCCTGTAATTGGGAGGGGAATCGCAACATAGAGTGATAACGCGATGAAGCCATATGTTTTATATTTCTCCTCGAAACTTGTAACCTTTTTTTGCATTCTTCTGATTATTCTATGAAAAAATTTCCTGTAAGGGGCAATACGCAAGAGTTTTTCATGCAAGAAATCTAAAAACAGAAAAAGCAACATTACTGCAATACAATTTGCAACTACGACTATGAAAAATATGTTGGCTAGCGGGATATTGTTTTCAAGTGCATAGCTTATCGCAAGCGGCATACCGCCACGCAACTCTGATATGGGCAGCATTGACAGCAAAATAGCCAAAAATAGTTTGTTCATTTTATCTCCACTGTTTTATTATTTCGACGATGAACTGTTCAATGGCATGTAAGGCTTCGCAATCAGTATATTTTATCTCATAACAATCTTTTTTCGCCTGCACGATTTCATTTTTTTCTCCAGGCACTACAACAATAATGCTATAATCTGTTTTATTTTCACATGTTATATACGGCAATCCAGTTCTATTGCTCTCTTCTGGCTCTGTTACAGCAGCTCTAGTTTTTATACCCACAACGCCAAGAAATAAATTGAGCTCTGTTAGCGCTACGATTGCATTTTCACAGTTTTCAATATGAGGATCCGTACTTATATATGTTAGCCTCTTCAACCTTATGCTTGCGTTCACGTCTATTTCCTCTCGCGGGTCACTTCTTAGATAGAGTCTTATGGCCTTAGGTTTACCATTAACAATCATTGTGAAATTTGTTCTATAAAACGTTACCTTTCCACTTCTTATCTTTTCCCATGTTAAGCCAGCATACTCAAATTTTTTGTTTTTTTCTACAATCCAGTATGTTGCTATCATGGCTATTATAAGCAAACCAAAAGAAATGATTATCATAGCTACCTCTTTTTCTCTCTTGCTCATTTTCTCTTTCTTCTTTGGTCTTGTTCTTCTTCTTGCTCTATCTTTTGTATTTCTTTTTGCCATCTTTATTGTACACCAAGCAATCTAAATATTATGGCATCAGCTATTCTCAGCTGTTCCTCATAGCTTCCTTCGATAATAAGGCAGTTTTGTTTAATGCTCACACCACTTTCATTGGGCGAATCTTTTATTATGATTATGTTATGTTCCTGACAGTTCTTCACAGGTAAATTTCCTTCACACTTCTCGCCCTGGATACATGCTAGCTGTGCTCTTGGAATAAAAAAGCCAAGATTTCGCACTAACTCATCTACAGCATCAATATTGCTTGTAACAAAATAGAGAGGGGCTGATGTGTAGTTTGCAAATATCTCTTCAAGATTACCTGGCAAACTTATATTGGTAGTATTCATAGGTGAGAAAACAGTTGCGAAATTATGGCCGTTCAAGGAGAAATGCCACATTCTACCGTCGAAAGTAAACACCACGTCATTATATGTTAATTTTCTAGTCTGTGTATTTTCAGGCTTGGAAAAAAGCGCATAACCTAAAATACTTAGCACAAGCAGAAAACTCATAAGAACTCCAACGATTATCCTGTTTCTTCTTTCTCTTTTCTCTTTTTCAGCTTTTGTTTCAAGCCTAGGAACCTGCATGAGAATTCTCTTGCTTGCAATAATTTAAATCTTTCTCTTGCTTTCTTATCTTTAACTTTTTCGTCTTATCGAATCTCCTACGTGCATTTTTGCTCTTAGTTTTCCCAAAGAAATCTGGCATAGCTCACGCCAACTCCGAATTAATAAAGAAAAAAGAAGAAAAATCAAGTTTTTGGCCTTTCCCGGCCATTAGCCGCGAGCTTATGCGCTTGCTTGAGGCAATATTTGCTCTGTGCCCACCTCAAGCGAAAGCTCGCCTTCGTTGAACTTGGCTCCGGCGTTTTCTGTGTCGCTGGCTTCATAACCAGCCACGATCACAGCTATCTTGCCGTCGGCGTATGGCGATTCAAGTACCTTGTAAAGGTACTTGCCAGCCCCAACACCTGTGGCCTGCTCCCAGGCATCGCCACATGTTGGGTACTCAACACCGAGCAGCTCAGCTGTGACTTGGTTGACACAGCTACCACCGACAGCCACGATGTTCTTGGCTTTGTCGTCAGCTGTTAATTCAGTGTCTGTAACTACCTTTACTGTTGCTACACTTTCTTCTCCTTCAGTTACTTCAGCCAAGTACACGTTGGCATAACTCTCTGAGCCATGATAAACAAGCTCTACTGTGTCTTGGTCACCACCTGTATCATACGTTACTTTTGTTGCAAGTGAGCTGTTTACATAGCCCACAAAAGTGTCTGTATCATCTATTTCATAATATTCTATTCCGGAATCTTCTGCAGCCCAAGCATCTGAAGCTATATCGCTTACTGTAACTTTGTTGCTTGTCCAGCTTATTGTCAGATTTATCCAGTTACCTGCACCAAGGTCGCCATCCTTATTCTCTTCTTTCATCACCAGTGTGTAGCTTGTAGGATTGTTGGAAAGGTTAATGTAACCAATACCGCTACTTGTGGAGTTGTATGGAAGCCAGATCTTCATTCCTTCTGCTGAATAAAGTATCTGGAAGCTTCCTCCACTGTTTATGCTCATATTCACTGTTCCCTCATTTACATTAATGCTGTTTATTGTAAGTTCCACATTTCCTATTGTACATGTGGAACTTACTCTCTTGTCCTCACATACATACTGTCCTGTTACTTCATTCTTAATTCTTGTATAGTTTATGTTATCACTTTGGTAGACATCAGCACTGAGCAAGTATGACTCTGCCTCAGTACTGGATGCCCATGAAGCCACGAAATAGTCATCTGTATCTTCATCAAATACAAGGCTGTTTCCTGTGGATGTAACTAGCCTTCTGTTGGAGTCTTTGCCTATGTACTGGAAGATTGTACCATTGCCTTTAAGCAATGGTATTGTGGCTGTTCCAGATTTTATAGGAACAACCAACTCTATCACATCATTACCGCTATTCTTTACTTCTATTGTTTCCTCTGCTGGGAATGTGAAGTCATCCATTGTTAGCTTCACTGTGTCGAAGACAGGCATAACGAGTTCCTGCTCAGGTGTAAGGAACTCTTCATCATCTGTCTTCCATTCTATCGTGATGCTGTTTATCGATGTTGTTGAACTGCCATAACTTGCACTTATGTAGGTCTTAAGTTCATTTACTGTTTCATCATTCAACTCTATGTTCTGGCCATTTTGAAGCACTATCTTGTCTGCCCCAAGCATGAACTCTACTGCTTGGGTAAGGCCAGCTACTGCATTGTACATTATGTCTTTGACACCTATCTGTGTTCCGTCACTTAGCTTGTATGTGCCTCCTTCTACGAGCGAGTTTGTCGTTTCTCCGTTTACTTCAAATTTGGCTTCGTCGTCATCAACGAAAACAAGCTTTACAGTGTATGTTTTACCGTTCAATGTGTATGTTTTCTCTTCATTTAAGTTAATTGTATCTGTCAGTGCACCACCCATAAGTGTAAGCTTTATGTTTGTGCCATTGGTGGCGTGGAAGATTGTATATGTCTTACCAAGTATTTCTATTTCTGTACCATCGAAATCGTCTAAGTAACCATTCGTATCCACACTTGACTCGGCTGCTGTGTTGAATGTTAATGTGTAGTTCAACACAGAAGCGCCATCATCTAGGTGTACACCGAGTGTTGGCTCTTCATCCTTGTAATCTTTGTCTGAGAACTGTTCGATTACAAGGTCCGAGCCAAGTGTTATTTTCTGCTCATAGTCAAACTCTTCGTTATCGTCATTTCTGTATGTTCCGTCTGCCAAGAGTGTTGGCAAGTCGTCGTCTGTTATAGCTGTTGTTTTTACACTTACGAAACTATCTCCTATGTTAAGCTTGTCACTTGATTTTTCTATCTTATAACTCTCACCAGTTCCTGTTTTGACTGTTGTGTCCACATACTCGTTGAGCTTGTCTGCTATGCTGTTAGCCACGGTTGTATCCGAGGCTGCAGCATTGGCACCTACAACTACTACAGCATCAGCCACACCCGCATCAGTCACAAGCGGAGCAGGCCATGCTGCAGCAGCGAATCCTGCTGTGGACCCTAGCATCAATGCACTGGCGAGCACAGATGCTACTTTCCTAAAATTTAATCTCATTTTCCATAACCTCCTTTCAAGTGATTAATCCTCGCGGCTAACGAAAGAAATGTGTTCAGCTCGTTAGCCGCAAGGATACTAAAGTGCATGTCTTAAGACTTTAAAAAGCTTTCGTTATCCTCAGATTGTGGCAAAACTCCTTTATTTATTCCTTCAAATACTTTATGTCACAAGTTAATATCCTTCGCGATTAATGATCTTAGAAAAAAATCGACGTAAAATCCAGAAATTTTTTAAATTATATGGTATGTTAGTCCATATATAGACAAAAAATACCAAAAAATTTAAAAAATGTTTTCTATTTATCTAGAAATAAAAATACCCTAAATAGAAAATATATTTAGATCATAAATCTTATAAAAATGGCAGAGAAAAAACGTATAAGGTATGTAAAAATAGAACTCGAAGCAGGCACATTTCGTACTTTTTTCAGACGTACTCGCGGTGTTCCAAATCTTTCAGATCTGGCTGAGTTGAGAAGCTTGTTGAGCAATGAAAGAGCCAAGATATTGTATGCCATTAAAACAAAAAGACCAAGATCTTTGTATCATCTTGCAAAAATACTTGGCAGGGACTTCAAATCTGTAAGGAAAGATATAAAGCTGCTTGAAAAATTTGGATTTATAAAGTTAAGACCAGGAGCAAAAGGCAAACGCAAGCTTTCGAAGCCTGTATTGGCTGTTGATGCTGTAGATATCATGGTAGAAATATAGCTACTGAACACTAGTTGTGGAGTAGCATATTCTAAATTCCACCACAATATCTTCGTCCCGTGACGGAATCATTCTCATAGCACCCAATGATCTTCCCATAGTACAGTTCCCTTTGGCAAGTACTGTTATATCTTCCAGAATACTGGTCCTGTTAGCATATATCCTTAGCCTGTAGCCCTTCACATAACTATCTTCCGTTATTTTCCAACTTCTTTCCAACAAGTGCAAGAATGTAGAATTCATCACCTCACACGCTTTCTTCCCGTCCACACATGTTTTACCATTATTACATGCCCTGATCAATTCCTCTAATGTCACGTAGTTTGGAACATAATTCAGTGCGCAGTCTGTTGTTAGTCCCAGAGCAGCATCCAAAAAGTTTCCTGCTTCTATACTCTCCTGTATTTCCATTCCACGTGTTCTCAACGAGAGTGCTAAAAATATAATACCCACTATTACAACAACAACCACAATAAGCACAAAACCTACAATTTCATGCTGCGCTTTCTTGCTTATACACCAACAATTATCTTTCCGAACGCACATTTTTCATAATAATATCCACTTTCTTTTTCTTGCCTGCACAATTTTACAAATGTAGCCTTGTCATTAGTTTCTTGTCCTTTATCTACTACAATAAATATGCTACAGTTTGGATAATTTGCCATAGTACAGAGTACATTGCTTGTGTTGGGGTAGAGGATAACAAAATACAGCTTTTTCAATTCAAAAAAATTTTCATATATGCTTAGATTGAGAGCCATAAGTTTGTCCGTATCCACACACAAAGCTTTATCAGGACAACTAAATTCTGGCAAATTTGCAATGCTCAACAACATACTTGCCGCTTTTTCTTCATCCAGCTGGCTTGCTTGCTTATTCAATTGTTTCAGCTTTACTGAAAGCATAAACAGGCCTATGAGAATAAAAAAGAATACTACGGCAAGTAGCATGAATATCATCTCCTGAATCTTCAGCTGTGCTTTTCTTTCAGTATAGTTTACATATAGCTTCTTCATTTTTTTCCTCTAGCATTTTAGCTTTTTCTCTTAGTTGCCAGAGCCATGCATCGGGATTTGTCGCGTTGAACATATTTTCAGCTACAAACTTCAGCGCAACAAGCTCATTGTAGGGGTTTACATTGCATCCACGATAATTCATCAACTTTGCCTTTTCATATAGCATATCCGCTAGTGTGCTTATTCTGAAGGCTAATCTTTTCAGATTACACTTGTATATCTTGTCATCAGAGAATATCGCAGCAAACATAAGGTTTTCGGAATAGTATGTTATGTTATGCTTCTTTACATATCCTATCTCAAATTTATCTTCACATCCTTCGATACAGTTACCATACACCGCGACATCACATTTCTCACCATTAACTTTATCTGTATCAAAGCATACTTTCACACTATTCTTACTGCAGTTCCATGTTTCAGTAATTTCTATTATATCGCTAAGCCCTTCTATTTTTTCCTTCACGTAATTTGGTGGCCGGAAGAAACAATACCTGCGTGACGTCAGGACGAGCAAGTCAGCAACTTTGAAACCTGCATGAAATGGAAAAACCATAAGCCAAAGTTTTTCGCCTTCTATCCTGGCAGGTGAAAAAATATACTTGTCCTTTATTTTTTCACCAACTCCCACAACCTCTTTGCCAAGTGATTGTTCGCTGCTTGTTTTGATTTCTTGCCATCCGAAGCCATTGTAAAGATAGCACTTGTTATATATCTTGGTTTTTGTTCTGAAATTAATTACGCCAGCTTTTCCTGATTCAACAGCTGTTGAAAAAGGTTCGAACAATATATTTAGCGTTACTACAGTTTCAGACTCTTGCTGATATCTTTCGCTATGCACTAACACTTTTACGATATGTATCGAAAAAAACAAAATAAGCGCGCCTACAAATATAGCGAAGAGCCATGCAAAACTAAACTCGAAACCATGTTTATTCATTTTGGCTATGGCCTGCTTATAGTAACAAGGGAATCATAAAATCCTTTTCTGATTCTTATTTCCGCGGTGCCGTCCTTTACGGCTATACACATAGGATTTTCATCGAATTTTATATGTGCTATATATGCACTTGCTATGCATGCGTAACGTCTTGGATAGAAAAACATATTATCCTTGTAGTTCGAGTTTTTTCTTAGTTCTATGAACACATCTCTGCCTTTACTATCTATCACATTAGCTGTTTGCCTTTCGCTTAGATTAGCAAAACACACATACTCTATCCTACTTCCAAGTCCACTACCCTTGAAAGTAAAATCGCTGGCCTGACTTTTCCATGCTTTGTCTACATCATCTCGGAAATCTTCGATAAACATCCCAAATTCGCTCGTGCATTTTATTTTCATAAAATGTTTTATGGCATAAAAAGCAACAGCTATGAATATGATTATGAGAAAAAGCGAGAAGATGACAGAGAAAGGCATGCTCATGGTTTGTGCTTTTTTTCTCATTTCAGCTTATTCTTGTGTGGCAAACCTGAAGCCGCGAACAACAATACTGCACTCTGTTGGCAACGGCTGGTTGCCATACTCATCCATACACTTTATATAATATGTCTTGCTTAGTTTCCACTCAGCATAATGTTCTTTGCTGTTTTCATATGGCATATTTATTCCGTCCTCTAGCTTGAAATTGCAATCTTCTGTGCTGTATGTGCATGTAGCGTTTTCATCCGTTATTATTGCAAGCTTGTCGCCATCTCTGTATACTCTTGTTATGATTGGAGCCCTATTATCTGTTTCAACAGTAAAGCTTATTGTGGTATATGCTGTATTGCCACCAAGGTCTATGCACTTTATGTAATATGTGTATTTTCCTTCAGTGAGGTATTGAGACTGTTTGTGTTTATTGCTACCCGTTTCGAAAAATGCAATATAATCTTTATCGGCAGGCGTAGTACTATAGTAACATGTAGCCTCCCCATTCTTGTAGCCATAATCAGTTTCTACTTCGAGATTTATGGTCACCACATCACCAGAACCTTTTATCACGGTGTTGTTTGGCTCAGCCTTTATTATGCTAAGCGGTTCAGTTCCTACAAGCACTAGCTTGTAGCTCTCTCTATTCACGTTTCTCTCACTCTCCTCAGCCCACGGCTGGTCTTTGCACCTGAAATAGAACACATTTTCTTGTCGGTCTTTCAGCCCAGTCAATACAGCACTGCACGCATATTCTTCACCGTTGTCAGTTTGCCATATGTTCGTGGCGCAGGTCATGTTATTTTCCATCTGCTCATAATCCTTATCCTCACGGCTCCATCTGCATTCTGCCGGCTCATTTACATAAAGCGTTATCTCAAGGCTTGTTGTGTTATAAGCTATTGGCATTCCGCTTTCTATGCTCGTCCGCATTATTTGTGGTGGTGTCGTATCAGGCCCTTTCTCTACACAGAACCTTATCGCGAATTCTTCTTCATTGTAATTACCGTTGGCGTCACGACATCTTACGTATAACGTGTATGTACCATCATTCTGCAGTTCTGGCGCCTGTTGCTCGAGAGCTTCTGGGCCTGGCAATGCTAAGCGTTGTGTGTGGTTGTAAAGCAACAAGTTGGTTCCACCAAACCAATAACGCATTTCATCAAAACTCTTTGTGTGGTTGTAATCTATCTTGCATGCTGCAGGTTCATTCGTTACGATACCAAACTGCAACGGCTCAAATGCTTTGATACAACCGTCTTTTGTATTTAGCCTGACTATCCGGAAGCCCCATCCTGGAGGTCTTATCTTGACATCTTGATAAGCGTAGCCATGTGTAAGCACAGCTTCATTTGGTTCTATTGTTGGGGATGTCACGTCATGCGGATTCACCCAACACTTCTCACAATCAGCACCGCCAACAGGCGGTTGCCATGGCAGACATTCAAACACGACAACCTTCTTTTTCTCTTTCTTGTAAAGCAAAGCAAATACGAGCAAGCCAACTCCGATTCCAATCCATGGCGCGACATTTTTAAGACTTGAGATTTTTGATGCAAGTTTCCATGACATAAATCCGCTAAATGTGGCTATGCTTGCAGCCTTTACTTCCTGCTTGCCAAAACCAAACATCTGGCCGAACATGTATATTGCTGCGGAGACACCAGCAGCCCATGCTAGAGATTTTCCTATTTCTTTCCATGTGAAGTTAAATAAAGAGTTTCTTGGCGTATTGCCTACATTACCTGTTAAAGTGTCACCTTCTGATCTATTGATATTGCCTTTAGTATTCTCCAGATCATTTACTTGATATCCACTTATTATTGGCTTTATTCCTCCTACTATGTTAACCACAGCTCCTGTCACCGGCCTGAAGACTTCAGCAATAACCTCGCCAGGTTTCCATCTACCTTTGCTTATCCTTGTCCCCTTCTCTGTCTCGACGCCAAGCCAGTTTATGTAAGAACCACAGTCACCAAGGCTTTTACATATATTATTCATCTTGTTACGCCATTCATCTGTAAGACACTCACAGTTTTTCTTGCATTTTTCACCGCCGAAGAGTCCCTTTTCAAATGTTACTACACATTTAGCATTACCTTGCGCGCATATACCTTGGGCGTCACCTTCCTCCCAGAATTTTAATCCAGGAGGATATGCAGGCACACATTTCTCCTCAGCCTCAAGCCAGACACAATCTCTCCTGTCCGTATTCTCACAGTCTTCTTTTGTTTCCTGTTGCACGCAGTCTTGCCATCTATTTGCGCGACATGCTGCCTGCAAGAACTTGCCACCTTCAGTCTCTATACTGTCTTGTATGCAAATTTCTTGCCTATAGTCAGCGCATGGCTCTACTATGACTTCACCGTTGATACAGATAGCTCTATAATGCCTCGAACCAACAGGATCATCAGCATTACCTGCTTTGCCAGACATATCATAAACACACCAGCTCTCCCCATTGCGCCTTGTTTCACCATTAGGCAACTTACAGCTTAGATCAGCACAAATATAATCACCATATGTTGGCCTAACTTCGTGGCGTGTAGGA
>JAFCFJ010000035.1 GCA_017608705.1 Candidatus Pacearchaeota archaeon
GGTGATATAACGAATGTCTTCAAGCAAATTGCAGTAGCCGTGGGGCAGGGAGCTATAGCAGCGAACTCGGCAAAGGATATTTTGGAGAATTGGAAATCTCAAGTGAATGAGGAGTGAGTTTGTCTAGAACTTATTCTGCAACTTCTTTTCTTAATTTTCTTGTAAAAGTATCCTTTCTTTTCTATTATTCCCGAAACTTTTTCGACCAAAAGTAGCTTTTAATGAGCATAGAATTATATAGAGGCAAAATGTTTTATACATCGGTGAGCGAATATGGTGAAGGGACCTCAGGTTAAGGAAATTCCGGGACCAAAGGCTAGAGAAGTAATTGGAACAGATTATTACAATCCATATCAAGTTGCCTTGGTTGAGAAACTTGATAGCATTGCACCGGGTGATTTTGAGAAAAAGACTTTTCTATCAAACAGCGGTACTGAGGCTAATGAGGCTGCAATAAAAATAGCCAAATGGTCAACACAGAGAAAACTCTTCATAGCGTTTATTGGAGCTTTCCACGGAAGAACGCATGGAACAATGAGTTTAACCGCAAGCAAACCCGTTCACAGGTCAAGAATGTTCCCAACAATGCCTGGTGTTGAGCATGTTCCATATCCTAACCCCTATAGGAACCCATGGCACATTGATGGTTATGAAGAGCCTGATGAGCTTGTGAACAGGGTTCTTGAATACATTGAGGATTATCTACTTGCACACTATGTCCCCCCTGAAGAAGTTGCCGGGGTAATAGCAGAACCAATTCAAGGAGAAGGAATGGGAAGAACTGGCAAAATGTTTGCAATAGAGCATTTTGGCGTCGCCCCCGATATAATAAGCCTTGCAAAGGCCTTGGGTGGGGGAGTTCCTATTGGAGCTACAATCTTCAGGAAAGATCTTGATTTTGGTATCTCTGGTGTCCACAGCAATACCTATGGGGGAAATGCTCTTGCATGTGTGGCAGCATTAACAGTTATTGACGAGCTTGAAAATGGACTAATTGAAAATGCTCAAAAACTTGAACCACTCTTCAAAGAGAGACTCCAAGAAATGTATGATAAGTATGAGATTATTGGCGATGTAAGAGGTCTTGGTCTTGCTTGGGCAATTGAATTTGTAAAAGACAGGAAAACTAAGGAATACGCAAGCAACGAGAGAAATAAAGTTGTCGTTGAGGCCCTCAAGAGAGGTCTTGCAACTCTTGGGTGTGGGAAGAGTGCATTGAGGTTGATCCCACCACTTACAATAGATGAAGAAGAAGCCAAGATAGGTCTTGACATCCTTGAAGAGGCCATTAAGACGGTTGTTGGTTGACTTCTCTTATTTTTTGTCTTCTTTTCTTCATTAGTTTATGTTCTGAGAGAAAATCTTTTAAACTTCAATTTCAAGTTTTAACTTGAAAAATAAATAAAGTGAGGTGATAATAATGACAATAGAAGCGGTGGCTTCATATGCTAAATGGATTATAATAGCAGTTGCAATACTTTATTTTGCTTATCTATTCATACTCAAGAAAAAGATTTTTGAGGCTGCAGTGGGGTAGGGGATAGCATGGTAATGCTTGTTGCAGTGCTCTTTGGCCCAACAATAGGGGCATTTGCTGGGGGATTTGGCTCTGGAATGGCAGATATAATAACAGGTTACGCTCATTGGGCACCGTTCACTTTAGTAATAAAAGGTGTAGAAGGGTTTGTTGTGGGGTATATTACCTCCAAAAAAGATGATTTCACAACAGTGCTTCTGGCAACAATTCTTGGAGGAACTTTGATGGTTCTTGGTTACTTTATGATTGGAATCTATGTTTATGGATGGGGAGGAGCTGTGGCAGAGGTTCCAGGGAACATTCTCCAAGCAGTTACTGGCATTGTAGTCGGGGGTGGCGTAGGACACGTAATAAAAAGAAGAATAAAAGATGTTTTAATTTCGCTCCGGGTCTAAACCTAAACTCTTTAGCTCTTTCAAGGCTATTTCTGCAAACTTGGGCCCTACAAGTGCGACTCTCGGTTGAAAACCGTCTTCTTCTATCTCTTTTATTGTGGTTTTCAAAAGCTTTAAAAGTTCACTCATTTTTTGCCCCTTCAATGATTTTTACTCCGCTTGATGTACCAATCCTATTTGCACCTGCATTTATCATTGCTAATGCTTCTTCATAAGTTCTTATCCCACCAGCTGCCTTCACACCGAGTTTATCTCCTACAACTTTTCGCATTAACTTTACATCTTC
>JAFCFJ010000022.1 GCA_017608705.1 Candidatus Pacearchaeota archaeon
CCTCATCTACGTCAGCGCCGGCAGCTTTCACTACAGCTTTCACATTTTCCTCGTTTATTTCTTTCCCAAGCTTATGCAAAAGCAAAGCCGCATATACATATTCCATTTTAACCTCTATGAGCATTAATTCTCGCCCTGTTCTTGATTTTTATTTGTTTCGTTTTCTTCAGCCGTTCCTTTATTTTCTTCCTTATTTCCATTACTTTTATTTGTTTCTTCTTCAACTTTATCATCTTCTGCTTCCTTTTCCTTTACTTCTTTTTCTTCACTACTTTCTTCTTGCTTTTCTTTTTCTTCTCCAGCTGTAGCCCCACTTTCCTCTGTTTTTATATGTTTCTCGAGAGCTTTGGCATGTGCTGCAGCTTTCGCCAAAATAAAGCCAATAGTTTCCTTGCAATAATATCCTATGCTAACAGCAAATGCAAGCGCCTTCATGCATGCATCTCTGAGCATGCTTAGTGTGCCTTCCTTATCTATCTTTATCTCCTTGAACACGATATCGCTTTGTGCATCATATGCTGCGAGAGGATCAAGACCTATCATAAATGGCTTTATATCAAGTTTAAGCAGTATAGAAGCAAGCGCCTCGCTTATTTCCTCACCCTTTTTTGCTACAACCTTTGTTTCCTTGACAGCTATTTTTCCGTTCTCAACAGCAACTTTCACGCCGAGATTTCCGAATTCGCTCAGGATTGGGCCTGGTGGAAACTCTGTCGGACCTTCATGAATTACTATATCATCGGGAGCTATCTGGCCAGCCTTGGCATGTGCCGGTGTTTTGTTTTCTTCGAGAATTGCTGCAAGTTCAAAAGGATCGAGCTGTGAGAAAATAAGGATAATATTTTCTTGTATAAATGGCGTAAGCTCTTTTAACTTTTCATTTCCTGTGTTTTCTATTGCCCTTATGATCAATCTTTTCTTTGCAACCTTTGCCTTGGCCTTGTCCGCGATTTTCTTTTTTATTATCTGCAACTGCTTTGCAGGCACATTCTTTATCGAAGCAATCATTACTGTACGGTTTTCTTTCATTAGCTTGGCTAACTCTGCCACAATTCTTTTCTTGTATTCCGGCACTTCTCTTTTCTCTTCCTGCAGTTGTCCTACCATCTTATTCTATTTCGATTTTTATTGGCTTGCTCATCGTTAGCTTCAGCATAACATTCTTTATGTTATCCTTTTTTCTCGGTAATACATTAACTATGGCATTGTAGGCGGAAAGAATATTTTCAGCAATAGCCTCAGCTGCCATGTTCTGCTTACCAACAGCCAACTTTATGCTTGGCTCCTTTGCCTTTATCCTTACTGTCTTGTTTATCTTCTCGAGTTGTTGCTTTATTGCTTCTTCTGTTTCCTGGGTTACTAAACCAAGTTGAGGAGATGGCATCTTTCCTGCAGGCCCAAGAAACTTACCGAAGACGGTGGCAATTTGTGGCATGAGGCTTGCATGCGCAATGAAAAAGTCATAGCTCTTTACAAGCTTTTTTATATCTTTCTTTTCTTTGAATTTTGCGATTTGTTCTTTCGTAACAGTATCTATTATGTCAAGTTTTCTGTTGAGAAAAGCGCAAACCTTTTTGTCCTTGATTTTATGCGGCAAGCTGATGAATAAATTTATCGGTTGCTTTTTTATGTCTATCTTTTTCAGATTTATGATTAGGTCAAATGTCTGCTCGAAATTACGTTTTTCTTGCTTCAGCTTTTCTATTGCTTCCTGAATCTTTTCAATCCGCATTTTTATGCCTCCTACCATTGAGCCATGCCACAGAACTCGGCGATGTGACATGGCGGGGTAGTTCGGCAATTTGCACAAGGTGGGGGGGGTTTAAAAAGCTTTCTGAATTACTTGCTTATTCTTGCTTTTCGCTCTCGCTCGCAAGAGCTTCAGCAAAGCACGCATCCACAGCTTCTGCATATTCTTCTATTCTTCTTAGGGTTTGCTCCACAATAAACTTTTCTATCCTGTTTTCAACTATGCTAGCAAGCTTGTCAAATTCAGCTATGTAGTAAAGATTTTCACGCTTCTCTATAAGCATAAGGTCGCGCAGTCTTTTGAGTTGCCTCCTTATGTTACTCTCAGCCAGGCCCTTCATTTCTAAGCTATATCTCTTCCTCACCTCTTCCACTTTAGCTTTTATTTCTTCAGAGCTTAGCTTCTTTTTCTCTTGCCTTGCCTTAAGCAACACAAACAATATATCGACGATAATATCACGGCTATCGCCTGGCTGTAACAAGCCAAGACTCAAACAGAATTTCTTCACGAGTTCTCTTTTTTCAGCCCGATACGGCTTCTCGTATTTGCGCAACGTTATTTCGCTCAGTGGCAAGTCCTTTACCATTGCAAGCAGAGCATACAAAAACTTATAAATCTAACTCTCTCCAGGGAAGAATGGAACTTGTAGCGTTATTATCAAGCGGAAAGGGTACATGGGGGCAAGTTTCTGGTTTGATAAAGTATGGCGAGTGGGACAATATTATTCTTATCGGCGATGAATTTGCCAAAAAATTCTCTCTCGACCAAGACCATGAGTTTATTGTGATAAATCCAAGGGCAGGAATAAAAGAATTAAAGCAGGAATTGATGAAAAAATTGAAAGATAAAATCAAGGGGACGGAGGTTGCGTTAAGTATAGCAAGCGGCACGGGCAAAGAGCACATGGCTCTAATTTCCGCATTGCTCTCATTGCCAGTCGGTGTTAGATTTGTGGCCTTAACGAGAGAGGGAGTGGTTGAGTTATAGCCACTGCTTATACAAGATGTCTGAGCGCCTCTTTTATATTCGCGTGCTCTTTTGTCAGCAACTTGATAATTAGTTGCTGTTTCTTTTCTTCGTTAAGCCTTAGTGCTTTGATTTTGTTGATAAAAGGAGCAAAATGTTTGTATGCAAATATTACTGCAAAGATAGCATCTATCTCATGCTTATTCTTTGCAATCTTCACGAGTTCCTTATCATAATTTTTTACTGCTTTCCTCTTTCTTCTCGTGCCGAAGTTTTCGTCAGGCTTGATTATCATAGCCTGCAGATTTTTCGATAATTTCATCAGTAGTTCTGGAATCTTGCTTACGTCGCATGCTAGGGCAAGTACTTTACCTTGCTTACTTATGTCTCGTGTTAGCTCAGCCAAGCCATACTCTCTCTTAGAATTCAACCAAATTAGCTTTCCATCTAGGTCCATGACCGCACATGCGGTAATTACACCAGGATCGATGCCAACAATAACGCCTTTGCTCTTCAGCATTCTTATATCTTTTTTATTTTCATATCTTCTTTATTTTTTCCTATCAACACGACTCTGCTCTCCTCTTTTTCATCCAGCAACTTGTAGCCCTTCTCGTGAAGCTTGCTTGCAAGTTCACCAGCAAAAGCTTTCACTTCGGCGTGAGTTGGCATTCTTTCTACGCCAAGCCTTTTTCTCGCGTAGCCCACAGCCATAAAAGCTTTTACTTCGATAAAGTCTGGCATTGCCTTTTCTATCTGCCTTACATAGCCTTCGATGTTGTGCATATTCAAACCACGAACAGCTGTGATCCTTATGACTCTTCGCGTTTGCATTCCCCTCATCAGCTCGAGGCTCTTGTTGAATTTTTCCCACGCATCAGTCAGCAAGCTTCTATTGAATTTCTTATAGCTCTCTTTGTCAGGAGCATTCATTGAGATGTAGAGTTGTGTTGGTAACGCATCATTTTTTACAAGTTGCTGGAGCCTTTCAGGAAGCAAACCATTGGTTACAAGAAAACTGCTAATCCCGCGCTTGCGTAATTCTTTTATCAGTTCATCAAGCAAAGGATATATGGTTGGTTCGCCAGCTAACGAAATAGCAAAATGTTTTGGCTCTTGCGCTTCTTCAAACTTTTTTTTATTCACGTCTGGGTTACCGCCAAAGCCCGACAACTGTCTCCTCTGCGCTTCAATACTTTTCTCTATGATAAGGCTTGGCTTGTCAACCTCATTAGGCTTTAGCTCTGTGCCAACAGTGAACTCAGTAGCGCGCCAGCAATGCAGGCAACGGTTTTGACACCACATAACTGCTGGCGACATTTGACAGCAACGATGACTTTCTATTCC
>JAFCFJ010000023.1 GCA_017608705.1 Candidatus Pacearchaeota archaeon
CGCGAGTTTTGCCGGCGCGCGTGTTGCTGTAGGCACATCTGGCGGTGGCTTCGACTTGATGGCTGAAGCACTGAGCATGCAAGGAATGAACGAAATGCCTCTCGTTGTGTATCTTGTGCAAAGGACAGGGCCATCAACAGGCGTGCCAACATACACAGGACAGCAAGATATCTACAGCGCGCTTTACTCTGGCCACGGCGAATTCCCTCGTTGTGTTCTTGCTCCTGGAGATGCTCTCGAATGCATTGAATTAGTATGGCAAGCATTCTATCTTGCTGAAAGATACCGCATACTTGCTATATTGCTCAGCGACAAACATCTTTCTGAAAGTTATTACACACTAGACAAGTTGCCAGACATAAAACCGTTCCCAAGACAATTTAGTAATACCGAGCTTAACTACAAGATTACTGCAAGCGGAATTAGCAAGCGGGGCGTGCCTGGCATGAACATCGTGAGGGCAAACAGCTACGAGCATGATGAGGCAGGTTTTACAACTGAAGAACCGCAGGCTATAGCAAGAATGATGGAAAAGCGCGCACGTAAAGGCAAGGCACTCGAAAGAGAAGCAAGAAAATTTACAAGAGTGAAAACATATGGCAAGGGAAAGAGGCTAATAATAAGTTTCGGTTCAACAAAAGGCGCAATCCTTGATGCCATGAAGAAGCTTATTGACGTCAAGTTCTTGCAGTTGCTTTATCTTGAGCCGTTCCCAAAAGAAATTGTCAGGAGAGAGATAGAGAAAGCAAGCAAGGTTTATGTTGTTGAAAACACCTCTACCGGAATGTTCGCCAGGCTTGTCGAGGAAAAGACCGGCTATGAGATAAAACATAAAGTGCTTAAATATGATGCAAGACCATTTACTCCGGACGAGATAATAAAGAGGATAAGATGAGGAGGAAAAAAGCTATAGTGCGAAGTAGGCCTGAAGATTTTGGCACAAGACAAGAGGTAACGTGGTGTCCTGGCTGCACAAACTTCTCGTTGTTGGCAGCTGTGAAGAAAGTCTTTGCTTCTGTTGTCAATACCGGTGTGAAGCATGAGGATATTGTTGTTGTTACAGGAATAGGCTGTCATGGCAAGATATTTGATTATCTAAACGTTAGCGGTTTCTATGGTTTGCATGGACGTGTGTTGCCAGCAGCAGTTGGAATAAAATTTGCTAATCCTAACTTACGCGTGATTGGCTTTAGCGGTGATGGTGATGCTCTTGCAGAAGGCATCGAGCATTTTGTGCATGCATGCCGTTTCAATCCTGACATCACCCTCGTGTTGCATGACAACCAGGTGTTTGCATTGACAACAGGACAAAACACGCCGACTACAGAATCAACGAGAAGAAGCAAGGCTATGCCGTTTCAACATATAAAACCCCTTAACCCTGTGAAGCTCGCGCTTGTCTCTGGAGCGAGTTTTGTTGCAAGAACTTATGCTCTTGATATAGACTATACCGCAAAAATATTGGAACAAGCGATAAAGCATAAAGGTTTTGCTTTTGTTGATGTGTTACAACCTTGCATAGCTTTCCATGACTCACGTAGCTTTGTAGAAAAACATAGCTACAAACTTGAAACCACAGGGTATAAACCCAATAGCCTCAAGAAAGCTTTGGAAAAAGCTGAGGAGTGGAACTATGAACTCTATGAGAAAGCAAAAATCCCACTCGGAGTTTTCTACAAAACCACAAGAACAACGCTGGAAGAGCAATTCCCGCAGTTACAAAAACTTATGAAACAAGGCAAAGGGTGGTGGCAAATAAAGCGCAAGAAACAAAAATTTGATTTTGATTAAGCTCAGCAAAAATAAAAACCTGGTGAAGGCTAAGAAGCAACAACACGATCTCTACCTCTTTTCTTTGCTTTATAGAGTGCCTTGTCAGCACGCTTAATCAATTTTGTAAGAGTATCGTGCTTTTTGAATTCAGTTACGCCAAAACTCATTGTTATCGCGTATTTCTTCAGTCCGCTATAGCTTTTTATTTTCTTCCGTAACCTCTCCGCTACTTTCACAGCCCTCGCCAATGTCGTGTTTGGTAACAATACAAGAAACTCCTCACCTCCATAACGTGTAACTATGTCACTCTTCCTCACATGCTTTGCCAAAACCCTCGCCACTTTTTCTAAAATAATATCGCCGACAACATGGCCATACTTATCATTGAGTTTCTTGAAAAAATCTATATCTGCGAGAATAAGGCTAAGTGGCTTGCCTCGTTTTGCTTTTTCTATCTCCATGCTTGCAATATTTTTGAAGAATGCATAATTGTAGAGACCTGTTTTCTCGTCATGTGTTGCAATATAGTAGAGCCTGTCTATGCTTTCATCAATATGTTTCAAAATTTGCGCAAGTTGTTTCTTGAATTCAGGACCAATGAAATCTTTAGTTTTCATTTTGCATGACTTGTCCTTATAACTTCCAAGCTGAGCTCATTTAATAATTTTATCGTGGCCTCTCGCGTAGCTTTGTTGCCGAGACCTTTCCAATCCACGATAGCAATCCTTGGTTGCTCAACAGTCTTATTCACCATTTCTTTTGTTAAGCTCTTGCTGAGAGGTAAGGCATAGTTAGGAGCTATATGGCCCAGAGCATAGCTTGTTTCCAGCTGTATTCTGCTGAAGTTTGGGCAATAATGCGGTCCCCCCAAGCCGATGGCAGGCACCCAATTTTCCTCCGGCTTGAAATCAAGCAAGCTCATGATGCTTTTTGCAACAACTTCAGCCGCATTTTTGTCCTGCCATTCTCTATGCGTAGAACCTATTTCGATAAAACAACAAGGTTTATCGATGTAAGGGCCATGATGTGTAACCTCAAGCGTAACGTGATAATCAATATTTGCTGCATTGGCAAACTCTTTCAGCCTGAGAAAAAGATATTTCAAAACAAAAGAGCTTGTTTTGCATAACATCGAAGGTTTGCCCCCGAATTTTGCCTCATGAAAATTTCCGGGCGCGTGCACCGAGAGTGTTTTTTTCTTCGCCATGGATTCATGCTTGCTAGCAAACACTATGAAATCCGCATCAAGCTTTTCTGTGTCTATATTAGCATAGATGGTTTCTTCCTCCACAACACAAACAGGTAAAGCACTCTCTTGCTTTTCAAGCTCTTCCACTATGCTCATGCCAGCACTATCCTTGTTACTTGCCACAATTGCGAAACGCATTCCAACATATTTTTAAACTAACCACTTTTTAAATTTCTATGCTAACCGCGTTACTCGTTGTGCTAGCCATATTATTTGCATTTCCTGCTGGCTTGGCTCTCGCTTACCTAACACGGGATGAGCTTGTTCATGGCAGGCCATATTTCAAAATACTATCCTTGCTTGCCTTCATTACGGCATTACTCTTGATAGCTATAGAGGAAATTATCTCCAGTCTTACCTTGTTATTTATAGCTATCGTTGCTCTTGTCTCGCTCTGGAAGAGCTACAACAAGAGATTTGTCAAGTAAAATGCTCCATATAATCGGACTTGGGCTTGACAAAGAGAGCATGAGTGTTGAGGCTAAAAAGATATTGAAAAAAGCACATAAGGTTTATCTTGATACCTACACCGTAATGTTTCCATATGATCCTCTCGAGCTTGAAGCATTAATTGGCAAGAAGATAACTGGCCTGACACGCGAAGAGCTTGAAAGCAACAAAATTGTGGAGGAAGCATCGAAACGAGATATAGCCTTACTTGTTTATGGCTCGCCACTGACCGCGACAACACACATAAGCCTCATGCTTGAAGCAAGAAAAAAACATGTGCCAGTCAAAATCTTGCATAATGCAAGCGTGCTTGATGCTATAGCGGAAACTGGATTGCAACTTTATAAGTTTGGCAAAATAGCGAGCATGCCAGCATGGCATAAAGGCTAAGGGATTAGAACAGCTGGAAAAAGCTGTGAAGCGCAAACGCTTCAGACTTAGCAAAATCCTTGCATGCTCTAAGCTCGGAACCACAGAGGCAAGGATTGTTTATGGTAGCATTAACAAGCTCAAGAAGTTAGCGTTGGATGAACCTTTTTGTTTTGTTATGCCAGGCAAGCTGCACTTTCTCGAAGCTGAAGCGTTGCGCGAGTGGGTGATTTAGTTCTGCTATGCCCTGAAGTTAAATATTTAAACTGCCAAGTAAAGGCATAAACATGCGCTACGACCCTCATGAAACTGAAGAACAAGTGCTGAAATTTTGGCAAGAGCAACGTATATATGAAAAGGTTAAAGAGAAGAATGCAAAAGGAAAGAAATTCTATTTCTTGCAGGGTCCGCCTTACACCTCAGGCAGGATTCATATAGGGCATGCATGGAACAACGCGCTTAAAGATATAGTATTGCGTTACAAAAGGATGCAAGGCTTCGATGTTTGGGACCGTGCGGGCTATGACATGCATGGCTTGCCTGTTGAAAATAAGGTGCAAGAGATGCTTGGAATAAAAGAAAAGAAAGAAATCCTCAGCTATGGCATAGCGAAGTTTGTAGAGAAATGCAAAGAGCTTGCTATGAAAAATGCTGAGCTAATGAACCAAGACTTGTGGCGTGTTGGTGTGTGGCTTGACTACAACAACGCGTATATGCCTATCACGAGAGAGTTTATAGAGGGTGAGTGGTGGTTTATCAAACTTGCTTTCGAGCAGGGAAGGCTTTACAAAGGAAAAAAGATTATGCACTGGTGCGCAAGTTGTGAAACAAGTCTTGCCAAGCATGAGCTTGAATACAAGAAGGTAAAGGAGAACTCTATATTTGTTAAGCTAAAGATAAAAGGCAAAGATGACGAGTATCTTGTTGTATGGACAACAACTCCATGGACACTAGCATTCAATCTTGGCATTATGGTTAATCCTGAGCTTGACTATGTGAAGGTTATTGTGGAACATGATGGTAGAGAGGAAAAATGGATCATAGCTAAAGCACTCGCGAACATGTTTCTTGGCGGCCTGCTCGGCAAGAGCTATAAGATAGTCGAAGAGTTTAAAGGCAAGGAGCTTGAAGGCATAGAATATGTGCCACCATTCTATGAAGAGCTTGACGAAATTTACAATGAGATCAAAAAAAGGCAAGAGAAAGCATGGACTGTTTTGTTATCTGCAGAGTATGTAGATCTAAGTGCAGGAACAGGCCTCGTGCATTGCGCTCCTGGTTGTGGCCCTGAGGACCATGAGGTAGGCAAGAAATATGGCTTGGAAGCTTTCAACAGGATTGACGAACGTGGCATATTTTATGATATGCAAGAGTTCAGCGGGCTTAAGGCTAAGGAAGATGATGCTAAGTTCATAGAGAGGCTAAGAGATAAAGGCTTGCTTATTGCCGAAACCGAGGTAGAGCATGATTATGCACATTGCTGGCGTTGTAAAAATCCTGTTGTATTCAGGCCAACAGAACAGTGGTTCTTACGCCTCGAAGATCTACGGGACAAGTTGCTTGAGCTGAACAAGGATGTGTATTGGCATCCCAAGTTTGCAAAAAAGAATTATGAGCTATGGACAGAGTCGCTGCGTGATAACAGC
>JAFCFJ010000007.1 GCA_017608705.1 Candidatus Pacearchaeota archaeon
CGCTATTTTTAGGCCGAGCCATGAGGCAAGCATAACAACCAAATCGCTAACACTATGCAAAGCATCACTGAGCAAGGCGAGACTGCCTGAAATAAGAGCTACGGAAGCTTTCAGGATAGCGAGTAAAAAAGAAACAAGAGCTGCCCTCAATGAGGCAGTTTCGCCTGCTCTCAGCTTCTTGATTTTTTCTTCATGCTTCTCTGACACGCTTTTCCTGCTCTTGCGCTTATGCTCTGCTATTGCCATCTTCTTCCACGGCCGGCACCATAGCCTCTACCTTGGCCCCGGCCCATACCAAGGCCACCGCTACCACCACGGGCCATGCCTAAACCACGACCAAGGCCATAACCGCCAAGGCCCATCCTTCCAGGCACTGCTATTTCGCTCAACTTCCCTTCAGCCAAGTCCTTGGCATTCTCTTCTATACTCTTGGTTGTGTTGCCTTGATACATAGCCACGCCAAACTGTTGCAATACAGCAAACGCTCTCGGACCGATAGCACCTGAAACAACAGCTTTCGCTCCCTTATTAATAACAAGCTGTGCAACATTGCTCAGCTTCCCTCGCTTGCCTATATCAGCTATAACAAAATAAGGACATCTACCAAAAACAGGACTCAACATGCTTCCAACGCTATTACCAGTGGAGCTAAATGCTACTCTCATTTTACCTTTCTATGCCCACTTGCCTATCATGCGTGCTCCGCATTTTGGGCATGTCATGCTTGAACACGGAATGCCTCGCTGATGCACGGTTTCGTAGCCACATGCAGGACACACGCACTTACTCGGCCCACCACGACGGCCAGGGCCAGGCGGAACGCCTTGCATATTTTTCATGTCTTGGCTCTCGCTTTGGCTTATCATTTTATTTTTACCTCCTTTCAAGCCTTATTTTAAGTGCTTTAGCATTAACAAGGAAATCTGCAATCTTTTTTCTTGCAGACCTGTAGATACGTGTAAATGTTGGCCTGCTCACTTTCATGCGCCTTGCTGCCTCCTCCTGCTTCAAGGCAAGCAAGTCCCGAAGCCTTATAGCTTCCAGTTCCTCATGCAAGAGTTCAATTTCGTTCAGGCGAGACAGTGGAATTGCTCTTGGCTTGAAATAGACTGCGAGCGGATCAAGCTCAACGCAACGCTCCTTCTTTGGCCTAACCATTATGAACATATGTTCATAACCTTTATAAATCTTTCTATTGTTGAGAAAAATAAAAAGAAAAACTAGCCTTTTTCAGCCACCTCTGCCTTTCCACCTTTTTCTACACCAATAGCCACAAGGAGCAATGTTACGCCGATCAACAAATTCATTATTTCCTGGAAAAACACAAGAGCAAAAACCGGAACCAGTAACTTCTTCATCTCTGCAATTTTCTCGGTCAGGCCAGAAACCATGCTCATGCCAAACTGAGTGCCTAGGCTCTCCAGAGGACCTATCGCATCACTAATAGCTTTCGAAATTTCCTCAATCTTGGCATTAGCCATGCTGTAAGCTGCCGTAGTAAAAACAAGGGCAACTACGCTGAGAAAAATTATAAACACCGCAAGAAGCTTCGCTGCTATCATGATAACCGCTTGTTTTTGTGATATAAAAATCTATCGGGAATAATTTTTGAATTATATATTTGAATATTGGAACCCTCAAAAATAGAAAATACAGGAAGCAAAAATTTATCAATGTAGCTAATAAGAAAAAACTATGGAAAAGCCAAAGAATTTTGACGAGCTCGTAACTGAAGAGGAAAGAGAAATAATCCGTGAGCTTGAAGCCTCAATGACAAGGGTTTGCCCATATCTAAGGAAAGAAGAGAATTTTTTCTATTATTGTAAAGCTGGCCTCGACTGCGAGCAACTGGAGAAAAAGGAGCCAATAGTATCAAGCGCTATCTACGAAAAACGGCTGTCTATACAGGAATTACAGCTGTTCTGCATGAATAATTTTGAAAACTGCTTGTTTTACAAGATGTTTTCTGAAAGATAAGGCAAAAAGGATGAAACCTTTATAAATTCCCCCGAGCTCTCGATAGGATGGTAGAGGCAAAGAAATACGAGCTGGCAGAGTTCGTGCAGGAGCTTGAAAATTATAGAGGTAGGCATACAGAGCTGATCACAGTTTATATTCCTGCCGGCTACAACCTCAACGCTGTAGTGAGACAGCTCGAAGCTGAGAAAAGCACTGCAAATAACATAAAAAGTAAGACAACGAGGAAAAATGTAATCGACGCATTAGAAAAGCTTGTGCGCTTTCTCAAGCAAATTGAAAAACTACCAGAAAACGGGCTTGCTGTCTTTTGTGGTAATGTTAGCGAAAAAGAGGGCGAACAAGACATAAGGTTATGGAGCATAGAACCACCATATCCGCTCAAAACAAGACTCTACCGCTGTGACCAAGAATTCGTGCTCGATCCTCTGCGTGAGATGCTCGAGAGCGATGAAATATATGGCTTGTTTGTTATTGAACGTAAGGAAGCAACAATCGGCTTGCTCGAAGGGAAGCAAATCCGCATATTGCAGAGGCTAACATCAGGCATTCCAGGAAAACAGCGTGCCGGCGGACAGAGTAGCCAAAGATTCGAGAGGCTTCGTGAGGGCATGGCAAAGGAATTCTATAGGCGTTGTGCTGACGCGTTGAAAGAACAATTCTTCCATATGCGTGACAAGCTCAAGGGCATACTCGTCGGAGGGCCTGGCCCAACCAAGGAAGAGTTTCTCAAAGAAGGCCAGCTTGTCACAGCATTGAAAGAAAAAATAATTGCTGTAAAAGATATAGGCTATGCTGACGAACATGGTCTCGAGCTTCTTGTGGAAGCAAGCCAGGACGTGCTTTCAGCTGTTGAAGTAACTAAGGAAAAACAATTGCTCGAAGAATTTTTCACATTACTTGCCAAGCAACCCGAGAAGGTTGTCTATGGTAAGGAACAGGTTGTCAAAGCGCTGGATGTTGGCGCTGTGGACAAGCTATTGATAAGTGAAAAAATACCAAAAGAGGAGAGGGCAAGGCTAGAGAAAAAAGCAGAGGAAACAGGAGCCAGCATAGAAATAATTTCGACGGAAACAAATGAAGGTCTGCAATTTTACAACCTTGGTGGTGTTGGCGCGTTCTTGAGGTTTAGTATAGATTAAACTCTTAAACTTATTTGTTTAGGCCAGATTAAACTTTTAAATCCAGAAACATGAATAATGTCATGGAAGAAGAAGCAGAAAAAGAGGTAAATGATAACACGGTTGAAAATAAAACGTGTGAGCAAGCTGAAGAAAGCAATGAGCCCAGAAGGATAAACAGCAGGGAGCTCGAAGCTATGAAAAAAATTGAGGCTGCCCTATTTATAGCAGCAAGATTCATGACAATACAGGAACTCGTAAGCTTAACAGATATAAACCCGATAATGCTACGGGAGCTGCTTGAAAAGCTAAGAAAAAAATATTCCAACGAAACCACTGCCCTTGAGATTGCGCAGCGTGGCGAGTCATGGAAAATGGATGTCAAGCCTGCATACGTGTGGCTGGTGAATAAACTTGCAGCCGGGTCTCAGGAATTTAGCAAGGCAGAACAAGAAACTCTCGCTGTGATAGCATACAAACAGCCAATAAAGCAAAGTGTTGTTATAAAAATAAGAGGAAACAAGGCATATGACCATATAAAGAAATTTATTCAGCTCGGCTTGGTGAAAGCAAAAAAGCTCGGCCACACATACGAGCTCACGCTAAGCGATGAATTTTACGAGTATTTCCATATTAGCAAGAAAAAAGGAGGGCAAGAAAAATGAATTTCATAACAAGCGTCTTCTTATTTTACATGTTTCTTGCCCTCTTTATGTTCTTCTTTTTTATATTTCTCTATATACGAAATAGGAAAACATTATTTGAATATCCAAAACCAAAAAAGCTCTATACTGTAAGCGTGTTGATTCCGGCTTACAATGAAGAAGAATGCATAGCTGCAACAATAGAGCAAGTGTTCAAGTCAAGCTACAAGGGCTTGCTTGAGGTTATAGTTATCAATGACGGCTCCACTGATAACACGGCAAGTATAGTTAAAAGACTGATGAAAAAATACAAGAGGCTAAAGCTGATAAATAAGAAAAATACAGGCAAAGCTGACTCGCTCAACCAGGGCCTGAAAAAAGCAAGAGGCGAGCTTGTGGTTGTTGTCGATGCAGATAGTTTTCCGGAGAGGGAAGCAATAAGCAGAATGGTCGGTTTTTTCAACGACGAGCGAGTAGCTGCGGTTACAGCTTCAATATTAGTAAAAAACAAAAAAAGATTCTTAGAAAAATTGCAAGCAATCCAATACATAATAATAGCATGGACAAGGAAACTATTGGATTATATAGACGCGGTCTATGTCACGCCAGGAGCTCTAAGCATGTACAGGAAAAATGCCGTACTCAAAGTAGGCGGCTTTGATCCAAACAATCTTACAGAAGATATAGAGCTCACATGGCACTTAATCAACGAAGGCTACAAAACAAGAATGTGCTTAGCAGCAAAATGTAAAACAATTGTACCCTCAAGATTCAGAAGATTTTACGAGCAAAGAATAAGATGGAACATAGGAGGAATACAAACAATAAACAAGTATAAAAAAGCATTTGTAACTAGGGGAGGGGTTGCAAGTTTTATCTTACCTTTCTTCCTCATTGGCCTTATAGTAGGATTGTTCGGATTTGGAATATTTATCTACTTACTTTTCAAAAAATTTATTCTCACTTACTTAAAAACTACTTACATAATAGGATCAAATCTGCCGTTGGTGACAATGGAAGACATATCATTCAACATCACAGTATTGAACTTTTTTGGTATAGTTATGTTCTTTCTTTCTCTCGCATTCCTTTTGTTCGGCTTGAGAGTGATGAGAAGAAAAGAAAGAATAAAACAAAATGTTTTTAATATGATGTTCTATATGTTTATTTATGCAATGATCCACCCACCAATGCTCGTAGCGGCTATGTGGCGTCTTGTAAGAGGTAAAAAAAGATGGTAAGCAAAGAAACAAAAGAAAAGAGAATAGTACTAACATTATCAATTATTTCTACCATAATAGTTTTCTCAATCGGCCTGATGATTGGAGCTTATTTTGAAATGTCCCGAGCAACTAAGATAGAACTTCTAAGAGCAGAAGCAGAAATAGAGATATTAGACTTATTTTTACAGAAGGATCTTCCACTAGCAGATTGTAAAGCGATAGTAGAAAGCGCTATTGAAACTGCCGACAAGATTTACCTCCAAGCGAAGATAATAGAAAAGTATGAAGAGTACGAAAAAATATCAAACACCCTTAAAATATTGCATAGGAGATATGACCTCTTACGAACAATGTTATGGATACAACTAATAAATATTAAAAAAGAATGTAAAAACACGCCACATACACTAATCTATCTCTATAAATTTCATAACCCAAACATAGAACAAAAGGCGAAACAAAATGCGTTTTCAAAATTGCTTGCAGAGGTAAAGAGATCGCAAGGGAATAATGTTATTCTAATCCCCATAGCCGCAGACATGAATCTTAGTTCTCTGGATATGCTCCTCAAAACATATAATGTGACTGAGTTGCCAACCATACTCATAGATGAAAAAGTCAAACTAACGGACTTAGTGACAGCTGACGAGCTTATCAAGATTATAAATGAAACAAGCTGACTAATTCGTGAATTCCTGCGAACGAAAAAAATAAATAAACTTGCCACCTAATTTTGTTATGGATAAATGCTATTTTTGTGAAAGAACTTCTGACGAAGCGAGGATTCTTGAGGCAATTTATGCAGGTGAGATCATAGCCATATGTGAAGAATGCGCAGCACGTGAGAGCTTGCCCCTAATCAAGAAACCAACATTAGACCAGCTACGGGAGGCTGAACAGCCTTACACAGTGAGAGAAAGGCTAATGCGTATCTCGGGCATGCTAGAAAAAGATACTGGTAAAAAGGAAGAAGTATCTGAACAAAAAATGCAGGACAAACGAACAAAACTTGTGCCCAATTTCCATGAAATAATCGCAAAAGCAAGAGAAAAGCGCGGGCTTAGCCATGCTGAAGTTGCTAGCATGCTCGGTGAAAGCGAAGCTGCTGTAAAGATGGTAGAGCAAGGACAGTTGCCAGAAGGTTATGAGAGATTAATTAAAAAATTGGAGCAGTTCTTCATGATAAGGCTCACGGAACCAACACAAAATGAAATGCCAAAAGAAGAAACCCAGGCAAGAGAGATTGTGATAAATGCAAAAGTGGCGAGAGAGTTAACGATAGCTGACTTGCGCAGAATAAAAGAAGAAAGGGAAAAACATGCCACCGAACCTAAGAATAAAGAAGTCACAGAGAAAGAGGATGAAAAAGATACGAAAACATATGAAAAAGGAGAAAATACAACGCAAGATAAAAGCTTGCTTGGTTCTGATATAGAAATCATTGAAGATTAGCAGAATTCTCTGAAATATAAGACCGCAAAATTTAAAAACCCACACCAATAAAAGCAGGAATGGAATTTTGCCAGAAGTGTGGTTCAGTTCTCGTGAAAGACGGCAAAATATTCAAATGCGCAAGGTGTGGCTATAAAACAAAAGAAAAGATAAAAATAGAAGCAAGTGAAAAGTTCAATGAGAAAACAAAAGTAGGAATAATGAAAGAGGAAGAAACCAATGTATTGCCAGTAACAGCTGCTGTATGTCCTAAATGCGGCCACCGCGAAGCATATTTCTGGAGCTCACAGACCCGTGCTGGAGACGAAGCTGAAACAAGATTCTTTCGCTGTGTTAAGTGTCAGCACACATGGCGTGAGTATAGATAAATAAATATCAATCTTAGGAAGTCACAAGCCTTATTATTCTTTTTCTAAACACTGGCAAATCCTCTACACTTACCTGTGCGCCTGTTGCATGTTTATGACCGCCCCCGGTTGCATCTTCAAGTCCTGCGATAGCTTTTCTCGTGATCTCTCGCATATCGAGTTCGCCACGTAATGAAATATTAGCTTTTGAACCCTTGATATATGCCACAACAATAATCTTGTCTGGATAAAGATATGCCAGCTCGTTAGCAAGATCTGCACTCAAGCTCAGAGAGCCACCATACTGAAAGAACAGCACACGACCACGCGCATGTTTCCTTGCTCTCTCCAAAAGTTTTCTATATTTTTTCTCTATCTGTTTTGCCCGCCTTAACATAGTATAAGTCCTGCTATTCTCCTCAAGTAATTCATAAGGAGATTTTGCAGTAACTAAAAACTTGAGCATACGAACAACATTCGTAGTTCTGTCTTTCAGCGCAAAATTCAAAATCCTAATAATCTTACCAAGCTCTGTTTCATACATAGCATTCAAAGCCCTCCCTATACCAGGCTTCCATAAGTCTGGATATTTCCTTGCGAACTCGTCAGCAAAAGAAGGCATATACCCATCACCAATACATCCTATCATAGCTATCCACAAATCTTCCTTTCTCGCAGTGGCTTGATAACACCAATAGCTCACTGGTTCACTACTCGGCTTCTCAGATTCGTGGGGGTTGTAATAGCGAATATAATTATTGATCTTTGCTGATTCAGAATCAAGCTTATGATGATCAATCCACACAAACTTCACCCCAGCTTTCTTTGCTTCCTCAACAAAACCTTGTTCTATACCTGGTTTGTCAAGCACAAAAACCGTGTCGCCATTAAGCTCGTGGATCTTTCTTGCGTAACTAGCATTGAGCATAGGAAAAGATTTTATGGCTATACCCTTCCCAGCATTTCTATAACGTCTAAGCAACAAAAAACTTGCCAAACCATCTGCATCATTATCAAAGAAAAACAGAGGTTCAGAGCTCTCATCGACAAAGTTTCTTATCTCACTCAATTGCTTCTCAGAGAGCATGCAAATTCTACAAAAATGTATTTTTTAAATCTTGTTTCTCAAAATAAAAGCAATACCTACCTCCTAAACCTTCTTTCCGACCATTACTTGCTCTCTCAGATTAGCCAACTCTTTCTGAATTTTGTTGGCTTCTTTGCCAAAAAAGGATAAGTCGGAGTTGAGGATATTGCCAAGATTTTTATAGCGCGAAACTAACAGCTTTATCAGCCTTTTCTCAAGTTTTGTTTTTGACAAAAGTCTATAACCTTTTGGCTGCACTATCTCCTCTGGCGACCTGCCAAAAACCTTGCTTGCAAGCTGGTTTATATCAATGATCTCCTCAAACTTAAGACCAATTTTGCCCAAATGCTTTAGGCTGTAATCCTCAAGCAATAATTTTTGCTCTGAATCAAGCCCAGACATCAGCTCACGAAAACGCATTCTCACTATAGTGCCTTCGTTGCCAAGCTCTATCATATAAAATTTCATCGAGGCTGCAATTTTCTTTATCATCTCTATTCTCGCAAGAACAGCGCAAACATCAGCAACAGAAACCAAGCCAGTAATTTCTAGCACATTAAGGTTCGTAACTAAATCATTATATATCTCACGCTGCTTTTCCAATATTTGAAGCGTTTCAGTTGCCCTCCTAAGAATTTCTTCTGTGCTCCTCAAAACATATTTCATATCTTGATAATAGAGCGTTACCACATTCCTGCGTTCAGAAACTGCTATAACCAGCGTGCCAACTTGCTTGGCTGTTCGTTCCGCAGCTCTGTGCCTCGTGCCTGTTTCAGCCGTAGCTATATTCTTATCGGGCACGAGAATTGTGTTAGCATAAAGAATCTTCTTCATGTCACGTGATAAAACCACGGCACCATCCATCTTACATAACTCGACTAAACGTTGCGGCGTAAACTTGCTGTTTATTCTGAAACCTTTCTCCAAGATGTCCTGAAGACCATCAGCATCAATAACTATGAGCGCGCCTGTCTTTGCACGCACAATATCTTCAAGAGCTGCACGCAATGCTGTGCCAGGAGCAACAAGACGCAATACATCGAGAAAACTTTTTTCCTCCATATTAATTTGACTTGAGTGAAATATTTAAACTTTCTCACAAAAAATTTTAAAGCTAAAACCAATATAAAAAGATGGAAAACTCTTTCGTGTTGCTCCTAAACCACACCCTTGAGGAATGGATAGATATTGTTAGGAGACACATTGATGAAACTAAAAGATGTATAGAAAGAATTAAAAATGGTGAAGCAAAGAAGCGCTTTGTTTATTACTGGATTCTCGAAAATCAAATCTTGGTAGGCAATAATTCAATAAATAAGTATATAAGTTCGGAAGAAAGAAAAAAGGCCAAGGAATTGGTAGAAAGATTTGAGGTGATAATGAAAAAATATGGATGTTTTGCTCCAGAAAGTAAGAAGATCTACGAAGACAAGAACTTTCTTCTTATCTATAAAGAAAAACTTGGTCTCGAGGAGAAAATATTAGAGGTGCTAAAAACAGTCAGTCATCCTTGGCATAAAAAGAGCATAGCTCTTACAAAAGAAAGCCATTTTTACCAGGAGAATCCTAAAGCTGAATGAGGCCCTATAAATATTTCTTGATAATTTTAAGATAATCATTATTGAGTCCACCTAGCCGAAATATCACTACTGTATCAATGTTTTGTTTTTTACAAAAAGATAAGTCCTTGTCTAATTTTTTTGGAGAAAGAATCGGCTCGTCTCCAAGGATTCCTCTTGCAATAGTTCCCAGTCCAACCTGCAGTTTATCACCTAATTCTTCAGCCCGTTTTTTGATATGGCTTTTTATTTTTTCCAAAACAAATTTGTTTTTTATCATACTGGAATAGAACATAACAATCTTTTTGTGAGGAAATCTCTCGATAGGATATGAAACTCCGAGCCACTCTAATTTCCGTTGCATAAAATCAGTAGCTATAGGATACTCTGCAGTCAAAATATCTAGATTCAATTTCTTTGAATCCCTGAAGATTTTTTCAATAATTTTTTTATTTCTGAAGAAAGAGAACAGATTGAATAAAAAAAGTTTTTTGTTCAGAAAAGGCAGTTCTAAATCTATAAGAATCTTGAGTGGCTTTTCTCGGCTGTTTTTCGCCAGTTCATCATAAAGATTTTTCAGCTCATATGTATATGAGAAAGGAGAAATCCAATAAGATTTTTCAAGCACAGGCCAATAAGCTATTTCTATTTCAGAATTTATTTTTTTGATTCTCTCTTTGATTGATTCAAACTGACTAAGAGACTTGGAAGCCAGATATAGGGTAGAATCGAAATTGATCAGCTTTAGCTTTTCGAGATTCTTCTCATTTGGAAATTCTTCAAAAAAGTCTACTCTCATAATTAGTCAGATGAATAATGTATTTAAAATTATTTAGGTTAGTGCCCACCTATAACGGGCGCCATATTCAAAGTGAGAATTATCAAGGAGAGATTGGAAGATATCAGTTTGGTTTAAGAATAGGATAGTAAACTTTTTAAATTCCTAATATTTAATCAAATTATGAACAAGTGGACTGAGATCATTGTCGGGCTTGTATTGCTGATAGGTATGGGCCTCATAGGTTACTATTCGCAGAATTGGGTTTGGTTTGGCAAGGACTTCAATTTCTTGCATGCAGCCTGGATATTCTTGAAAGGTGGGATTTTTTGGCTTGTGGTTATGATCGGCCTTGCGTTATTGATAATAGGAATCAGCGAGCTGAGAGAGAGCGAGTAAGCGAATTGCAAATTCATTTGGTTGGGTGGCCCCACGCCTACTCTGTTATATTTATTAATTTTTCTTACCAAAATGACGATAAAAATTAATAGTTCTTGCACCTTATTGTATGATGGAAAATATAATTATACCGAACGCTGAGTTATGCGCACGTTGTAAAGGCAGAGGCTATTGTGGTAGGCCTTGTCCCTTACTCGAGAAACTCAAAGCAGGAATGCCAAAGCCAAAACTTGCCTTCTCAGGAACCACACCCCCAGAAATCTTTGTGGGTAGACACAACTATCCATACGTTTATGCTGGCATCCTTGCTCCTGAAACCTATGAGGATACAGGTGAATATAGCATGCCAGAGAAATGGCATGAAAAAAAGCTGAGCATAGACCAAATCCTTGCATTACGTGGCCAGCTTGTTTATAGCAGGTTCAGGCTCAGCATAAAAAGCGTAAAAAGTGGGTGGCATAACCAAGCAACAAGACTCCTCAGTGTTATGCAAGAAACGGCAATGGCAAGCAAACCAACTACGGCAGAATTTAGGCTGAGAAAGCCGCCGGCAAAACGTTTGCTTCTCGACAGCCACATACCGATCATAGGAAATCCCGCACCACTCATTAAAGTTAGGCTTGAAGAAAATCCCCGTATTGAAAGAAAAGTAGAATATCTTGTGAATGATACTGATGTTAAAGCAAGCCAAGCAGTAATAGAGCTTTATAATTCAAGGATAGAAGTAAGCAATATAATAAAAGTATTGAGTGCTGGCTTGCTTGGCACGAAAACAAGGCGTAAGCTTGTACCTACAAGATGGGCTGTTACAGCCGTAGATGACACACTAAGCAAGAGAATGCTAGAGAAAATCCGTCACTATGATGAGATTTCAGAGTTCATGCTTTTCCATGCGGAGTATATCGGCAACCATTATGAGTTCTTGCTCTTGCCAGATAAATTCGCATTTGAGGTGCTCGAAGCAAAGATGCCAGGCTCTGTGTGGAATCCTGGCATGAAACTCGTGGTGATGGAAGATTACGAAGGTTTCTATGGAAGGAAAAGCTATGCCTCTAACGTAACAGGAGCATATTACGCGAACAGACTTGCGCTTTGCGAGTATCTCATGCGTGTAAAAAGGCAAGCAGCTTGTCTAGTGATGAGAGAATGCAGACCAGAATACTATGCTCCGTGTGGCGTCGGTGTCTTGCGTGAGGCAAGCAGGCAAGCTTTTCGCAATAAGCCTGAAAGATTTGCTAATTTGCATGACGCGTTGGAAGCAGCAAACCAAAGACTAAGGTTGCCAATTGAGGAATTTACTAGGAGAAGCTGGCTACTCCGAAATTTTGGCAAGCAACAGAAACTGGATAGGTGGCTGAACTAGCGAGACACTAAGTAAGCACGATAAATAAGGTTTCGATAAAAGCTGCTATCAACAAAAGAGGTACAATGAGAAGCAAGAAAACAGTCAAACCTTTCTCAAGCTCTTCAAGCAAAGCCATGCCCTTGTTTTTTGCAAAAATAAATGTACCTATCTTTAAGCCAAAACTTGCTGCAATAAGAAAAGCAGGAAATTCAAAAATACCATGAGGCAAAAGTCTAAGTAGAATATGTATGCCGGACGATTCTACACTCCACTGCGAAACAATTCCTATAAGATATCCATTAGCGATTAAATTCAAAAAAGGAAAAATGCCAAGAGCTACGCCGCCAATAAGCACCAAAAAAGAAGTTTTGAGATTATTCTGGAAGATAAAAAGAAAAAGCTGTAAGAAATTCATTCCTTCAGTTATTTCAAGTATTCTCGAAATAAATTCCTGAACTCTCAAAAGCAAAAATTCTGGCTTATAAACAAAACTAAGAATAATTGCATTGGCAAAGAGAAGAAAAGAAAGAAAAATAAAACCTTTTGTTTCCTTGATGGAGCTGAAAACATAACTGTAACTCAAGCTTCTCTCAACTCTTTCGTTACTTTTCTCTCCTGCATTGAGCATTCCTAGCCCCATTTCAATGTGAAAAATACCTCCTCAGTAGTCTGACCTTGCGTCTATATTTTCTTCTGAGGTAAAGGCCGTAAACAAGGCCTGCAATAGTGCCTCCAAGATGGGCTGTATTACCTATAGGCAAGCCAGCCAGGAAAGAGATTGCCCACAACCCAAAGAGCAGAACAATTATGGCTAGCCACAACGGCATTGGTACCACAAAGAATACATAAACTCGTAACCTAGGTATCAAAACAGCGAGTAAGGTGGCGAGTCCAAAAATAGCACCGGACGCTCCGACAGCATAACTGCTAAAATCTGCCTTGTAGAGAAGAGAACAAAGAATAAAAAATAGAGCGGAAGAAAAACCTGCTATGAAATAGAAAGGTAAGAAGCGCTTTCTTCCTATAATTTGCTCTAGAAAATTCCCAATAAAAAACAAAGAAATCATATTAACGAATAAATGAATTGCGCTCCCGTGTATAAACATATGTGTTAAGATTGTCCACAGATATTTCAGGGAAAAGATATTACTTGGCTTGAGAGCAAAAAAATCTATTATCTTTGTTTGGCCCACAAAAATCAGCAAAAGAAAAAATAAAAATGAGAGAACCACACTAATAAGGATAAGAATATTAGTCACGCTCATGCCAAAAGAATTTTTCATACGCCTCATTTTTTCCTCTTCCTGCTTTCCTTTTTCTTTTTCCCGCTTCTTTTTCTCTTTCCCCGCGCCGCAGATTTTTTCATAGTTTTCTTTTTCCCAGCAGTTTTTTTCTTCCTTTCCTTCTTCTTTTGCCTTGCCGCTTTCTTTTTGGTTTCTCTTTTCTTCTTTTCTTCCATTAACTCATCTCTTATCTTCCTTACCTCGATTATTTCTTGCTCGAGTGTTGTTGCCCTCTTTTTCAATTCTTTCAAATATTTTTGTGAGTCCACAAGTTGCAACACTTCACCACACTCAGGACATGTAAACTCGTACAACAAGGCTGTCTCTTCACTAAACTCTGTTTCGCAAATAGGACAGACATAAAAACTTTTTGTTTCTCTTTTCTTAATTTCATGCTCTATTCTTTTTATCTCTTTGTCTATCATCTCAATAAGAAGCTCTAAAGCTCTTATGCTGTCTAATGTCCAATAATAAATATACCATCCTTTTCTCTTGTCTTTCTTCCTTATAGCACTAATAAGATTATGATGGGCAAGTTTGTAAAGCACATTTCTTACCTGATTTATGGTGAGCCCTGTTTTCTCCGCTATCTTGAACTCATTCACATCTTTTTTTCCCACCAACAACTCTATAATAGCATTAGCATTTTTGCCAGCAAGCCTTTCACCCAAAGATTTCAATAGTTTAGTAAGAAATTTCTTATCCATGCATCCTGCCAGATAGGTTATAAATAAATATCTTTCGCTTTTCTGTCACCACTATAAAATTTAAGCAAACCTTTTTTAAATTGGTGGAGGGCATAGCTATATGGCTTTTTTCAAGAAATCAAAAACGAGTGAGCATGAAAAAAAAGAGGGTGAAAGTTTTGAAATCCCTGAATTGCCCCCAATAGAACAATCACTTATCAAGCCACGGATTCAACATGAAGAGATACCAAAACCACCAGCATTACCTACCTTTCCTGAAACAGAGACAGGGAGAAAAATAAGTGAAAAGATAATAAAAGAAAGTGTTTCTATGCGAGAATCGGAGGAGCCACGGGTGATGGAATTAGGCGAGCCACCAGAAGTAATTACTTCAAAACCCGAACAAACATTGCCATCTGAGCAGACATCACCAATTTCTTCTCCTCTAGTAAACGACGAATTTTCTCCAAAACTTCCTCCGCAAACAATGACAAAAACTGCTGAGAGAGAAATGTGGAGCGAGGCAAAAGAAGAAATGAAAAGCAAAACTGTCGAGACAACGCCAGTCTTTGTGAAAATAGAGAAATTCAATGAAGCTCTCGAGATATTCAACGAGATAAAGAAAACTGCCAGCGAGATAGCAAAAGAACTAGAAGATATAAAAGAAACAAGAAAAAAAGAGGAGGAAGAAATAAAGAAATGGGAAATGCAACTCGGAGAAATCAAAACAAAGCTTTCAATGCTTGAAACAGAATTCTTTGAGAAAGCGACAAAATGAGTGAGTTATATACAGCATTTGACCTAAGGGCGATTACAGAAGCAAGAAAAAATCTGCTTTCTGCTCAACTCAACACAATAGAGATACTGAGAGTGATAAAAAGTTATAAGGAAATGAGAAAAGAGGAGCTAAACAGAAAAAGAGATATGCAAAAGAAACTCAACAAACTCAAAAGAGAGGTTGACGGGCTAATTAAGCTTCTTCCAAAAATCCCAAGAGAAAAAAAGAAGAAAGAAAAGAAGGAGACAAAAAAAGAGAAGAAACTGAAAATAGATAAGCTCGACCAAGAACTTGCAGAAATCAAGGCGAAGCTTGAAGAGCTGAACAAGAGGTTTTCCTAGGTTTTTGATATTTGGATTGGCTGCCCTTTTTTTGCTTGATAATGAAGTATAAGAACAATAGAATATGTAACATTGTTTAGTCAAAATATGGCAAAAAGCCAAAAGCAAGTTGTGCTATAGTTGGCATGCCTCAGTAAAATTTTTAAGCCTCTGGCTGTTGTGCTTGCTATGAAAGCACTTGGACGTAGAGAGCTTATCGAAGCTTATCTCAGCTTTTTCGAAAGTAAGGGCCATGTAAGAATACCCAGCGCGCCGCTTATTCCTGAAAACGATCCCACAGTTTTATTTACAACAGCAGGCATGCATCCACTCGTACCTTTCCTTCTGGGCCAACCACATCCTCTTGGTAAAAGGCTGTGCAATGTGCAGAAGTGTTTGCGTACAGATGATATCGAGAAGGTTGGTGATGAGTTCCATCATACGTTCTTCGAGATGCTTGGCAACTGGAGCCTCGGAGATTACTTCAAGAAAGAGGCAATAGAGTGGAGCTTTGAATTCTTGACAAAAGTGTTGGAAATTCCTGTTGAAAAGCTTGCTGTCAGTTGCTTTGCTGGCAACAAGGACATAGAGCGTGATGAAGAATCAGCAAAAATATGGCAACAACTCGGCATAGATAAGGAACGTATAGCATTCCTTGGCATGAAAGAGAATTGGTGGGGGCCTGTTGGCAAGACAGGACCTTGCGGTCCTGACACAGAGATGTTTGTTTATGTTGGTAAGGGCAAGCCTCATGGTAACCCGGGTGAAAATCCTGAGGACTGGTGTGAGATATGGAATGATGTTTTCATGCAGTACTACAAGGACGAGAATGGCAACTATACAGAATTGGAACAAAAAAATGTAGATACAGGAATGGGTGTTGAGCGTGTTGTTGCCATCTTGAACGGCTTTCAAGATAATTATATGACAGAAATATTCCAGCCAATAATCAAAAAGCTTGAAGAACTAAGCAAGAAAAAATACGGGGAAAGCGAGCAAGATACTAGGGCTATGCGTATAATAGCAGATCATTTGCGTGCTGCGGTATTCGTGCTAAGCGAGGGCATAGCGCCGGGAAATAAAGAGCAAGGTTATGTGTTGCGCCGTTTGATAAGGCGTGCAATAAGATTTGCACACATGCTCGGCATCAAAGAAAATTTCACTACAAGCATAGCAGAGATTATCATAGAACAGTACGAACAAGATTATGGCGAGTTGAGCAAGAATAGGAATTTCATCATGGAAGAGCTAAGCAAGGAAGAAAATCGTTTCAGAAATGTACTGGAAAAAGGGCTAAGGTTGTTTGAAAAAACAATAAAACAGCTAAAAGAAGAAGGCAAGACCGAGATAGACGGCAAGACAGCATTCTTGCTTTACCAAAGTTACGGCTTCCCTGTAGAGATGACAGAAGAGCTAGCAAAAGAGCAAGGCATGCAAGTAAATATGCATGAGTTTGAGCAAGAATACAAGAGACACCAGGAGCTGAGCAGAACTGCCACAGCAGGAAAATTCAAGTCAGGCCTGGCTGATATGAGCGAGCAAGCGAAAAAGTTGCATACAGCAACACACCTATTGCATGCTGCCCTGCGAAAAGTTCTCGGCGAGCACGTGCAGCAAAAAGGTTCAAACATTACTGCTGAACGCTTACGCTTTGATTTCAAGCTTGTGAATGAAAAAATCCAGGAAGGATTGCCTGTGAGGCGTGAAGAAATGACGCTTGAAGAGGCAAAGAAGAGAGGCGCGCTCGCATTCTTCGAGCATAAATATGGAGACAAAGTTTCGGTATATTTCATAGGGGAACCTGGAAAGGAATTCAGCATAGAGGTTTGCGCAGGCCCGCATGTAAGCAACACGCGTGAGCTTGGCAAGTTCAAGATCGTAAAAGAAGAAAGCGTGGCTGCGGGAGTTCGTAGGATCAAGGCCGTGCTAGAATAAAAATAGTTTCTAAACTTTTTTTGTTTTGCTCAAAGTTATGCTGTCTCAACATATATAGCTGGTTTGCCTGGCTTAGCCTTAGCAGCCTTGCCCTCTGGGTCATGCTTTTCCTTGTCGTTGGTAGCATAGATAACTAGAGGTATGCCAAATACATCGAAACGCTTGCTCTCTTCCTTATAAAAAACGAGCTCCTGTGGTAAGACATAGAGATAAATCTTAACTGGCTATCAGCTTGTGGCCAGCTCGCTATGCTAACAAAATCTTTGTTGCCAAGCCTTGCCCAAAGCTCCTCGGCTGTGTGAGGCATGAACGGCGAGAGAAGCTTGATAAAGCCTTCATAGCTCTCTCGCGGCACTTCCTGTTTCATGCTAAGGTAATCTGTAAATTTCATAAGACTAATTATTGCCTTAGGAAATTCAAAATTTTCTATAGCTTCTGTCACATCCTTGATAAGCTTGTTAAGCCTATAAACTCCAAGCTCGTTATCAGTGTCGCTTGTAACATGCTTTTTCGAAAGCATGATAACCTTTTTCCAGAACCTATAAACACCTTCAATACCTTTATCGCTCCACTCAAGCTGGCTCTCTGGATTTGCTACAAAAAGCAGATATGCGCGTAGCGTGTCCGCATTATATTTTTCTATCATCTCGATAGGATCAACAACATTACCCTTGCTCTTGCTCATTTTCTCACCGCCGAGCGTGACAATGCCTTGATTCCTCAATCTCAAGAAAGGTTCGCCAAAACTAATCAAGCCAAGGTCACGCAATACCTTAGTGAAAAAGCGTGCATAAAGCAAATGCATCACAGCATGCTCTGCACCGCCAATATAGAAATCAACAGGCATCCAATATTCAACCTTTTTTTTCTCAAATGCTTCCTTCTCGTTCTGTGGATCGCAGTAACGTAAGAAATACCAGCTACTATCGAAAAACGTATCAAGCGTGTCTGTCTCCCGCCTTGCATTGCCATGACAACGAGGACATTTTGCCTCCACAAAACTTTTGTTGCTTTCAAGTGGATTGCCTTCGCCAAACCGAACATCACGGGGTAGCATGACAGGAAGATCTTGTTCAGGAACCGGAACAATACCGCAGTTTTCACAATACAAAATAGGTATTGGTGTACCCCAGTATCTCTGTCTGCTAACAAGCCAATCACGCATCTTATACTCTATAGCCTTGCCCCCAATACCCTGCTCCTCGAAGAATTTTATCAAAGCAACCCTCGCTTCATTGCTTTTCATGCCACTGAACTTGTCAGAATTTACAAGTATGCCTTCACCCTCGTAGGCTTCTGTCATCTCTTCAACGTTTAGCTCTTTGCCTTCTGGCTGTATCACCACCTTTATGGGCAAACCATATTTCTTAGCAAACTCAAAGTCGCGCTGGTCATGAGCAGGCACGGCCATAACACAACCCGAGCCGTATTCCATGAGCACGAAATTGCCTATATAGACAGGAACACGCTCTCCATTCACAGGATTGACCGCATAACAACCAATAAACATGCCTTCCTTTTCTTGGCTCTTGTTCGTCAGCCTTGCTCTCCTAACAAATTCTTGCACCTTTGCCTCGTATTCTGTACCAGCAACGAGCTCAGCCACAAGCGGGTGTTCTGGAGCGAAAACAATGAAAGTAACGCCATAGATTGTGTCAGGCCTCGTCGTAAATATCTCTATCTCCTTGCCGTTATCAAGCCGGAACTTTATCTTGGCACCCTCGCTCTTGCCTATCCAGTTTCTCTGCATCACCTTTATCTTTTCAGGCCAGTCCAAATTCTCAAGTTCTTCCAGCAGTTCCTCAGCATAGGCTGTTGTCTTGAGAAACCATTGTTCAAGATGTCTTATCTCAACCTCTGTTTCGGGATGACGCCAGCACTTTCCATCAACAACCTGCTCATTAGCCAAAACTGTCTTGCATTTCGGACAATAATCTTTTGCTGTTTCATTATCGCTTCTATGGCTTTCCTTGTGTAATCTTCAGGATGCACGCCCTCTTTTATCGCAGCATTCTCTGCTGGCAGTCCGAAGCTATCATAACCCATCGGATAAAGCACGTTGAAACCTTGCATTCGCTTTACCCGAGCGATACAGTCACCAATAACATAATTCCTAACATGGCCCATGTGCAGGCCATAAGCAGAAGGATAAGGAAACATCTCAAGGCAATAAAACTTCTCACCATTGAAATCTTCAACTGCAAACACGCCTGCTTCTTGCCATTTCTTTTGCCATTTCTTCTCTATTCCTTCAAATTCCTTAACAACATCATTATCTCTGCATTGGGCTGTATTTTCCATTTTCATGATACATACCTCAGCGCAGCTTTAAAATTCTTTCTCTTGTCACCAGACCAGAAAAACAGCTATGTCATCACTTGCCTAACAACTTCATAATAAAAAATTCTAATGTACGCATAGAAAAGTGAGGAAAGCGCGAGAATAACAAGATACATGATTCCAAGAAAGACAAAAAATCCAGTAAGCTGTGAAGCAACAGGTCCTTGCATAAGTGCCTGCTCGCTGAAGGCTGTTCCAACTCTTGCGAAAATGATAGAAGAAGAAACAGTAACAATTATATTGTTAATAAAATAAAGAGCGCTCACAAGCATAAGGATAAACACGTATGGAAGTAAAAATGCAAATATTCTTGAATAACTTCTGAATCCCTTAGCCAAATTATGCGCGAGTATATTTTCCCTTGTCAATAACACCAATGAAACAAAATAGACATGAGCGAAAGCGAGCAACACAAGCAAAATAAAAAGTACAGCAAAGGTCTTAAGCTTAACAACAAAAAGCAACATAACATAGAAGAGCGGGGCCAACATTACCAAGAAAATAAGGCGCAAAGCAAGAAGCTTACCATAATAACTTAGAGTAAATCTTTCTTTCGCAGTAATTTTCCATACGAAAGCATTGAATAGCATGCCAACAAGAAAACTAGCAAGAAGAAAAAGCAAGAAGGGTCCCAAAACCGGCAAGAAAAGAGTAAGGCTAGTGTTTTCAGCAAGTTGTGGATTGCTGTAAAGCTCGAGTGTTACGCGAAAAAGAAAGGGTAGAAATATAAAAAGAAAAAATAACGCCCACAGCAAGGTAATCAAAATTTTACCGCCCAAGTCTACTACAAAAGATCTCCATAAACGAGAATCCAGTTTGGAGGCGTGTAAAGCATTGACAAAGCTCTCAACAGCTAATTGAGCCTTGCTCGAAACACCACCACTCTCCGAATTCTTTCCATGCTTTTTCTTATGTCTTGTCACAAGAGATCTCTCTACATTTCTCTTCCTGCCTCTTTTTTTCTTCATGCCGTAAGCAGAAAAAATAGATTTATATATTTTTCTTGCCCCCTGTTTTCATGCCAAAGAAAACAAAGAAGAAAAATAAGGCAGGCAAGAAAATCAAAGCTTACCTCATTGGCAATGTTGTTATAAGTAATACGCAAGAAGCAATCACGCTTTACGAAAAAAGCAGATTCGGTGAGTTGCGGGAAGGCAAAATATATTATGCTGCTGTCGAAGCACTTTACCTCGTGGAAACAGGAAAGATGCAGGTTTCCGAAGGAAGGAAAAAACTAAACTTTGAAAAACTCCTTGCTGTTCTTGCTGAGAATGATAAAAGGCTAAGAACAAAGTATGTTGTATTCAAGGACTTAAGGCAACGTGGCTACATTGTCAAGACGGCATTGAAATTTGGTGCAGACTTTCGTGTTTATGAGCGGGGCAAAAAACCAGGACAAGAACACGCCAGATGGATCCTCTACGCTGTTCATGAGAGCGAAGAATTTTCATGGCACGAGTTTGCAGCCAAAAGCAGGGTTGCACATAGCACAAAAAAATCTCTGTTGCTTGGCATAGTGGATGAGGAAAACGACGTAACATACTATGAGGTTAACTGGCTAAAGCCATAAAGAGGGGAAAATATTTATATCCCCCCATCATGCAAAAGCTATGCAAAATTCTACACAAGAGGTGAAAGGAAAGATTATCGAGATAATAAGGCGTAAAGGACCGAGCTTGCCTGTTGAGATAGCTCGTGAGACAGGTCTAAGCCCTTTATTTGCTTCTGCTTTTCTCTCAGAACTTGTGAAGAGCGGGACGCTGAAGCTAAGCCATCTCAAGGTAGGGGGCTCGCCTCTCTATTTCTTGCCAGGACAAGAAAAGCAACTTGAAAATTTTATCAACCATCTTCATGAGCGTGAGCGCGAGGCTCTTCTCCTGCTTAAATCGAAGCTTGTACTAAAAGATAAGGAATTGTTGCCAGCTATACGCGTAGCTTTGCGCAACCTCAAGGATTTTGCATTTCCGATAGCATACAAGCAGGAACTCTACTGGAAATATCTTGGTGTAAGCAACGAGCAAGTATTGGAAATAATAACAAAGCAAGAAAAAACTGGTGAAAAATCAGAAAGCAAGAAAGAAGTGGAAAGGACAGTGGATAAAAAGGCCGAAAAAAAGGAGGAAGGCAAAGAAAAGAGAAGTGAAGAAAAAGCAGAGGAAAAGGCAAAAAAAGCCGGGAAAGAAATAAACCAGGTTGGAGAATTTCTGCAAGCGGTTTTGTCATACCTTGAGAAACACGATATAAGGCTAGTTAAGGAAATAGAGAGAAAGAAAAAGCAGTTCGCAGCTATAGTAGCAACAGATTCGCGTGTTGGCGAAATAAGATTCTATATGCTTGCAAAGGATAAAAAACGGATAAGCGAAAACGATCTAGCCTTGCTTTTGCAAAAAGCGCAAGCCGAGAGAATGCCTGCTCTATTCTTGCATAGAGGCGAACTGAACAAGAAAGCTAGGAGTTATGCTGAGAAATGGCAGGCATTGTTACGAATAATGAAAATTGAGTAGAGTATGAGCTCTAAATTTTTAAATATCAAAATCGTATGATATAAAATAAAAAAGGAGGTGAAAAATGATAGTGTTGAAACGAATTGGTGTGCTGAGCTTTGCGTTGACATGGGCCATAGTCTTAGCACTGTTCGGAGTGATAATAGGAATAATTTCGTTTATATTCGGAACAAGTGCTTTCTCTGCTATGGGAGGGATGTGGATGCACACAGGAAACAACATGATGACTGGTAGTGTTCTGGGAGCGTTCATGATAGTAATCATGCCAATATTGTTATTCATAGAGGGTTTTATAATAGGCGCAATAACTGGTTGGCTCTACAACCTCGTGGCCAAGTGGACTGGCGGTATAAAACTTGAATTTGCCGAAATAGCAAAAAAATAATTTAAAACAAAACGGTTGCAAAGAAAGATTTAAATAGCCTTGCTTTTTCGCCACTATTATACTAGCATGGGGAGGATAAAAACAGTATTAGTAAAGAGAACAGCAAAAGAATTACTAGCAAAACAACCAGATTTATTTAGCGACAGCTTTGAAACCAACAAAAAGCTCTTAACAGGCGTCATACCGAGTAAGAAAATAAGAAACCAAGTAGCGGGCTATATCACAAGACTGAAGAAGAAAGAAAAGCAGAAATCATGATGAGCGTTTGCTCATAAAAATAACAAAAACAAGGAGGTCAAAATGGCTGAAGAAAAACAAGACGAAAACGTTGTGTTTGTTGGCGGGAAGCCATTCATGAACTACGTAACTGCTGTAGTGATGCAGTTCACAAAAGGAGCGAGTGAAGTAGTGGTTAAGGCAAGAGGTAAGTTTATAAGCAGAGCAGTGGATGTGGCCGAAGTTGCCACAAAGAGATTCCTTAATGACCAGGGCGTAACAGTAAAAGACATAAAGATCGACAGTGAAGAATTTGAGAACAAGGAAGGTAAGAAAGTCAACGTTAGCACAATAGAGATAACCCTTGGCAAATAAACACAGAGAAAAAAATTTGTTGATTTTGTTTTTTCTTTTTCTTTATTTTTTCTTTTCTGAAAAAATTTAAAAATATGTGGCGTGGAGCTAAAACATGGTTTGCATACGTGTCTGCTTAATCGGAGCTGGCGATGTAGAATTGCATTATCAAAAATTTCTCAACATTACTGAAAAAGACTTCAGACGTGAGATAGAGCAGATTGCAAAGGTATTGGCTGAAAGTAAGGCAGAGATTGTGTTTCTTCCAGACCGTGGTGTTTCATTTGAGATAGCGAAGCTTTACAAAAGCCAGGGCGGGGAAAAGGTTATAGCTACGGTTCCGCTCAGCGATCGTGATTTCGGTATTGAGCATCTAAAGCCATATATGGAAACAAAGATCAATGGCAAAGAGCTCATAGACCAAACAATCAACACAGAAAATTGGTACAAGCAGGATTTGTTGCATTGTATCTTTGCCGATGCAGTATTGTTGCTTGGCAAATCCCTCGGTTCGCTTGGCGAACTCTGTTATGGTTTCTACCTATACAAGTTATTTGCAGGCAAGAAACCAGGAGTTGATGCTGCAAGAGAGAGCATCCATAAAGAGGCAAGAGCCGGTAAATATATGCCGTTCACTCTCCTTGTCTATAAACCTTTTGTCAAAAACAGGCTGGATGAGGAAATAGAGAAATATATAGAATATGTTGGCGGAAAAATCGCATACGTAAGTAATGCGAGTGAGCTGAAAAGCAAGCTTGAAGAATTCTCAGCCATGATAGAAAAATCTGCTGAATAAACTCCAGCTAAGCATGCAATAAAACTTTTAAAACAAGCTCGCTGTTTTCAAGTATGCCTCTGTAGCTCAGGGGTTAGAGCGCCGGTCTCATAAGCCGGAGGTCGTGGGTTCGAATCCCACCAGAGGCATTTTCGTTTTCAGTATCCCAACTCAAAAATAGAACCGGTACAATTCATCTCGCCCACTTTCCTCAGTGCATCTTGGAACAGTCTCCCTTTTTCTACCTCGAGAAAGATGCTATTAAGTGTTATAGTGTCCAAAACACAGGTGCCATCTCTCTGCTCGCTCGCTGCTTTTTCTAGCCCCTCGATTATTTTTGCTATTTCCTCTTCAGTTTTTCCTCCTTTCTTCAAATACTCAATTTGCTCATCCGTGAAACTCAATGATACATTAGTGAGTTGTGCAGAAAGCCTGCATAGCTTCCCTTGTCTATCTAGTGAAAAAACTATCCTTACGAAACGTGAAATCCCAGTCTTGGTAAAATTTTCTCCCAGCACAAATTCGGCTGGCCTGCAATTCTTTGTTGCTTTTACAAAACAATGAACATCCGTCTTGCAGTCAACCCTTTTTATATTGGTAAACCAATAAACAAAAGCAAAGAGGATAAGAACAAAAATAAAGATCACCAAAACAAAGCGGTAGACTATTTTTCTTTGCCTTCTTCCCTTTTCTTCTTTCTTGCTTTCTTCTCCTTTTATTTTCTCCTCCTTAACTTCCTCTACATCATTCGCTTTTTGCTCCTCGCCTAAAATCGCAAGCTCCAACGCTTCATTTATTTCGGAATCAGATAAGCCTTGCTTGAGAAGATATTTTGTTATTTCATCAATTGACTTGGACGGCATAGAATTCTTTATGTATTCAACAACCCATTTCTCAACCATCTTTATTCAGTACATTCCTCAGCTTCTCTGCCACTTCCTCAGCCTTACCTTCTTCATATGGCTTGCCTTTCCAGTGTTCCAGGCCATCATTTGCGTAACGCGGAATAACATGGATATGAGCATGCATAATTAGCTGACCAGCAGCAGACATATTGTTCATCAAGAGATTAAAACCTTCTGCATTCAAGGCCTTGAGTTGAGCATAGCCTATTTTCTTCATCACAGCCATGAGCTCGCTTGCAAGGCTTTCTGGCATATCCAACAGATTGGAGAAGTGTTGCTTCGGCAATACAAGAGCATGGCCTGGATTAACAGGATTTATGTCGAGAAATGCTATTATGCTTTCGCTCTCGTAAATAATGCTTGCAGGAACTTCATGTCTTGCGATTTTGCAAAATATACAATCCTCTTTTTTTGCCATAACCTAATTTAATAGAGGGAATATAAAAATTTATCCCAAGAAAATGATGAGTGGACCCGCCGCGAGTCGAACGCGGATCTCACCCCAGCCAAGGGTGCGTCATGCCATTAGACCACGGGCCCACATCAAAGCTGTAAGTCAAGAATTTTAAAAAGCTTTTGATAATCGTTGTGCAGTTTATGACATAAGCCTCTCATATTCTTCAGGCGCATCATCGAGAAATTTCTTCATGCCTTCTGCTGTTTTATGGTGGATAAGCATCTCACGAATTACACTGAGGGGTAGTGTAGCTATATGAGCGCCGACCAAGGCAGCCTCTCTGGCCTGTCTTGCATTACGCATGCTGGCAGCTATAACCTCTGTTTCAAAGCCATAATTCTGCAGAACCTTAACACACTTTGCCACAAGGTCTATACCGCTTACTATGCCGTTATCATCTATGAGAGTTCCGTCCTTTTCCATGCCATGCTGGGGAAAATAATCATGTTTCTCAAAACTCATTCCAAGCTTGCTCCTTATATAATCATCAACACGGCCGGCAAACGGACTTACATATTTTGCCCCGGCCTTTGCTGCGAGCAACGCCTGTTCTGGCGTGAATATGAGGGTGCAATTCACTGGCACACCAATCTCTGTCAGTTCTTTTATTGCTTTCAGCCCATCATAGCATGCTTTTGATTCTGTAGAAGGATTGATAGGAATTTTTATCACAACATTATTGGCTATGCTGTTGAAGCTATCAAATAATCTTTCTGCCTGTTTAACCATGCCTTCGTGGTCTGTAGCTGTAATCTCTAAGCTTACAGGCAAACCATTCGCTATACGTAGGAGTTTCTCAACATAGGCCTCCATATCCTGGATCTTATGCTTCTCCACCGCTTTCTTTATCAACGAAGGATTAGTTGTTACACCATCAAGTATGCCATAGCTTCTTACCTGCTGCACCTCATCTATATCTGCAGAATCTATAAAGATTTTCATTTTAGCATAGCTCCTGAAACTTCTTTCCTTCTCGCACAAGCTGATGCATAACATCCGCAAGCCTATCAATCTAGACTTTCACCATCTATTGTTATGCAGTAAGGTGTTCCTATCTCATCATTTCTCGCGTAACGTCTGCCAATGCTACCAGCATCATCATACACACATGTAAATCTTTCTTTCAGCTGCATATAAACCTCCCGTGCCAACTCAGGTATGCCTTCTTTATTAACAAGAGGCAAAACCGCAAGGTCGAGAGGTGCGACACGTGGCGGAAATCTGAACACAGCGGTATCGCTTTGTTCCTTGCTCTTATCATAGAAAATATCGAGCAGCGCCCAAATATTCCTGTCTATGCCAAAACTCAGCTCAATTACATGCGGGATGAAACGTTTTCCTTCGTGGAATATTTCGAGGTTCTTGCCAGAAACCTTTGCGTGGCCTTTCAAATCATGGTCTGTCCTGTAGTGCACGCCAGCAACTTCCTTGAAACCGCCAAGTGTGTCAAGCAAAAGTTCAACATCAAAGTGAATCTTGTTGTAAAATGCTCTCTCTGCCTCACCCAATTCGCGAAGTCTGAAGCGGTCGCGAGGTATGGCAACGAGGTCAAGATAAAAACGCTGTACTGCAACAAGATAGTAAAGGTAAAGTCTCGGTAAACCTTTCTTATTCAAATCCTCACAACTAAGCTCTGTCACATCATTGCTTCCAGCGAACTTTACCCTCAGCTTGTAGCCCTTAATTTCTCGCCATGCCTCCTCGCTTATGCTGTCAAGCTTCGATGGATCAAAGAAAATCTGTAATTCAGCTTGCGTAAATTCTCGAAGTCTGAAAAAAAGCTGTCTCGGCGAGATTTCATTGCGGAACGCCTTACCGATTATGGCAAGACCGAGCGGAAGTTTCTTGCGTGTTGCCTCAAACTCTTGCTTGAAAGCAAGATATGCTTGCTGTGCTGTTTCAGGCGAAAGATAAGCTATCTCGCCGTTGAAACCAAGTTGCGTGCAGAACATCATGTTGAACCATTTCGCCTCTGAAAGTTCGCCACCACACTTCGGACATTTTAGCTCTTGCTCTTTGATTATCTTATTGATTTCATCAAGCTCAAAGCTCTCCATGTTGAAACCGCTATCCTCTATAAGCTGATCCGCACGAAACCTGAAGTGGCATTTTTTGCATTCAACAAGAGGATCATTGAAATTTTCTATATGGCCTGAAGCCCTGAAAACAGGCTCTGGCAATATACAATTACTCTCGATTTCCCAGAAATTGTCATGCAAGGAAAGAAAATAAGAGCGCCATAGGTTCTCGAATTTTCGTTTCATCAGCGTGCCTATATGCCCGTATGTGTAAAAACCTGCGCGACCGCCGTAAATCTCAGCTGTCTGGAAGAAAAATCCACGACGAGACGCAATAGCTAAGATATCGTTAAGCTTTTGCACCGAGCTTGCTTCTTTATTCTTGGGCTTAGCCTTAGCCATAGCTGAAAAACTGCTGGAAGCTATATAAGCTTTTCTGAGCTTTCCAAAAAAATTATGCGGAAAATTTTAAAAGCTTCTCGCCGTGCTTAAATTGGGCCCGTAGCTCAACAGGATAGAGCGACAGCCTTCTAAGCTGTAGGTTGCAGGTTCGAGTCCTGCCGCAGAAAAATTTATAAATGGTTGTGCATATTATTATCACAAGTGCAAAAAATTTGCACAAATGGATATCAACGAGCTGAGGAGAAAAAAGCTTGAAGAGATAAGAAAAAATTTGGAGGTAGGTAAAATGGAAAATAGAGAAAAAGTTGAAATAGAAGTGAATGATGAAAATTTCCAGCAAGAGGTTATCGAGAAATCAAAAGAGGTGCCTGTTGTAGTAGATTTTTGGGCTGCTTGGTGCATGCCGTGCATGATGCTCGCGCCAGTACTTGAAAAACTAGCCCATGAATATGGCGGAAAGTTTGTGTTGGCAAAGCTGAATGTTGATAATGCACCGGTAACAGCACAGAGCTATGGCGTTATGAGTATACCAACAGTAAAAATGTTTAAGAATGGCAAAGTTGTTGATGAGTTCATTGGTGCTATGCCCGAAGAAATGGTAAGGACCTGGCTCGACAAAAACCTAAGCTAAGATGCGCGACCTAATAATACTTGGGAGCGGTCCTGCTGGACTTACAGCAGCTATTTATGCCAGTCGCTACAATATAAAGCCACTGATCATAGCCCGCGATCTTGGCATAGCCACGGAGTCGCACAGAATAGATAACTATCCTGGAATATATGGTGTAACTGGTCTTGAACTCATACAAAGATTTCAGGAACATGCAAAAAAACTTGGTGCGGAACTTGTAACAAGTGAGATTTTGTCAATAAAAAAGACAGAGGAGGGATTCAAAATTAAAACATCAGAGCAGGAGTTTGAGGCAAAAGCTATAATTTATGCGCTCGGCGGAAAAAAGAATAAGCTAGGAATTCCCGGTGAGAAAGAGCTAGTTGGTAAGGGCGTAAGCTACTGTGCAACATGTGATGCCCCATTCTACAAAGAAAAAAATGTGGCAGTAATAGGCGGTTCTGACTCTGCTTTGCAATCAGCACTACTGCTCGCGAAGTTTGCAAATAAGGTATATATCGTTTACCGTAGAGCTAAATTTTTCAGACCATTCCCTGCCCTTGTAAATGAAATTGAGAATAATAAAAAGATAGAAACTATTTTCAATCATGTACCTATAGAAATCAAAGGCAAGGAAAAAGTAGAGAGCATTATAATTCAGCATGTCGAAAACCAGAAAAAGCAGGAGCTTGCTATCGATGGTGTTTTCATAGAGATTGGTCATGAACCAAACACCGAGCTCGTGGCTGATATGCTTGACTTAGATGAAAATAAAAGAATAAAAGTTAATGCTGACATGAGCACAAGCATGCCTGGTTTGTTTGCTGCTGGCGACTGCACGAATGGCTCAAACATGCTGGACCAAATTGTTACAGCAGCGGCAGAAGGAGCTATTGCTGCCACCACCACCTATAGGTATCTTACAAGATTGAAAACCAAAAAATGATAACTTTCGCGTGTCGTAAAATCAAGATAGAAGAAGTAATTCGTTGTGCATTAGCCCTAAATAGAACAGAATACCAAGTTCTTATGTTTCTTTTTGATAAAAAAGAGGGTTTCAGGGTAATAGAGATAGCAAAAAATCTTGGTGTTGATAGAACAACAGTACAAAAGGCAATAAAAAGTTTGCTGGAAAAGAACTTGGTAAAAAGGAGTCAGAAAAATCTTGTAAGGGGAGGCTACATATTCCTTTATAGCGTGAAAGATAAAGAAGAAATCAAAAAGCGAATCATAGACATAATTGAGAAATGGCATAATACTGCTGTAGAAAAAATAAAAAATCTCTAAGAAAAAGTTTATTAACCAAAAAAAGAAAACTAATTCTGTGCAGGGGTGGCCCAGCGGCTACGGCGCACGGCTGCAGACCGTGTTTTCCCGGGTTCGAGTCCCGGCCCCTGCTCTCAAAATGAAAATCGCTATGCTAATATTAGGATTTGCCCTTATAATGATAGGGCTAACCATAATGCTCCTTGCAGTAAAAGAAAAGCAAGAAACAAAGCAAAAAGTTCAGATAGGTATAGGTGGTTTTATAGGACCTATACCTTTCGGATTTTTTAACTCAAAGCAAGCATTACTCCTATGGATAACAACATTGGTATTAATGATTATACTCTTCGCCATTTTATCCATAATGTTCAGGCTCATAGGCTAAAATGAAAATCAAAATAACTTTTTTGGGCACGTCACAAGCTGTGCCGACAGCAACAAGAAACCATACAGCAATCCATATAAGTTATGCTAATGAAAATATTCTGGTTGATTGTGGTGAAGGTACGCAAAGACAGTTCAGGAAAGCAAAAATAAATCCATGCAAACTCACCCGAATCCTCATTACGCACTGGCATGGCGACCATGTACTTGGCTTGCCTGGCCTACTGCAAACATTGGCATTGAACAACTACAACAAGACACTTCATATCTATGGACCCCTTGGTACGAAAGATTCCCTCGATAAGATTATGGACACATTTGTTTTTGTTTCTCGCGACCAATTAAAACTAAGCATTCACGAAGTACCTGACGGGCTTGTCTTCGAAACCCCTGATTTTTTCGTCGAGGCAAGAAAAATGCATCATGGCATAGCATGCCTTGCATATCGCTTTGTGGAAAAAGACAGGGTAAAGCTGGATAAGAAAAAATTTACACGCTATGGACTGAGCGAAAGCCCTATATTGAAGGTGCTGAAAGAAAAAGGAAAGATAAAATGGAAAGGAAAAACAATAAGATTAGAGCAAGTAAGCAAGATTGTAAAAGGAAGAAAGATAGCACTAATTCTTGACACAAAGCTTAACAAGAATTGTTATGAGATAGCAAAAAATGCAGACTTGCTTATATGTGAAGCAACATACAGCCAAGAAGATGCTGAAAAAGCTAAGGAATATAAACATTTAACAGCAAAGGAGGCTGCTGAGATAGCAAAAAAGGCAAAAGCAAAGAAACTTATTCTCACACACATCTCACAACGTTACGAAAAGAAGGAAGAAATACTGTTGAAAGAAGCAAAGAAAATTTTCAGAAACACGAGCATAGCAAAAGATCTAGAAAAAATAGAGGTATAACTAAAAGAATTCTGACTAGGAGAAGAAAGCGAGAACTATTGTGATGCTGCCGGAGAAATAAATATGATTGTATCGCCACGCAAGAATGTCAGGCCTATGTTTCTCTTTACCTCTCCGTTCTCTACTTCCTTGGCGTTGTCAAGCACTATATTTATGTGTATGTCAAAAGCGAGCAATGTTCCTACAAGTTGCTTCTCGTTTTTCAGCTGCACAAGTATTTCCTTTCCCTTCGAGTTGTTAAGCAAGTCAAGCGGTCGCTCGATTCCGTTTACCATGCTACTCTCTTGCGAGGTGGCTTTTTAAACTTTTCTTTTCTCCAATATCCATATTTTTCCGTCGTATATCAGAGGTAAATTTATTAATCCATCTATCTCTAATTTCGATATGGATATAGAAAGTTGGCTTTCTGCGCTACAGGTAAAAAATCCAAAAATGGCTATCATGCTTGAAAGTGTGTATTCATATAACATCCAGTTTGTTACAAATAAGAAGGAAGAAGAAAAGCTGAAAAAAATTTTGCATGCTATGACAATAGCAGACAGAAAAGTATTTGTGCCACAAAACATAGCTGACTTAGCTTACCAAGATACAGCATTGCATATAGGACATGGCCAAACAATAAGTCAACCAAGCACTGTTGCAAGAATGTTGATGCTTCTGCGGGCTGAGAAAGGAAATTATGTACTCGAAGTGGGTACAGCATCTGGCTGGAACGCATGCCTGCTTGCATTACAAGATTGCGCCGTTGAAACAATAGAAAGAATACCCGAGCTTGCAAAAAAAGCAAAAACAAACATAGATCTGCTAAAAGAAAGATTGTCTAAATCAAGAATGAAAAAGTACAGAGAAAAACTTGAAAATATCGTTGTTAAGCAAAAGAATTTTTTTGATATAGGTAGAAAAAAATATGACAGGATTATAATTACCGCAGGAATTCCTGACAAAAAAGTAGAGATATTAGTCGAGAAAAAAATCGACGAGCTACTGAAAAACGGCGGAGTTGCTGTTTGTCCATATACCGAAGGCCCTATAGCTGTATATGAAAGGATTAACGGCAAATTAAAGAAAAGATTTACCCAAGAACATTACTTATTTGTTCCACTTCTAACTGAATAATTTTATCTCTCAGATGGTAGTAATTTTTCTACGAAAACTTTATAAATTAAAAGCTGTTTCTCAACATATAGTTTTGAAAATATAGACTAAGGGAGAGCAAAATGAAAGATCCATTCGATCTGTTTTTCAGAAGAAAACCAGCATTAATGCTTGTGGCATTGAAAAAAATCACAAAGGCAAAATATGGAAGTGTTCTTGCCAAAGAGGTTGATTGCACTTACAGTCATGCTGTAAAAATTTTACAAGCCTTGGAAAAACTTGGTCTCGTAACATTTGAAAAGAAAGGCAGAACAAAGCTGATAAAGCTCACGAAAAAAGGCGAGGAAATTGCCAACAACATAGCCAACATAAAAAGAGCATTAGAGTAAATACCAATAACAGCGAATTATTATGCTTTTCCCTTGCTTTCTCCGAGAACAATCCCTCTTGCTATGATATGCGCAACTCTGAGTGGTTCAGGAATATCTCCATGTGTGCATGACAGCCTGAGTAATTCTTTCACATCATTCTCGGTACAACCAGCAAACTGAAAATAGATTCTTCTTTTTCCGACAGCTAGACTCTTTATACCGCCTGCTCTCTTTACATATGAAATCGCTTCAGGATTTATTTTGGAAAGAGCAGAAAGAAATTTTTTCATCTTTGGCTTTTTACGCATATATGCGATAACGCCAAGTCCTGTCTTCTCGTAAACTTGTGCAATATCCACCACATTGAAACCCCCGAGGCAAATTCCATCAAGCATAATAAACTGCAACTGTTCCTTATGTCTCGAGCCATTTATTGCCCTTATCAGCTGATTTGTAGCATCACAACCATCCCTCTTTACATAGAAACTGAGCAGTCCGTCAAGCCAATCACCACCACGAAATATTGTGGCTATACACAACACCTTTTTATCTTTCTTGCTGAATGGAGCATCATCTATGCCAGCAATCCTAACCTGCCTTTTCAACATTTTTCCAGAAAACTTCGTAAGCCTTCTATATGGCTCAGTCCAGCTTTTAAGAGTTCATCCCTCAACGTGCTGTCAAGTCGCGCGCCCCTCATAGAAAGCTCGCGCTTGAGGAACTTGTAAAGCTTCCGTCCAGCTTTGTCGAAATCCGTCAGGATACAAATTTTATCCTTACCGCTTAGTTCAACTAATTCCTCTATTAGTTCATAGATACTTTTTCCTGTCTGATTTATTTGGAATACTTTCTCAAAGCCCAGCTCTCTCAGAACAATGGCATCGCGTTTTCCCTCTACAACAATCCAGTAACTCTTTGCCCTATCCAGAGTCTTTTGTAATGTCTGTTTCATGTGTAAAATGGTCCCGACGGGATTCGAACCCGCGACACCCGGCTTAAGAGGCCGGTGCTCTGCCAGGCTGAGCTACGGGACCAAAACTAGCAGGAAAGCCTTGATATAAAAATTTATCTTTCTCATCTGTTTTCTCTCCACATGTCACGATAGTTCCATCAAACTTATGCGCTTTTCCAACAGACTCATGGAAGTGTGCTGAAACAAGTTTCTTAATGCCATACTTCTCGATAAGCATCCTCAACATGAGATTCCCCCTGTTTTCTTTTTTCTCAACAATGGGCAGTTTATCGACATCGAGCTCAAGCGCATGCTCATAGGGCATCACACTGCCTCGTGGCATTTTCTCGAGATAGCAACCATACATAATGAAGAAATCTTCAACTACTTCAAAAAAATGCGCAACATCTATGGCATTGCTATGATAAAACCTTGGCGGCACGTGGGAAAACACAAGAGCTTTTTCCGGATTTCTAGCCTTCCTAAGTCTCCTATCTAGAGAAACAGCATAAAAACTTCGGTCTTCATCAACCATATAACCTTCTCTATCACTGAATACAAAGCCTTTACCGATAGCATCACCTGCGTGCCAGTCAGAGCCTGGCAAAAATAAAACCTCATGCTCTCGCTGCGCGATAACAGGAACATCAACCGCACTGATTATATTCTGATATTTGTGAGAGAAGATATCGAGCAGATCATTAAACTCTTTCGCTAACTCGTGGCTTCCTGGCAAGACAAAAGTTTCAATACCGCTTTTGCCAATATATTCGAGAACCTGTTCCAAAAATTCTGAACCACTTATCTCTCTATTCTTGTCACCTATTATATCTCCATTGAGCACAAATCTCTCGATTTCATACTCTTTCCTAAGCATATTCAAAGTTGCATAAAATAAGTCAGGACTTGCTTCATGAATGTCAGAGATAATACCGTATCTCATAAAAGAAAAAGCAAAGAACAATTTTTAAACCTTCCGAAAAAGTAGTCACTACAAAGTTAATATTCTCTCGCTATATATACAACAGCACTTGCTTTCTTGCCACAGATCACACATGGTCCATCCGGCTTCTCGGGTTCGAGCCTCGTACCGCGAACCCTTGCCTTGAGTTCTTTTTCTATAACTTCGGCACATTTCTCTCCTTCATGTGATACAGAGCAAAAGTTGCATCTCGCTATCTTGCCCTGGTCAAGTGCCTCTGCAATTTCGTTTTTGCTCTTGGCATCAACAATCCTATTCTCAAAAGCCTTGTCAGCCTGCTCTATCAGATTCTTGTCTATCTCCTTGCTTACCCTCTCTATGTATGAAAGCAGCTCTATCTCAGCTATCTCTTCCTTGCTCATCGTGTCACGCCTGAACACAACAAGCCTTTGTTGCTCAAGCTCGCGAGGCCCTATCTCTATTCTCAGCGGAACACCTTTCATTTCCCAATAATAGAATTTATCGCCCACGCTCCGCTCACTCAAATCCACATCAGCATCAATTCCGTTAGCCAGCAGAAATTCTTTCAGCTCAAGCGCTTTCTTTATCACGCCTTCATTTTTCTCGCTTGCAACCGGCACGATAATAACCTGCAAAGGAGCGATACGCCAAGGAAAACGCAAGCCGTAATCGTCACCATGGATAGCTATTACACTAGCAAAGATTCTCGAAACAGCAGGACCATAACACGTAATATAAACATATTTTTCCCTACCATCCCTATCACGAAACTTTATGTTAAAAGGCTTGGAGAAGTTTTGGCCAAGCAAATGTGTTGACGGCTGTTGAACAACCTTGCCGTCAGGATGCAAAACATCTGCTGCAAATGTAGCTACCGCGCCTGCAAATTTATCCCATTCTGGTCGCCTGAAGAATATGAAAGGCAAACCAAAGATATCATGTAAAACCTCTTTTGTTGTTTCCATATCTTCACGAACTTGCTCCATAGCCTCGCGCTCGCTTGCGAAGGCGCAGTGTGCTTCAATCCAATAGAACTCGCGGCTACGCAAGAAAGGCCTAGTAGCTTTTGTTTCATAACGGAACACATTCGCACGCTGGTATGTTTTGAGAGGCAAGTCACGATAGCTTCTAATCCAGTAACTGAACATTTTGTAAAATGCGGTTTCTGATGTTGGCCTTAACGCAAGTCTTTCGCTAAGTTTTTCTCCGTCGCCATGCTCTGTGACCCAAAAAACTTCTGGTGTAAAGCCTTTCACATGCTCTGCCTCAAGCTTGAAATTGCTTTCAGGGATCAGCGTAGGAAACCAATAAGGCTTGTGTCCCTTGCGTTGCAATGTTTCTTCAAGAAAACGATACATCTTCTCCATAGCAAGGACAGACCAAGGCTGGAATACGATAAAGCCCTTAACATTATAACGCAAATCAGCAAGTTCCGCGCGCTTAACTATCTCAGTAAACCACTCAGAAAAATTTTCCTCCTTGGAAATATTGAAAGTCACCTTTTCTTCTCCTACCTGTTCTTTAGCCACTGGCTTGCTTCCCTTGCTTTTCTCTCTCTTTCCGCCGCAACTCTTTCTTGCCTTGCTCATGCCACCCCCACGTGAGGTGCTTTAATAAATTTTGCGATGGAGAAACGCAAGATATTTAAACCCTATGCCACGAGAAAAAGCATGGCCACAAAAACAGGAAGAAAAGCAAGCGGCGGAAAGTACAAGAAAGCGAGAAAGAAACGAAAGTATGAAATGCCGGGCCAGCCACGCAAAGTAAAGCTTGGACCAACAAAGAAAAAGAAAATAAGAATGCGTGGCGGCAAATACAAAACAGTTCTGCTAAGCTGTGATGAAGCAAATGTTATAATGCCTGATGGCAAGGCAAAAAAGGTAAAGATAAAAAATGTATTAGAGACGCCAAGCGACCGCTTTCTCGCAAGACAGAATATCCTAGTTAAAGGGGCAATTATAGAAACAGAGCTCGGCAAGGCAAAAATCACAAATAGGCCAAGCCAGGAAGGAAGCGTCCAGGCAGTCTTGCTGCCCGAGGAATAATTTATAAAGATTACGAAAGATTTTTAAATAAAAACCGAAAGATTTAAAAAGTTTTCTTCCCACTTTCTTTTAGAAGATTTAAAAATTTTTCGGTTCTAAAAGTGAAAATGATAGCCACAATAAAAAAATGTCCGGAATGTGGGAGTACTCATCTTATTCACGATGAACAACGAGGAGAAATAATTTGTGCAGATTGTGGTCTGGTAGTAGAGGACAAACTTGTAGATTCAAGTCACGAGTTCTATGGCAAAGGTGAGGAAGGAGAGAAAAAGACAAGGGGTGGCGCTCCATTAAGCTTGCAAAAATTTGACAAAGGTCTAACAACAAATGTCGGTGAGATATCAGACATATACAAGCTTGAAGCAGAACAAACAAGAAAATTTTTCAGGCTCAAGAAATGGCAAGAACGTGTTAGCACAAGCATAGAACGCAATCTTAGACTTGCTATGGCAGAACTACGTCGCATAGCCTCATTCCTTGATCTGCCTAATGTTGTGCGTGATGAAGCAGCCCGCCTGTACAACCTTGTTCTGCAGCGAGGATTTGTTCGCGGCAGGAGTATGGAAGCTGTAATAGCTGCATGTATCTATGCAGCATGTCGCAGCTACAACATACCGCGCACGCTTGATGAGATAGCTAACGCGAGTGATGTGGAAAGAAAGGAAATAGGAAGGACATACCGCTTTATCATGAGGAAACTTGGAACAAAAACAAAACCTAGCTCACCCGAAGATTACATACCAAGATTTGCTAGTATCCTCAACCTCTCACCAAAAGCACAGAGTGACGCGCTCAAATTGCTGAAAAGAAAAGAAGTAGCTGAGCTAACCAGTGGAAGGGGTCCAGCAGGAATAGCTGCTGCAGCCTTGTACATAGCAGCATTGCTAAACGACCAGAAAAAAACACAGCGCGAGGTGGCTGATGTGGCAGGCATAACCGAAGTAACAATAAGGAACCGCTATAAAGAACTGCTCGAAAAACTAAAACTGGAAGAGAAGATAAAAATCAAAGAGGCAGAGACAAAATCTGGAAAAGGAAACAAAGGAAAAAAGAAATAAATTTTGTTTCAAATTAATTTTTTTATTTATCTTCTAGTATTATAAGAACACTGTAGAGATTTTGTCAAAGTTTGGGCCTGAAAGTACGAGCACATGTACCTTCCCATAAATTCTGCTACTATTTATCGTGATCAGTTTTCCACCATGTGCAAACCAAGAACCCTCACTAGCTTTGTAAGGCTGATGACTCCTTATTATTTTCTTCACACCAAAAATTCTACATATTTTACCTATGATATCATAGCCAAAATTCACGCCGAGGCCGCGGCTGAGGTTCTTATGTTCACCTTCTAAACCGTCAGGCAAAGGATCGGACCATAGCACATCCAGCTCAATATCGCGTGAAGGATGGCATAAGTCTTGACGTGAGCCAATTTTTGATGAAACACCACCATGAACGAAAAGTGCTACATTCGGAATTATTGCTGAAAGGTAAAGCTGTTGCAGAAATGGCTTAAGCTCTTTCTCAAAAAATTCGTGCCATTCCAATCCTTTTCCTTTCACATCATTGACAAAATCACAAGGTGAAAACAAGGGTTCGCCAATAATGCTATAATCTTCGTGGTTCCCTTTCAGTGCTACAACCCTATGTGGGAACTTGTTTATAAGCTCATATACTTTCCTTACCACACCAACACTATTCGGGCCACGATCAGCATAGTCGCCGAGAAATATAACTATATCATGTGTAAAGTTGACAATCTTCAACAGCAAGGCTAGGCTAGCATAATCCCCATGCAAATCACCGACTACGAACACACGCCTTATATCTCGCAATTCGCTTTCGTGAAATTCATAAAGGGCCGGGGTTCGTAAAAGAGATCTAATTGTCATATCAAAAGAGGGAAAAGAAAGTTAATAAATATAGCAATTCACAGGAAAATTTATAACCAAGCAAAAACAACGAAAGTGTTGGCGGGGGTGCCGGAGTGGACAAACGGGCCAGGCTTAGGACCTGGTGGCTTAGTGCCTGCGTAGGTTCGAATCCTACCCCCCGCATCATGCTAAAAAAAGAAACAATGTTTAAAGCACAACAAGTATTTCTGATGTTTCCTCATCACGCACCTCGCCTTGCTTGTCCAGACACTTAGCTCTTATCACATACTTGCCCTTACCAAGCATGCCAATAACCTGACTGTTTTCATCGTATGTAAAAGAACCACTAATAACTACCTGGTCTCGAAGTAAGGATTTTGAATAAACATAATAATCAAGCTTGTCACAATTGTGCTTTATATAGATTTTTATTTCATCACCCTCTTTCGCATCATAGGTTTCTTGTCTATTAACAATAAAAGCTATTTTCTTGATCTCATAACTTTTTTCATATGTCTCAGTTCCAGCGTTTGCTCCCGAACTGTTTACATTAACCACCAACCCATCGCCAGAAAAACATAAGGTATAGAGACCAGAATTCTGAAACAGCAATCTTGATTTGTTCAGCACAGAAATCGCATCAAAATAATCTTTCAGCTTGCTCTCATGATCCTTAAGGGCTTTGCCGTTAAGCACTATTTCACCATCATTGCTAACATCAGCAATCAAAACCTCATCATAATGATCAAAAGATGCAGTCGGAACATAATAAACAAAATATATCCGTCTGTAATCCTCACGGTAATACACAGGGATCTTCTTGCCAGAGAGATAAAGCCAAAATTGACTAGCAAGCTTCCCCTCCCGCTTCTCTTTTCTGAAATAACCAACAGCTTCTCCAAGACCTTGCTCCTCGCATACGTCCTCCTTCTCACCGGAACTTTCATTCCCTCCTTGTTGTCCCTCCAGTTTATGCTCTCCCATCCTTATTTTTTCGCTTGCAAGAAGCTTTCTAGCATAAAGCTCAAAAGCATAACCACGCCTGAACAAGGCAAGCGCTTTTTGGTCATTGAAAACAGCACGCGCTTCTATATAGTCTGCCTTATTCGCAATCCTTGTCACGAGCTCCTTTGCATGAGACAAATCCGCAGTTTCAAGTTCATCGATAAGCTCTCTGATCTCGTCAAGTCTCTGGCTTGCATCTTCTCTCGAGAGCATTCCTGTCTCGAGCGCATTGGCTATGCTTATATTCTCGATCTCAGCGAGTGTTTGATTGAGCAAGCCTGCATTACCAGTTGTTATTGCTTCCTCCACACTTTTCTTGTCAAGCCAACATCTAATCTTCGGATTGTCACAGTAGCCAACATCTACCCATCTGCTCGGGTCTGTGCCAAGCCCTGGATTATCTGTTGAGCAAACACGTACAACGCCTACGGTGTAGGCTCTCGGCATTACCGCTTCTTCTATCCTGCCCTGTAAGCTCCCGCCGGCAAGCATACCATATGGGCTCGGCTTTCCTCCAATACACTCGCTCTCTGTCGTGATTTGTGTTGTTGTGGCTTGCTCCTCAATATATTTGTCGCGCAAATAATTCAGGGCAAAGCTCGTGCTTACCTGTTTGAAACCACATTCCTCTTGCTGATTTACACGCACACATAGCTCAGCATAACCGCTTGGCGCAGTAAAGTCTTTTGAGCGCTGAACATAACTACCACGTGCTATGTAACCAGTATCAACAACATAGAAGGCTGGTGTAGCATAAAGACCTTGACTATCTTGGCGTCGAAGATAGACAGAGTAATAGGCACCGCGGTCCTTGCCAGCATATATATGATAGAAAACCTTGTAGTGTGATGTCGGCGGCACTGTTGCATCGCTGAAAGGAATTTCATCAAACCAGGCTGTGAATTGCGGCGGTGAATCTGGCTCAACAAAAGCTTTGATGTCTGTTGGGAACCGCGTAGATACAAAGGCTTTGCAAAATGTTGAGCCTGCCTGCTCTATGCTCCTTGCCTGAAACGCCTCGAATGCTTCCTTGCCATAATACGTGGTGAAGTAATCAACTGATTTCTCCATGTTCTGCCATGCAGCCGTGACTGTGAGGTATTCGCCACCGCCACGTGTTGCCTGACCATACGCATGCTCTATTAGTTTAGGAATAAGCATGTTTATGAAAGGCGCTGCTTGTCTCCAGAAGAACTCGCATAAATAGATGGATTTTATTTGGTCGCATATGCCTATATTCCTTCCAGTAGCTAAGCTTTCTTGCAAACAATCTCGCGTGGCTCTCAAAATACTTAGATAGTTTTCTATACCAGCATGCAAACCTGTTAAGCATACAGGTAAGTAGATACCTTCACGATAGTTCGGCCAGCACAACACAAGACTACCGAATATTCCGCTCTGCACCACGTTAGCAACACGATAAGTGCCGCCAAAATCACACCTGCTTGATGGGCAAATGACAGGATCGCAAACATTGAACAGGATCTGGCAGTCACGAGGAGACATGAAATCAACACACTCTATTTCAGGCACATTCACAGCAGGCTCTACCCTTACAGGCTGTTTGAAACCAAACATAGACAAATCCAAGGTTGCTAAGCCAGGCCTATAGCGTGAAGATGCATATGCGAGAGCCTTTTGCGCTTGCTGAAACACTCTCACGGCCTCGCTATTGCTCAAACCAGGGAACTGGTCAATAGGTTGTGCAGCACCAAGATTAAATTGTCTGCATATATCATCCCCTATCACGTCAAACTCTTCACGACCATTAGGACCAACATTGCAAATCCAAAACGTGGACGGCATGCCGCTAGCATAATAAGCTTTTGTTCCTCCGAATGCTGGCAATGTCTGCTTTGTAGCCACATACCAGCCATGCTCGGCATCGAACGGAACAAGAGCAGGCAGACCGCGATAAGGTTCTGTGTCATAGTAACGGACAACAGGATTTCTATATTTGTTATGATAAACATCATCACCATACCGCATGTAAACTATGGCAACTGGTGCCTCTGCCTCTTTCACCGACCGCACGGTTCCGTCAGGAGCAAGCTCAAGAGCATAGCTCTTCAAAACACTATATTGGTTTCCTTCTCGCATCAATACCTGTAAATAAGATCTGCCACCAGCACCTATGTAATGTGTAATAGCCACAGGTGTTTCGTCATCAAGCTCCTGTAATTCTGTCGGCAACTCTACACCTTCAAACCTTCCCTTGATGTCTTGCCAGACAAGACCGTTGTAAGGTTCTTTCACAATCTTATCTGCAAGCACAACATTAACCTTTTCTTGGTCGATATCAAAACTCCTGGCAAGAGTTGAAGTGCCAGCATAAAGCTCAACAAGACTCGAGATGTCTGCTGTTGTTTCGCCTATACGTTCCAGCGCAGTCTCTTGCAAAACCTCGCTCCTCGCAGCATCCTTGACAGAAAGCCACAGGTCTAGTTCTCGCAACTGTTCAAATCTAAGATTTTCTGCCTGTAACTTCCCAAGCAACTCGCGAACAGTTGTTGTTTTTTCCCTACCTCCTTCTGTGTAAGTAATTTGCTTATCACCATATCTCTCAAGCAATTCATGATAATACTCTTCCTTTGCCTTCTCTGTATTCACAATGGTTTCGCCAAGCAGGCCTTTCTCGCTGTACTTCTCCTCTATGCTCTTTATCCTTTCGTTAACTTCTTGAATCTTGTTAGCAACAACACTAACATCTTGTTCTATCTCAGCATTTTTATTTATCAAACACTGTTGCCTTGTAGCATATTGCCCATTCGCTACCAATTCATCACATTTTCTCTTCCATTCTTGCATTACCGCCTGCCTAGCAATGGCCTTACCGCTGAAACCTTCTATAAGGTTCTTTATATGCAAAAATGTTGATGTTAGCAAACAAGCACCTTTCATTCCTTTCACCATCTTACCAAGTCTCTCGTTGATACTCTCCCATTGCTCGATGCTCTTGTTCAGATTTGAGATCATCTCCATTGTTTTCTCTGGAGAAAGCTTGAGAGCTCGTTTTTCTATACCAATCTTCACCTCAAGACTCGTGTCGGTATAGCGATTATGAGATTGTGGTATAACAGTAATCTTTGCATTCATCTCAGCCTTTACCTTCTTGAGCAAAACATCATAACCGCACAAAGTTCTTGGTCTATCAAGTTCAAGCCAGACCGTGCCTTCTCTTCCATACTTGGCTTCATCATAGCATTCATAGCGCACCCTTACTTTATCTTGCGCAATCTTCTCGATCCGTAACCATCCTTTATCACCGAGCAAAATCTTCGTATCTTGGCCGGCTGTCTCCTGCCACCAGCTCGTTGCATTGCTTACAACAATAGCTACGCTCAGCTCGTCTATACTCGGCATGGAAATTGACTCCAAACGTATAACATGGAATTCATCACCAATTTGAACAAAAGTGCTTTCTCCATAAAATTGCATGCCGACTGGCCACTCACCATAAACCTCTTTATATCTGTTCACTATGTCAGCATAAGTTTGCATCTTGTCACTGTCCTTAGCCAAAAGAGCAGCACGCTCCAATGCAAGTTGGCCAAGCCTTTCGCCATTGAATTCCTCTTGTGGGTAATCATCGGCAAGGCGCAGATAATCGCTAAACGCATTGCCAAGGACAGATTCGAGATTAGGAGACCAGTGCTTTTCCACCATCGTGCTTCTTAGCCTTATCTCAACATCATCGACAACTATGCTATCCAACCCATCCTTATCAACAAGGACAAAAGCGTTAATTCCTTGCTTCCTTGTTTCGTTCTCCACCTGCTCTTTGAATTCTTCCATGCTTTTTGGCCTCTTTGCATAGGAAAGACCAGCAGATGTCAGTAATTTCACCATACTATCCACCTTTTCTAAGATATCCTCGCTGTAACCCTGTGTAAGTACGACAAACATTTTTTGCTCACCTGTGCCTAAACCATAACGTGATAAATAAGCTGGCGTCAGACCAATGTAAGCAAGAGAAAAATTCGCGGTCAGCTTTTCACCTATACTGACATTAACAATCTCTCCGCCCACATCAAAATCAAGAACAGAAGGTAAAAGTCTAAGTTCCAACCTCGGATTGCCTGTACAGCTAATGCTGACACTTCCTCCATAGGCAGTTGTTTCTATCTTCGTAACCCTGCATTTGTCATCAAGAAAGGTTTCTCCCTCATAAACATAGAGCAAGCGATCATCAACTCTGAGCTTAGCTCTCTTCTCAGGCAAGACAACGTCATCAAGCCTTACTTGCAAGGCAGCCCTACAATAAAATCCAGGCAAGTATATCTTTGGCGAGAGCTCGCCCTTTTTCACAGTAAAGCTTGCTACACGTCTCAGGTCTGGAGAATAAATGCTAATCTTAGCTCTGTCTTCACTAACAGCTTCAGCCCTTATATAGCCCTTACCATTCCAAAATGCATAAGCTTCGTGCTGTTTTTGCCATTCATCCTTGCTAAGCACAGGTAAAACAAAGCGGTCGCGTGAAATGCCGTGAATGTTAGCAGCATCATAATATATCCTTGCTGTTATATTTGCTGTAACCCAATCAGGCATCTCCTTTTCAGAAGGTTGTCTTCTCAGCACAATGATAAGATAACCAGCATTATTCAAGATTGGCGCGCCAAGCAAGTTGTCGCGCCCTACCCAAACTCTTGCCGGCTGATACCCAATTGTTTTTATATATTCGTTCCTTTCTTGCAGTATTGGTCTTATATACTTAATACCCTCCACATCAAGAAACGGGTTGAGCTTCAAGGCATCGATTCTGCAAAACACCGCTACATCTTGTTCTTCGAGCAAATCACTCCTGACAACAGCTGGCTGACATGCTCCAGGCAGTATCTGCAAAACAAAGTCCTGCGTCGCATTACATTTCTCCGGCTCATACATTGAAGGCCAGAACAATCCTGTCGGTTGTTGCCTAACAAATCTGCTATAAGTTGGCTGTCCATACTGCACATTCACATAGCGATACGAATCAAAGCCTGCTGTTGGAGAAAATGACTGTGCATTAACTAAAGAGATAAGCGCAAGGAAAGCTACAATAGCCAGGGCTAGCAATACTCTTTTCCCTACTTTAGCTTTTCTATCACATAACACTAATGATTGCCTTTGCATTTTCAATCTCCGTGTAAATATCAGCAAGCTCTTCTATACTTGATGGAACGCTGAATGCTTCTATATCTATAATAATCTTACTCGCATCCCGTAGCTGTTCTTCGCTGAAGTAATATTCTACATTGCCACCTCCGCCAGGAAGCATGCTGAGCTCTTGTGCAGGCAACCTAATAGTAAAGCATTCCTCACGTGTCAAGCCAAAAAAGCCAAGCACGCCCTTCTGCGGAACCTCTATACATCTCGTTGTCTCGCTCTCTGGAATCCTGATGCTTCCATTACGATAAAAAACGACGCTTATGTTGTATAAACCTTGGCTAAGCTCAATGCTTTGTTGTAAAGGATAAGCTACCGTAATGCTCTTGCCATCCCCCTTCGAGAATGTTATGAAGGCTTGACCGCCAATTTGCTTGCCATCAGCCAAAATTTCAATGCTGAGATTGTAAAGTTTATCCATAACTAAATTCACACTTGTCTGCTTATTTGTAGAGATATATTTCTTGGTCTCCTCGTAGCTATGTGACCTTGCTACAATAAGGCCATTAACACATTGTGGAAATAATGCTGTAAGCTTTGCATCATCACCGCTAATCTTCGTCTCTCCTATGTAGCATTCGGTATCAAGACATCTGAAGCTTATGTTTGCTGGCACTGCATGCAGGCCTGTATCATAGGTATAGACTGTCACAATAGTATTGGCTTTGTCACATATCTCCGGCCCTGCCAATTCAATGCTTTCTGTCATGCTCGCATTTCTTCCCACGTTCTTTTCGATAACAACCGCGACAGGGAACTGAAAAACCTCGTCTCCACTATAAATCTGCACAAGAACAGGAAAGACAAGATCATAAACAAAATGATATTGCACATAGCAGAAACCAAGCACACCGAGCCCTGCTTGCGTGCCCATAGGCTTAGCTATCATAATACCGTTTTGTGCCGGCCAAATTTCAACGCGCAGGGGCCATGTGTGCGAAAATAAAAACTGCACATTCTCGCCCCCGGTGTCTATGTTCTGAACAAAATATTTATGCTCTTCTTTTGCAAGTTTGTAATCGCTATCACGAAGTTTTATTGCCTGAATATTAGCTTCCAAAGCCAAAAGTAATTCTTGTGTAACGTTTGCAGCATTCCACACCATAGGAGAGCATGAAAGCTCTGCGCCGTCAACTGGAGCATATAAGCGCAATACATCAAGAGCGTAATTCTCAAGAAAGGCCCTTCTCCGCTCGTGTTGATAGATTTTCTTTGCTGTGTTGTAAAACTTTCCAAACTTGCTCCTTATGCTAATTCTATGTTCATTGATCTTGGCAATAGCATCGCCTTTCGAGATTGTCAGAGGCATCTCAAGCGTGATACTTATTCTTGTCTCGCTAATCTTAACCTTTGCCTTAGCATTTCCTGTCTCAACCCTATAGCCCTGTTCCTCAAACACAGAGAAATCACACTTTGTTGCTTGTTCAGCAATATAACGAGCAAACTGTTCTTGTATTTCCTGCAATGTAGGAACTTGCTCTTTGGCCAGGCCATTGCCTGAAACATAATACCAGTAAGGCACAGAAAAACCCATAAACTCAAGTTGCGAGGAGAATGGCATGTAGGCTGAGCCAGGCTCGAAATCTGGCAAATACAAATAGCCTGCTTGCACCCCGGCAAGTTTTGCTGCTTCCTTGGCTTCATTCTCAAGGCAAGAAATAAAATACTCGTAAGCAGGTCTCAATTCCTGCGGAACCTCCCTTATTGTAAGCTTTTCCCTAACCAAGAAATAGCCAGCAACGGCGGCAATAAGCAAGACCGCGACAATTATGAAAAGTGTCACCTGTCCTCTTTTTCTATTGTAATTCATAGGTTAAAAACGAGAAAGCGAATATATAAACTTTATCTCTAAAATAGATAAAATTTTTATATCAACACATCGCCTGGTGATTAGGGGCCCGTGGTCTAGTGGCTATGACGTCGCCCTTACGCGGCGAAGGTCCCAGGTTCGAATCCTGGCGGGCCCACTCCTTGCATGCGGTAGATGGAGCCAAAAAGATTTAAAAAGCTCCTTTCTTGTGCTACAAAAGGCACGGGGAGGCTGAAAGAATGAAACTTCCGAAGACAGTAAGAAGATATTGTCCATATTGTAAGAAATACACAGAACATAGCTTGACTAACGTTTCGACAGGGCACAAAAGGTCTGCGCTGAAACGAGGTTCAAAGCAAAGAGCTAGAAAGAGAGGAGAAGCAAGAGGTTGTGGCAACTTGGGAAGGTGGAGCAAACCACCAATAAGCAAGTGGAAAAGAAAAACAAAATCAACGAAAAAAACAAACATAATGTATAAATGCAAAGAATGTGGGAAATCTCATTATCAAAAGAAAGGTAAAAGAGCTAGCAAGATCCAAATAGAATAAAATGGCAACCAAAAAGAAATGGACTGCTGTTGAAGTACCGCTAATGAAAAGAAGTTATGAAGTACTGGCAAATACACCAGAAGAACTTATTGGCAAAACCATAAAGCTAGACTTGACACGGAAACTTGGTGGCAAGAGTGTTGAGCTTGTGCTCGAGATAACGGCACAGGACAATAAACTAGTTGCAATACCAAAAAAACTTACAATTCTCTCATATTATACAAGACGTGTTGTGAAACGCGGAACAAGCTATGTCGAAGATTCATTCCCTGCTGAAACAAAAGATGCTGTTGTTAGGGTTAAACCATTGCTCGTAACAAGGCGTCGTGTTTCAAGGGCAATAAAGAAACATCTGAGAGACGTGGCCCGTGAGTGGCTACTCGAAAAACTGAAAAATACCACAATCGACAAATTATTCGAGGAATTACTTGCTGGAAAGTTGCAAAAAGAACTAAGCCTCACGCTAAAAAAGATATATCCCCTCTCTTTCTGCGATATACGAATGCTTGTAGTAAAGGCAAGAAAATAAGAAAAAATTTAAAACCCCTAATGCAACATAACCTTAAGCCCCAGTAGCTCAGCGGCTAGAGCGGCTGCCTTGTAAGCAGCAGGTCGCCGGTTCGAATCCGGCCTGGGGCTCTTACTTCTGTTTGGTTATGAATTTAGATAAAAAATTTTAAATAAAAAATTTCCTGCCTGGAATAATGCTAGAAAAACTTGTTCTTGGAAAGGAAAAAATCAAAAAGGGACTGCTCTCAATTGTGCTGCTTGCTGGCATTTCGCTTACTGGTTGTCTGCCTGCCATTATCAGAAATCCTACAAAGCAATTTCTCATGCCTAGGGAAACGGAAGTCATAGCAGTTTTACCATCTAGAGATACGGAGTATTTTTCTCAAGAACTAGATGAGGAAGAAGGAGAAAAAGAAAGCATGGCTCTCTACCTCGTAAACTTGGAAAACATAAAAGCAAGTAAGAGACTTTGCTTTGTAAAGGGAAAAATAGTTGATTTTTCTTTGTCCCCCAGCGGAAAGGAAATAACATATATAGAAACAAAAATAAACACAGAAGAAGTTAAAGTCTCGATAAATTGCTTAGATCTTGAAACAAGAAAGAGCAAAGTGATTGATACTCTAGAAGAAAAACTTCTTCCTTTAGCATTATTCTCCGGCTGGATTGACCACGACACATTTGCATATGGTTACATCAAAAATATGGCTCTTGAAGCAGAGCTACAAGCATTTATTTACGAAAGCAAAAGAGACAGTATTACAAAGATAGCCCAAGAAAAAATTAATCAGAACATACCATTCTTTCCAATAATAAAAAACAATACTCTTTATTTTCTTTCCTCGCATGAAGATATAAACGAGGGAAGCATCCCTGTGATAATTGGAATAAACCTAAGAAATAATAAAAAAAGCGAAATTTATCTGCCCCCAGAAATCACAGAAATTGTGGAGTATGTAGATTTTGATATACATGATAAAAAAGTGGCCCTCACAACTGACGAAGGACTTTGGCTCATAGACAACAATGGAGAGAAAGAACAGATACAAGCATCAGACCTTACACAGTTCCGGTTCCCTGTATGGTCTCCCGACGGAAAGAAAATCGCCTTCTGTGACCAAAAGCCGGATGACGGAAAATTTGTTTCTCACATTTACGTGTATTCTCCTGATATAAAGGTGATAAAGAGTGTATTTGCTGTGCCAAATATTACAGATGCCTTTATAAATTATGAATGGATAAACAACGAATCTTTATGGCTAACATATTTCGGCCGAGACATGTTTGTGCAATCAAAAATTCAGGTTGATGAGCCACTAAACAATGAAGATATTCTTATTGTGCCAACAAGCTATATTGCCCTCTCCAAGCTTTATGGCGATATTATCAGGAGCTATAGGACAAACAGGGAGATAGTAGGAGAAGATATAGAATGGTGTGAAGAACTTACCAAACCTTACAAGCTAAACGCAAAACAATGGATTAATTTACTTATGCTTTATGGCTATGAGGATGAAAGAATAAGATTTATACTTAAAAAATACTAGTAGCCTACATTACGTATTCTGCCTTCCCATCCTTAACCAAGATTTCAGCAACCTCTTGCTGTAAATTTGCCACATCCCCTTTCTTGAAAGGGCCCAACACCCTACCGCTAAAATCAAAGAATTCAGGTACATCCTGCCTGAAAACAATCATCACCGTCTTCTTCTCTTCTTTAAGCTGACCATTCAACATTTCATTCAGCTTTTTCTCGCCCTCAGTCAGGCTAGCCATAATCTTATCAAAGATCTCCTTCTCAAAATCGAGCATTAACTCATAATCACGCTTACTTATACCTGTCTCGGCAGCTATGAAAGCTAGATTAAGAAGTTTCTTTTTCCTCAGGCGCATCAACTCGTGGAACATAGCAATAGCATTTTCAAATTGTTTCTTTGCCTTTATTACAGCCTCAGAAAACACGTTTGTTTCCTTGCTGGCAATCTCTTTTTTCTCATGCAAATATTCTACCACATCCTTTATGAAACTCTGAGGCAATGGTTGTAATGCTTCACTATACCGTTCTTTCCTCAAGGCCTCATAAAGATCATTGTAGGTTATCATAGTCCAAAGAAGCAGAATAAGTTTTTAATAATTATTGTGCTCCGTCCCAGAATCCATTATTAAATTTAAGGGATTTGGGAAGGCAGCACCTCCCCAAAAAATCTCGTTTTCACAAATAATTCCTTACCATATATCTTTCCAAGAGAACCTCGCAATGCATCCTGTTCTGTAAAATGTGATGTCTCATCATGGTGCTTGCCATCATAAAATAGCACAGGCACGGGATCGCTCGTATGTGTTTTCTTCGCGCAGGGTGTTGCATGGTCGGCGGTAACAAGAAGCTTAGCATTCTTGCATAACTTACGCATTGCTGAAAAGAATATTTTGTCAATCAGCTCAAGCATTTGTTTCTTGTCATGTGGCTTGTTATCATGGCCAGGAACATCTGTTTCCTTGAAATGTACATAGAAGTAGTCGTAGCGCTTAGCCAGCCTGGAGATCATTTTGACACTGAACTTCGCGGCTCGCTGGAGATTTACATAGAGATTTCTGTAAACATCAAAATGGCTTAACTCAGCATATTTATAAACAAAAGTATCCATGCCGCTGGCCTTGGCTATACCGATTTCGAGAGGCATATATACCAAAGCAGCCCAACCCTTATATTGTCGAAGTTTTGGCAACTCTATTCCCGCGCCTCTGGTTAGTATAATATTCGCTGGAAGCAAACCTTTCTTCCTTCTCTCTATATTCACAGGATGATCATTGAGAATATGGTAACTTTGCTCAACAAAATCATTTACGATATTCGCTGTATATTCTGAAAGCTCATCCTCATCTAGTGCCTCAGATTGCTTGAGTTTGTTATAGCTCATAATCTTACCCTTTGCATGGAATGACGGGTCTGTATCTGTAATATTATCTGAAAAACCGCCACGTAACACTAGAACGCCACGATGTTGGATAGTGGTATGAAACTCAAACTTGCATGGAAGCTTAACTTTCTTGTTTATCGCATCAGCTAGTATTTTCGCTTCTCTCGTCGTAAGGTTACGGCCAGCACGCCTGTCCACTATGGTTTTGTCTTCAAGTGAGCTGATGGTTGCAAAATTTGCACGCAAGGCAAGATCGCCACGCTCAAGTTTCAGACCTGCCCCAAGCGCTTCAAATACGCCACGAACCGACACGTGGTGATTTCCGAGCAAAGCAAGTGTTGCGACATCAGATTCAGGCGCAAGCTCTTCATTGACCGCATATCCATAGCCAAGCATGCCATGAGAAGCGAAGAAATCTAAATTCGGGGTTTCTGCAGCCTGCAACGGTGTCTGGTGGTTAAGCTGTTTGCATGGCAAATCAGCCATACCGTCTATAACAACGAATATCCCTTTCATACCAGACCGAATGAAAATAGATTTATAAATTTTGTTTATCACAGCATACCATGTTTTCTAAGCTACGCGAAAAGCTGAAAGAATGGTTAAGCAAGAGTGAAAAAGAGGTAAAGAAAAAAGCAAAAAAAGTAAAAAGTAAAGCCCAGACAAAGAAAGCAGGCAAGAAGAAGGCAAGAGTTGCCAAGCTTAAGAAAGCAAAGAAAGAAAAGGGGAAGAAGAAAAAGATAGCAAAGAAGGCTAGGTCAGGAAAACTAAAAGGAGAGGGCCTTGAAGAGATTAAGGAGGGAACAAAACAAGGAAGCATTTTGCAAAGAATAAAAGAAAGATTTGTTTTCAAGATCAGCGAGCAAGAATTTGAAGAACTTTTCTCCGAGCTTGAGTTGGTGTTGCTTGAAAATAATACGGCGCTCGAAGTAGTTGATAAAATTAAAGATAGGCTTAAAGAAGAGCTAGTAGATAAGGAAAAAACTGGTGATATAGAGGAAAAGATAAAAGAGGCGCTTATCAATAGCATAGAGGAAGTGTTGCCTGAGAGCTTTGACCTGATCGCTGTGATAAAAGAAAAAATAAAAGCTGGCGAAAAACCATACAAGATTGTTTTTTTCGGTATAAACGGAAGTGGCAAGACTACCACGATAGCAAAGTTAGCATTCATGCTCAAAAAGCATGGACTAAGTTGTGTGTTTGCTGCAAGCGACACATTTCGTGCTGCAAGCATAGAGCAACTTGAAAAACATGCTGCAAGACTATGGTGCTGATCCGGCTGCTGTTGCTTTTGATGCTGTAAAATACGCCGAAGCACATGGCATTGATGTTGTTATGATAGACACAGCAGGAAGAATGCACACACAAGAAAACCTGCTGAGAGAAATGGAAAAAATTTGTCGCGTTATAAAGCCAGATTTGCGAGTCATAGTGCTGGAGAGCATTGCGGGCAATGATGCTATACAACAAGTCAAGGCCTTCAACGAGGCTGTTGGCATAGATGCTATAATCTTGACAAAGGCTGATGTAGATAAAAAGGGTGGGACAGCTTTGTCTGTGAGTTATGTGACAGGAAAGCCAATCATTTTCATCGGCACAGGTCAAGATTATAAAGATCTAAAGCGCTTTGAAAAAGAAAAAATCTTGCAAGGCTTGTTTGGTTAAATGACAACATCACGCATTATAGATAAGAGCTTTGCAGAAATCTTCTTTTCACAGATAATTTCTGTTACAGGCGGTCTCATAGCTGGAACTTTTCTTGCGGTCTTCACAAACAAGCTCTTGTTTCTGCCAGGCATGCTTATCTTACTTCCCGGCTTCCTTGAGATGCGGGGGAGTATAAGCGGAACGCTCGCGTCGAGAATAAGTTCTGGCCTTTTTCTGGGTGTAATAAAGGCGGAGAGGCCAAACAGAAGGATAATTTCAGGCAATATCATCGCTTCTTTCTTTCTTGCTCTCTGCATTTCATTTACTCTTGGAGTTCTCGCATATTTCTTCAGCTATTTTGCTTTCGGCATAGCTGAGCCAAAAATAATTTTTGTGGCTGTGCTTGCAGCATTGATTGCAAATATCGTGGAGGTACCGCTAACGCTTTTTGCAACATTGCAGATATTCAAGCATGGACATGACCCAAACAACATAATGGGGCCTTTCATCACCTCCACGGGAGATATAACAAGCATACTCGCGTTGCTTATTGCTTTATGGATAATATGAAACCTGTAACCACACTAGCGAAATATTTGGGAAAGTTGCAAGAAATAAGAAGACGTAGTTATCATCCGCTCGTGCATAAGGTACATAGACGTTACGGCATCTCAAAGAAAACATTATTCTATGTTAAAGAATATGGACCTCGCGCTAACGTGCCAAAAACCATAATAAAAGAAAGTATCAAACTGCTACTGCTAACATCGATAATAAGCTCTCTTGGTGGTCTTGCACTTGAGCATGTAAAAATGCTGCTCGTGTCTGTTATGCCACTCCTCATACTGTTGCCTACACTCAACGATATGATTGGTGATTTCGGAACGATAACAGCTGCATGCGTCTCCACGATGTTGCATGAAGGCAAACTTCGTGGCAGAGTTTTTACAGAAGAAGTGAAAAAGCTCTTCGTGCAAATTTTGCTTGTGGCCTTACTCATAAGTTTTGCAAGTGCTGTTGTTGCGCTCTCAATATCTCTGGCACGAGGCTTTGAGCTCAGCCCTGCATTTGCATTGAAAATCTTGCTAGTTGTATTGCTTGATGTTATAATTCTTGTCAGCGTACTTTTCTTTACAGCAATAAGGGCGGGGATACATTTTTACAAGAGGAGGGAGGACCCCAACAACCTTCTTATACCGATAACCACCTCGCTCGCAGATTTCAGCAATATGTTTCTGCTTGCAATATTGCTTCTTCTGTTTTTTTGAAATTAAACATCAAGCTAATGTGAAATCTTATAAATGTAAATACCTTCTGTTTTAAATGCTTGATAAAATCGGCGAGGCATTCAGGAAAGGTATAGATAAGATAGCATCAGCAATCCTCATTGACAAAAAACTTATTGATGAAATAATACGTGAATTACAGCGTGCACTGCTACTGGCTGATGTCGATGTAGCTTTGGTAAAGCAGATAAGCGAAGAAATAAGGAAAGAAGGAAGCAAAAAAGTTAAGGGAATTGAAAAGCGCGAGTTGCTAATAAAACTTCTGTATGACAAGTTGCTTGAGATTCTTGGCGAGAGCCACGATCTAAAACTGAAAAAAGGCTTGAATAAGATAATGCTCATAGGTCTCTATGGTGCAGGGAAAACAACTACTGCTGTAAAACTTGCTAATTATTTTGCCAAGCGTGGCAAGAAAACATGTGTTATCGGCTTGGATGTGCATAGGCCTGCAGCAAGCGAGCAACTGGAACAGCTGGCTGAAAAAGCAAGCATAGCGTGTTTCACAGACAAGCAGGAGAGAGATGCGAGCAAGATATGGAAAAAATTTGAGCACGATATAGCTAAATATGATGTTTGTATCATTGATACCGCGGGGCGTGATGTTCTCGATAAGAAGCTTGTCAATGAAATAAAAAAGCTTGATAAGCTGATAAAACCAGACTACAAGCTCTTTGTCATCGCAGCAGATATTGGACAGGCTGCGAAAAAACAGGCAAGCGAAATGCAAAAGGCATGCAAAATAAATGGGGTTATCATTACGAGGATGGACTCAAGCGCCAAGGGCGGAGGAGCACTTACAGCATGCGCAGAAACGAAGGCACCTGTCTTTTTCATTGGCACCGGCGAGAAGCTTGCGGATATAGAAGCATTTTCTTCACAGGCATTCATCCAGAGGTTGCTCGGTATGGGTGATTTACATAGCCTGATAGAGAAAGTGCGCAACATCGTGGATGAAAGGCAAGAACAAAAGTTAAAGCAAAAGCTAGAAGAAGGTAAATTTACGCTTCTCGAGCTAAAAGAACACCTTGCTTCAATGCAAGAGCTTGGTCCTTTTGATAAACTCCTCGGTATGATTCCTGGATTCGGGAAGATTAATGTTTCAGACAATGTATTACAAAAAGAACAGGAAAAGGTGAAAAGATGGCAATATGCCATAGACAGCATGACCATAGAAGAGATAGAGAACCCGGAAATAATGGAAAAAGAAAGCTCACGCCTGCAACGTGTTGCGCGTGGCTCTGGCACGACTATAGGGGAACTAAGACAATTACTTGCCCAATACAAACTGCTCAAGAGCCTTATCAAGCAAGGGAAAAACCTTGAAAACTTAGGACCTGATATGCTCACTAGCATGAGTCAAAAAGAGCTCATGCGCTTTGCCAAAAAATTCAGGAAGAAGTTTAGATTATAATCTACTACATTTAAGATAAATATAGTCAACATAACTGCCATAACTCACATTAATTCCGGTAAATCCCGTTCTACATCCATCTACGAGGCACAGCTCATCACCTATTAGCTTCCCGCGTGCCTCAATATTGCCAGCTATTATATCTACCTGTTTCTCAATCCTTGGATTCCAGAACGCAACCTTGTTTCTCTCTTGCGGAGCCGCTATCCTTATCTCAGTATCATTACCAGCATTGTCGCCACCAATAGCTATAATATCACCATAGTCTGTCCTCACAGCCAAGAAATTTCCCTGAACAGGATTGTCCCAGCCTGCCTGAATCTCGCTTGCTGTGTGGCCAAGCACAGCCGGATTGCTACCACCATAACCCCTCACCAGAACAATAGCTATCAAGGCCAAGAGCAAAGGAACAATCACATACAGATGCCTCTTTTCTATGTTGATGATAATTTGCATATCTTTGTTAATTGAACAAAATTTATAAAATTTTTCATCCTCGCGGTAAGATGGAAGAAGAAATAATTACGAGAGGCGCGGAAGCTGTATTGATAAGGCAGGGCAACAAGCTTGTAAAAAGAAGGATTAGCAAGGGCTACAGGCTCAAAGAGATAGATGAAAAATTAAGGCTAAGACGTACAAGACAGGAAGCACGGTTGCTTGCAAAAGCAACAGGCATGGTAGCGGTGCCTCGTGTGCTCGCTGTAGATGAGAAGAAAAAAGAGCTCGTTATGGAATATATAGGTGGAAAAAAGCTCAGCGAGCATCTCGATAGCATGCCTCTTGAAAAAGCAAGAATGTTATGTAAAAAAATCGGCGAGTCCATAGCAAAACTGCACGATGCAAACATCATTCATGGTGACCTAACAACGAGCAATATGATATATGTGGAAAAAGAAGATAAGGTTTATTTCATAGATTTTGGTCTTGGTTTCCATTCAACACGCATAGAAGATAAGGCTGTAGATTTACACTTGCTCAAGCAAGCTCTCGAAGCCAAGCATTTTGCTCATTGGCAAGAACTTTTCAATGCTGTTATCGATGGCTATAGCATTAGCGAAAATTCAGCCAAGGTGCTCGAGAGACTAGAAAAAGTTGAGAAGCGAGGTAGGTATAAGCATAAATAACCTAAGCTTAGTGGTGCATAAATTTTTTAACTGAAAAAAAGCGCAATAGTGTAAAGCCCCGTGGTGTAGCGGTCAAGCATACAGGCCTTTGGAGCCTGTGACCCCGGTTCGAATCCGGGCGGGGCTATCCAAACACAAAAATGGAAAAAGGAACAGTTCAAAGACATATATGAAATGAAAAAGTTTGCAGAAGTAACTGAAGGAATAACGAAGGACATAGCACTGATAGAAGATGAAGTTTATGGAAGACGGGCAGAGAATAACTCAGATGCACAAGAAATCATCGAGAAAAACAAAGAATATATATTGAAACAAATAGAAGAGCTGGAAAAATACGGAAAAGCACATTTCAAGCTATGGGATGCGAAAATGAGATGTGGAAACACAACAATAAGCTATGAAGAATATTATTTCGGAAACTTTGATGAAAAGTTATGTGGAAAAAGTGGTCCAGAATATATAGAAAAGTTTAACAAAACGAAAATTGTTTTTACAAATAACACCCGTGTTATAGAGGAGGAAGCACTTAATTCTTTTATGATATTTATTGTAGAATCTCTTTTTTGGAAAAGAACCAACAGAAAAGATATTAAAAATATTGAGGAACTCTTCGGAACCACGCTGAGTATATATTATGACAGAATAATTTTTTATTATCTTCCTCCTAACTTTAGGTCCAATATTAACAAGAGATACAGAAGAAAGGATTCTTTTTATGGAAGGCGAGATGATATAAACCTGACTAAGGAAATAAAAGAAATAAAAAGATTTGTAAAAGAACTTGATACGCCGAGTAAGGAGGAGATAGATAAGTTAGAGCTGGCTTCATGGTGTATGGAGGGGTACAGAAAATATGGGGGCTCGTATGAAAAGGTACCGAGGAATGCCGTGATAGCCGCAATTTCTCGTGTTCCGCTGCCAGAGAGAATTTATATTAGACTCCATATCAAGGGGATATGTAACTGGTTTGAAAGAAAAACAAAGGAAAGAGCATATGAGATAGTAGAAAAGATAAATAGTGAAAAGAACCCATTTTTAATATTGATTTATGAAGATTATCTTAACATGTTAGTTGAGTGTAGTAAGGATATACTTACAACGACATACGGAGTACGTTACGGAGGGCTAAAATGCATAAAGGAGAGCACTAGCAAACAATTAATAGAATGGTTAGAAAAAACAAACTAAAAATTTAAAAATACCCCTTCATGCCAACTTAACATGTCAGCGAAACAAGAGCAAAAACCCCCATGGCTGAAGTATAAGCTTGAGGATGTAGAAAAGATAGTGGTGAATCTGGCAAGGCAAGGATTTACAGCAGAAAAAATCGGGCTTGTGTTGCGGGACCAGTATGGCATACCCACAGTGCGTGTTTATGGCACGAGACTTGCAGACATACTGAAGAAA
>JAFCFJ010000008.1 GCA_017608705.1 Candidatus Pacearchaeota archaeon
ATTATAAGTTTAAGCTTATGTTTTTTCCACCACTCTATATCCGTTGTATCACCGAACGTGCAAACCATTACTATGCCACTGCCGAAATCTTGCTTTACTGCTTCATCTTCCATAATCTCTACTTCCTGACCGAAAATAGGAACTATTGCTTTCTTGCCAACAAGTTCCTTGTACCTCTTGTCCTGAGGATGCACGAAAATCCCAACACAACTCGGTAACAGCTCTGGTCTCGTGGTAGCTATTTCTATTTTTTTGTTGCTGTCCTTAAGGTCAAACAAGATATAGTTGAGTTTTGTTTCTCGTGTTACGTCTTCAACTTCAGCCTGTGCTAATGCTGTCTGGTGCTTCACACAATAGATTACAGGCTCCTCAGCCCGGTAGCAGTTTCCTTGCTTGATCAGCCGTAAGAATGCTGTCTGCGCTACCTTCTGCGCCTCTTCACTTATTGTTGTATAGAGCAAATTCCAGTCAAAGCTGTGACCAAGACGTCTGAAAACACGGTCAGCATAGAGCTTCTCTACTTCTTGACTTTCTTTCATGCAAAGCTTTCGGAATTCTTCACGCGATATTTTGCTCTTATCTATGTTATACTTTTCCTCCACATACTTTTCAGTTGGCAATCCATTGTCGTCGAAGCCAGGCGGAAAATAAACATTGTAGCCGAGTTGTCTCATAATTCGTGCTATAATCTCAAATTGCGTGTAACTTAGGGCATGCCCAACATGCAAGTGACCTGCTGACGCATATGGTGGCGGGGTATCAATGCTATAAACAGGTTTCTCACTTTTTGTATCAAATTTATAAATCTCGTGTTCTTCCCAAAACTTCCTTATGCGTTCTTCTACTTCTTTAGCATTATATTCTTTTGGCAGTTGCATGCTTTTTCCATAGCGTGATGGTTTAAAATTTTTATGATACTTACCTTCCTGGTTTCAACAAATTTATAATCTTCAAATATGGGATTTTTGCTATGGTTACAAAGCAAGAAAAAGCCTTGCTTGCGCTCACACGTTTGTATCGTTATTATGGCAAGAGAAAGCGGTTGGTTGCTCAACAGCACGAGCTATGGAAGGTTGTCATAGCCACGATTCTTAGCGCAAGAACTCGCGATGAAACTACCGCTGTTGTTTGGCCCTCACTCACAGATTTGGCAAGAGCAAAACCGCGAGAGGTGATGAAAGTGATAAGGCCTATTGGTTTCTACAGGCAGAAGGCACGCTATGTCCTAGAGGTTGCGAGGCTCATTGCTGAGCAAGGAGTGCCACAAACCCGCGACCAGCTGATGAAATTGCCTGGTGTTGGGCGCAAGACTGCAAACATAATTCTCTCAGCAATGGGCAAGCCAGCTATTGCTGTTGATACACATGTCCATAAGATCGCGAATAGGCTTGGTCTGGCTGACACGAGAAAACCTGTTGAGACAGAGACACAGCTTATGAAATTATTGCCAAAGCGCTACTGGAATAAAATTAACTACATTTTTGTGATTCATGGCAAAACACTCTGCAAGAGAAAGCCAAGATGCGATGTTTGTCCTTTACACGACATATGTGATTTTGCCAGCTAAGTTTCTTCAGCCTCCCCACGCTTCTTAGCAGTTCTTCTTGGTTGCCTGATGGCAAATCTGCACGACCTACTGAGTTGTTGCCAAACCACGTATCGCCAGAAAATAAAATCTTTTGTTTTGGCTCAAAAATAGCAATAGAGCCGTCTGTATGGCCTGGCACTTCAATGATTTCCAGCATGAATTTGCCTGTGCTTAGCCTATCGCCATCTTTTAGTGTGGCATCAATATTGCAAGGCAGAATTTTCTTTGGCGAGAGCCACGAAAGTGTTTTTTCACTCAGGGTTTCTACAGCTTCACGCTCGTTTGCATGGCACAAAACCTTACAGCCATACCTCTGCTTGAGCTCGTGAAGATACATGATGTGATCAAAATGACAGTGCGTTAATATGATAAGATCAACATGCTTGTTGATGAGAGTGCCAGCATCTATCAAAACCTTCACCTTGTCATCTATGTAATATGTCAGAGCACCGCTCTCGCTCTGGAGGCAAAATATTCTATCTGTTATTTTTCTCATAACCGCTAGAAAGAGCAAAACTTTTTATACTCTTCTCTCTGCCTGTTTGTATGGCAGAAAGAATAAGTATGCCAGCAGGTTTTGGCGGCCTGCTTCGTTATGATGAGGAGTACCGCAGCAAATTCTTGCTGAAGCCAGCACATGTTATAGGATTTGTCATAGCTGTAATCTTGTTTGTTAGCTTACTAAGAATTTTTAGGCCAGTCTAAGATGTTTCTTCCAGGAATAGATCCGCGTAGGATGCAAGATATGCTCAGGAAGCTCGGCATAAAGCAGGAGCCTGTTGATGCAGAACGTGTAATTATCGAAAAGAGTGATGGCAGACTCGTGATTGAAAAACCACAAGTTTTTCGGGTGATGATGCAAGGACAGGAGAGTTGGCAGATCACCGGCGAGGTAAGAGAAGAAACAAAAGAAGAGGCTGAGGAAGAGCAAGTAAGCGAGCAAGATATAAAGCTTGTTATGGGGAAAACAGGCAAATCACGTGAGGAAGCGTTGCGCGCGTTGAAAAAGCATGGTGGTGATATAGCAAGCGCAATTCTCGAGCTTTCTTCTTAGCTGAATTTTTATAGCTTTAACAGTTTATGAAACAGAAATTTTATTAATCCCGCTTTCTTCCTTTGCTCAGACTAAGGGAAAGCAAATGGTAGAAAAATTTGTGGAATATCTGAGTAAAGCTTCTCAGCTGCTGCATCGCGCAGATCACATGCTCTATATGACCTATCCACTTGTGAAAGATAAGCGTTTACTGCTTAAAATTATCGAGGATCTTGGAGAAGCTATGGTTAGCATGATAAACTCTGTCTTGCAATATGACTATTTATACAAGAGGATAGAGCTTTACAAGAATGCGAGGGAAAATTTCGAAACTTTCAGGCAAAACTGCGCGCCACGTTACGGAATTACTTCTGAGGAGGTAAATAAAATTACAGAGTTGCTAAAAATAATGCAAAGGCACAGAGAGAGTCCAATGGAATTCATGAAGAAGGACCATCTTGTTATAATGTCAAACAATAGCGCGAGGACAGAAGTGATAACTGTGGATAAGATCAAAGAGTTCTTGCTTGTTGCCAAGGATGTGCTTGGTAAGGTGGAGAGAAAAATTATGAAAAGAAGTTAGGATGTCCAGAAAATATTGCCTTTGAGTTCCTCATAGAGCGCACCGCTACATACCTTTTCATGGTTCTGTTCTATGTAATTTTCAAAATTTTCAAGTTCGTTGAGCGGAACAGCACATTCCATTTCTTTTCCTTCCCATGACTTAAGGAGGTTGTTTTTTGTGCAGACCAGTGTTATGATACATTTATCATCCATCTTGCCCTCTACACTCTCTACATATTCTATGTTTATGAAAATTTCAGTTTTGCCAAATAGCAATTTTTGCGTCACATTTATCGTTGCCATTGCAGGACTACACGTCTTTACCTTCTCTAAGAAACATTCGTGTGAGCCATCACAATCGTAATAGCTTACATTCTCTTGTGGTAATTCTTGTGGAGGGGTTGTTATATTGGTTTCATTCATCGCCGGCATGGTTGTTTTGTTTTTTTCATTATCGTTCTGTTTACTGGTCGGTACTGTTGTTTTGGCAGAGCCACTGGCAGGAACCTTCATCGCGTTTCCGCTAGCATTCTTTATTGGCTCGTTCTCCCCTCTCTTGTTTTCCTCTTGTAAGAGCAATAATGCTATGGTCCCCGCCGTGAATACGAGAAAAACAAGAATTAGTGTGATGAATAGTGGGGCTTTCTTTCTCCTTATTGTTATGTCATCAAACTCTTTGGTTGTCTTTTCATGATCCTCTGCCTTTTCCTTACTCTCGCTTGTTACGGCAGAAAACGCAGCTTCGATCTCAGCTTCGGGCTAGCCTATGGAAAGAAGAGCATTCTTTATCTTGGCTGGAGGCACACCACGAGCAAGGTTTGTTTTTATATATCTGATTAGCCTCGAGTTTGTCATTCTGATGGGCTAGCTATGTGAGGGTGGTATAAAAAGTTTATTTTGATGAAAAAAATTTAAAAAGAGTAATAACATAAGATATAAAAATCTCAGCTCCTTAAGAATTCTTGCCCAAAAATGTTGGAAGAAATAATAAAGCAGAAGACAAGTGCTGATCATCTATTTTATGTTAGCCTTAAGTATACAAAGACATGTGATGTCATTCTTAACCTTATCGCAAGGTGGCGGAGCATGATAGAATTATGCATAGATGCTTTGCTTGAAAAGGCTAAGAAAAAAAAGAAGATAAAGGAAATTCCAATGGCACCACGTTTGAAGATAAATCTTGTGAGAGAAATTTACAAAAAAGATCAGGTTGTTCAAGACACATTAGAACTTTTTGAATTTTTTCGCAGAATCGAGGGGCTTGAAAAAGCAAAAGAAAATGAATTTAGGAAAAATGTAACGCTCAAAGTTTTTGATAAAGATAGGGTAGTTTTGATAAATATGGAAAAATTGGAGGAATATGCTGAGCTGCTAGAAAAATTTATAAGAGTGGTTAAGCAAGAACTCACGTAGCTGAAATGGGAAAAGTATACACGATAACGTCTGGTAAGGGTGGGGTTGGCAAAACCACTACTGCCATAAATCTTGCTGCTGTTATCAATGAGCTTGGTCATGATGTTTTGCTTATAGACGCTAATCTCGAGACACCAAATGTCGGATTACATTTCGGTGCTCCAGTTGTACCCGTTTCTCTTAATCATGTGCTGAGTGGCGAGGCAGAGTTGCATGATGCTATATATGAACATGATAGTGGTGTTAAGGTTATGCCCGCCTCAATCTCGTTGCATGACTTGAAGGATTTGGAAATTGGAGAAATAGGGGAAATAATAAAGAAGGTAAGAAAGCATGCTGAATATGTAATCGTGGATTCTGCCCCTGGGCTTGGTGATGGGGTTCTGGCTGCAATGAAGCGGAGTGATGAAGTGCTTGTTGTTACAAATCCAAACATACTATCTGTGACTGATGCGCTCAAGGTTGTCAAGTTAGCTGAGGAGCTTGGGGCCAATGTTTGTGGAACAGTTGTTAATCGTGTTAAGAGAAGCAAAAATGAGATGTCCATAGACAATATAAAAGAGATGCTTGAGAGGCCAATTGTGGGTGTGGTGCCTGAGGATAGGTGTGTGGAGCATGCACTGGCAAAGAAAGAGGCTGTTGTGCACGCATTTCCAAAGAGCAGAGCGACAAGAGCATATTATGAGATCGTTTCAAAACTTCTTGGTAGGAGGTATGCAAAGAAACTTGCAGAAGAAGAAAAGCAAGGCATGTTTAGGCGTGTGCTCAGAGCATTCGGATTTGGACATTAAGCTTTTTTCTTACGCCTCTCATGTTTAGCTTGATATTAGAATTCTGATGGGCCCGCCAGGATTCGAACCTGGGACCTTCGCCACGTCAAGGCGACGTCATAGCCACTAGACCACGGGCCCTTTTTACAGGCAGATATGATAGAAATTTAAAGTTTGCGTTTTTGGTTTTCCTGCTATTGCTCTAGTGTCTCCTGTTCAGCTGGTTCAAAAGCTATGAGGTTTAAACCTATCTCTTCAGAGAACTCGCGTTCTGCTTGCATCTCAAATACGAGAATTATGATTTCTGTTGTGGCTCCAACTATAGCTTCGACAAGATGACCAGCATAACTTCCGAAGTTTCGTGTGCCAAGCACGACATGAATATGCAAATAGACTTCTCCGTCTTTTGTTGTTACATTACCATTCAGACTCGCGATCTCACAGGGTTCATCAACAATTTTTTCCTCCGCCCTTTTCTCTTGCTGGTTGAAATAGTAGAGCTTTGCCCTCGCGACCGCGCCAACACCGCTTACGAGACCGGTTTTTATTTGCTCTTTCTCACACACCTCTTTGATCTTGGCTATAATTTCTTCTCCTTTATCTATCCTTACTATCACAACATTTCCTTCGCGTTTGTATTCCATTTTCTAGGACTGGATTGCGTTCGTTAGCTATGCTATTTTGCTTCCTAGCTCGATATCCTTTTCAGGCTGGAGCAACACTACATGCTTGCTGTCTTCACTTACAGCAGCCAAAATCATGCCTTCGCTCTTCACACCACGGATCACTGCTGGCTCAAGATTGCAAAACACAACACACAGCTTGCCGAGTAGTTCTTCAGGTTTGTAGTATGGTTTCAGTCCTGCAACAAGCTTCCGCCTTTCACTGCCTAGGTCTACTTCAAGTATGTAGAGTTTGTCTGCATTCTCATGCTCTTGCACATTTATGATCTTACCAACTCGCAAATCCAGCTTTTGCCATTCCTTAAATTTTATTGTTTCACCCATTTTCTTGTTTTTCACCTCGCTTTGTTTTTCTTTATTAGTCTCCGAAGGAAGATTATAAATTTTTTTGAACAATACAGCTGTCTTTTTAATTTTTACCTTATCGCTTAGCATGCTGTTCAGCTGTTTATATGTGATTTCGAATCCGAAGGCATGAGCTATTTTCTCTGACGTGGCAGGCAGGAATGGCCACAACAATATGGCTATAGCCTTGATGCTGTCCGCAAGCTCGTAGAGAACGCAAGCATCATGTGTTTCCCATGGTTTCTTCTCTTGGATGTAAAGATTGCATTCATCTACGAAGTTGAATATCTTTGCTAGGGCTTTATCAATTCTGAACTCTTCCATATCTTTTTCTATTCCAGCAATATCGAGCTTTTTTACCAGTTTGTTTTCACATTGTTTCATTCCGTATCTCTCTATCATGGCTGAGACACGCGAGATGAGATTACCAAGCTTATCCGCGAGCTCATCATTGTGTCTTGCAATAAGCTCTTGCTCGCTGAAATCGCTGTCCTTGTCATAGGGCATTTTTGCCAGATAATAGCGTAGAGTTTCTGTACCGTACTTGTCAATTATCTCGAAGGGAGAAACCACATTACCCTCGGTTTTGCTCATCTTCGCCCCTTTTATGTTTATATAGCCATGCACGAGCACTCTCTTCGGCAATTCTATTCCTGCAGCAAGGAGCAAGGCAGGCCATATTACGCTGTGAAACCAGTTTATGCCCTTACCTATCACATGCAGGTCTGCTGGCCAATACTTCTTGAATTTATCGTTGTTAGGCCAGCCAAGTGCAGAAATATAATTAGAGAGAGCATCAATCCACACATATATCCTATGCTCAGAATCGAAAGGCACAGGAATTCCCCACGTTGCTTTGTAACGACTTACGCATAGATCCTTCAGCGGTTCGTTGAGTCTTGCCAACATCTCGTTAGCTTTTTCTCTTGGCACAACAAATCCTTTCTTAAGCAATTCCTTAATTTTGTCCTGGAACTCGCTGAGCCTGAAAAAATATGCTGGCTCCTCGATGTAGTCTGGCTTTGTCTTGTGTTCAGGGCATTTGCCATCAACAAGGTCTTTTTCTGTTAGATAGGCTTCACAGCCATAGCAGTAGAGGCCACGGTATGTGCCCTTGTAAATATAGCCTTTCTCGTGCAATAGCTTGAAAAGTTCCTGCGCAGCTTTTACATGTCTTTCCTCTGTAGTTCGTATGAAATCATTATTGCTTAGGTTTAGCTTTTTTGCCAGCTCGAGAAATCGCATTGCGTTACTATCCACAAAACTTCGGACGTCTTTACCAGCTTGTTCAGCAGCTTTTACATTTTTCTGCGCGTTTTCGTCTGTGCCTGTAAGGAAAAATACATCCTCGCCACGAAGTCTGTGCCATCTTGCTATGATATCGGCAAAAATTTTTTCATAGGCATGGCCAATATGGGGCTCTGCATTGACATAGTCTATTGCTGTTGTTATGTAAAACTTGCTTGTCATAACTATGCATAGAGTTGCTTTGGTTAAAAATCTTTCCTAAACTAGTCCTTAAGAAAAATGCTATGCTCTTCATACAGCGGAAATCTCTTTAGCCTGTCCCCTATTTCGAACAAATGCGGATAGATGGCGCTGGCTTGCTCTGGGCTGAAACCAAGCTCTTCAAGCACCTTGATGAAGTATTCATGCGGAATAGTTTCTTCAATCTGGACTACAAGATAGCTTGCTGTTTTTGTTTTCTCATTCTTAAGCATCTCATCAAGAATTTTGCTTTCTTTAGGGTAATTTTCTCTGAATTTAGCTATTGCACTTGCCTGTGCTGTTTGGTGATGAACACGCTTTCTGACTACTCTGATTTTTATTCCGTCGGTTTCCATCTTTCTCTTTACTATTTCAGCAAGAGATCTAGCTCTGTTTTTGACATTTGTGTAAAGTTTGTTACTTAGCGTTTCTGATGTAGCTTTGAATGTGTTGCCTACAGCCAATAACAATGCTATTTCTCTCGCATCTTTCGTCTCTTTCTCCATGCTTACATAATGCTGTGATTGTATAAAAATCTACCGACAAGTGAATAGTGAAATTATCGTGACAAATGATTCATTCGAGAAATGGCAATACTCTTACTTCCTCTATATCCTGGCCTATATGAAGCGTGTCGATCTCTATGGCTTCGTTTTCGAATAATTTCCTTATCTCCTCTATAGCCTCTCTAACTTCGTGTTCGCCTTTATGGAAAAAGTTGAGAATACAGTGTGGCTTGTGTAAGTTGATCATTAGGCTGTTTATGTTCATTGATTTTTTGGCAAACTCTCTTATTTTTCTCTTGTTTTTTTCAGAGAACGTTCTGAAATTTATGAGAATATGCGTAATAAAGTAGCCTAGAGCAGACATATTGAATTGTATTCTGTTTCCTAAGATAACCTTTTCTGCTTTCAGTTTTTTCAGTCTGTAGTGGGCAAGTTCTGCTGAGATACCAAGTTTTGTTGCGATATCTATAAGTTTTGTTCTTGCATCATCAGCCAGAATTTTCAGGATTCCTAAATCAATCTTGTCTAACTTTGCCTTTTTCCTTGTCTCTGGCGACACGACTATGTAGTCTTCCTTGCCTTGGTAGTTGAAGAACTTGAGAGGGTAAACCTCAATAAACTGGGGTTTTATCAAGAGGTAGTCTGTGATAAAACAATCCTCGTTTTCAAAAAGCCTGCTTATGAATTCGTTAAGTTGCTTCTCACTTTTGAATATACATTCTAGCCATAGATCATATTTTCCATAGACTTTTCCGTAACTTTTGGCAAATCTTCAGAAAATTTTTGCGCCATGCTTGGCTTTTCAAATTTCAGAAAGAGAGCAGCATAGCAATTATAGCCGAGCTTGCTCCAGTCCACAAGAGGGAAGAATTTTCTTATAAGTCCTTCTTTAAGATATTTTTTTATTCTGTATTCAACCTGGTTTCTCGATAGTTTTGTAGCCTTTGCTATGATAAAGATAGCACAATAGTCTTATGTCTGTTTCTTTTAGTTTCATTTTAACCTGAAATTTTAGATATATTTAAATTTTTCTATTTTAATTTTAATATTTTAGTAATTTTTTGAAGAAAAATTTAGATACTTCTTTGGGCTCATTCGTAGCAAGATGGAAACCAAAAAATACCAGATTGAGGATATCACACCTGAAGAATACAGATGTGCAGTAGGAGCTTGCCAAGTAATCTATGAAGTGCTGAATGAGGATAAGCTAGTTATAGTAGGGAAGAGGGCAGATATCAGTGAGCTCGAAGGAAGAATTAATGAGGATGAGGCAGCAGTGGTTATAGATAAGGAGTTGATTTACAAAGCTCTTCGGGGGTAAACAAGAATTCTTGCTGTGAGAAAACTTATATATCTTGGCAGTTATCGTAGGAGATGGTTTCGCTTTTGGAGAAAATAGATGATATTTTAGGATGGTATCTTTATAGCTCTTTCTATAAGGATTATGTCGAGAAAATGAATCTTCGCGGGCAGGAAAAAGTTCTTGAGGTTGGGTGTGGGGGTGGTTGTCTTTCAAGGTTCCTCGCTCCAAAGGTCCAGAAGTTTGTGTGCGTGGATCGTTCAGCTTACTGGATAAGGAAAGCAAGGAAACGGCTCCTGAGATATGAGAATATAGGACTCTATGTATGTGATATTACAGAATTTCAAGCAGAGGAATCTTTCGATGCTATAGTTATGCATTATGTTTTGCATGATATCGCTGAAGATAAAAGATTGAAAACCCTTGCCTTGCTCTACCGTTATCTCAAAGAAGGAGGCCTGCTTTACATCAGAGAACCTACAAGGGAAAGGCACGGCATGCCCGCGCAAGAGATAAAAGAATTGATGGCGAGCGCAGGCTTTATTGAATATTCTGGTTATGAAACTAGTGTATTTCCATTCGGTAGATTTTATGATGGAACTTACCAAAAAGTTAGGGAGAGATTAACTACTGATTAGTGTAACTACTTGTGAGTAAGTTTTAAATATAGGAGAAGCAATAGTAAATATATGAAGAGAATTAACTCCTTAGAGAATAGTCTGCAAGGTAACGAAACCAAAACTGTGGCGGATTATATTCAGGGTAAGCCACGCGGAACTTTACATGGCGAAATAATTATAGGAGAGCTTATTTGGGGGAAACAAAATCAATCCGAATTTTATGTAGGGCTCTCACATTTTTATTCTGATAGATGAAAAACCACGCGATGTGGGTGAACCACTTATTAAATATAGGAAAGTTCTTGCAAGAAAATTTGTTGGCAGACTTTATCAATATCTTGAGAAAACTGCTAGGAAAGGTAAGGAAGCTGTATTACGTGAGGTGGAGAAAAAAATTTCAACCACAGCGAGGGTGCCGAAACCGGAAAACAGGAAAACTTTGTTCGAGAATCTGAAATATGTATTTGCAGATTTGGAAAAAATAGGTTATAACGAGGCTGAGGTTCTTGAACAGCTGAAAGTTGCATGTGAGATTAGCAAGAAATATGGCCATACTGAGGAATGGCAGTATAGCGAGTTCTTAACCAGGCTTGCATCTATCATACAGAAGTATTGGCAGCAGAAAAAGTAGAGGTGGAAAGATAAGATTTTTTAACTTATACGATATTAGCCTGGAGTGCGCCAGTAGTCCAGTGGTAAGATACGGCCCTCCCAAGGCCGTGACCCGGGTTCGAATCCCGGCTGGCGCATTTTTTGAACACTAAGTTATTACACGACCCAAATTCTATGCCTTGTCCCAAAAGCAACAGCCTTGCCTTTAGCATAAGCAAGAGCTACGAGACGGCAAACAACAGCATCCTTTTCATGTTTTGTGCCGTTCGTGGCATGAAAAATTTTCCTTGCTCTTGCGCTCAGCTTCATCACAGCATGCGGGTATGTTTCAATTGTTTCAATACCAAGTTTGCCAAGTTTTCTCTTTAGCCTCTTGCCACGTCTTGCCAGCAAGCGTAATGCTGGAAGATTGAAAGAAAAAATCTTTATGCCTGCTTTTCGTATCGCGATATCGCAGTCCCTATAGTGGTATTTTCTTGGCATGCTCAGAGGCGCATCAATTGCCACAAGCTTTATTCCCTGTTTTCTCATCTCATGTATTATCTCGTCATCACTATACAGAATCTTTGTTCCTCGCGCGGATGCATAGCCACTCTGCCTGTTTTCGAGGGCAGCGAGGTCAAGACCAGCTATTTCTTGTGCCTTTATCTTTTTAGACATGCAAGTACGAAGTTTAGGGCACTTAATAATTTTATCCTCATTGATGAATATAATTCAGTCCTAGTTTTTCTGCATAAGAAACTACGCATGCAAATTCTTGCTCGCCAACAGGCCTGCTTATTTCTTTATACATATAAGCTTTGAATTCTGGCCTGTATTGTTTCATGATGTTAAGCACAACTGAGCCTCTGTGCATGGCCTCGTGAAGATTTGCAGAGAGCCATTCCAGTACTGGCTTTGAACAGCACATGACATGACTTGGTAGCACAAGATGTCTTACCAGTACCTCTGCATGCTTTGTGGCATGCAGCAGATTCCTGCTGACAACAGAAAAATAGTTTTTTGCTTTGCTTAACTTAAAGGCACAGTCGTCGTTTCCATATTTGAAATCAGCGAGATAAACGTCTATAATCTTATTGAGCATAGCCATACTTTCTTTTGTCATATAGAAATTGCTGTTCCACACTACTGGCAATTCCACCTTTAATCTTTTCAGCTCTCTCAGCATGGCGATTATAAATGGCAGATATGGTGTGGGCTCACCACCTACAAGATTTATATTTTTGCATGCGTCGCTTTGTGAAATTTTTGTTATGATCATAGCGAGCTCTCTTGCCGTAAGCTCTTGCGGTGTTTCAAGTCTATGGCTTATTGCATAGTTTTGGCAATATATACATGAGAGATTGCAACTCCAGAAAAAGACGGTGAGGCTAGGCACGAGAAAGCTTTCTTCACCATAATGTGTGAAACAACTTGATACCAAGAGCTTGTCAGGAACTTTGCAATAGCCAAGCTCTCTGTTTATACGGTTGACATGACATTTTCTCTCGCAAAGCTCACAGCTTTCGAGCATAGTTCTTGCTTTATCTTCTAGTTGTTTGAGCTCTTTGCTAGTCAGCTTCGTAAATTTTGGTTTTTCTTTTCCGCTAACTATCTTGGTATATCTTGGTAGGATTTCCATGCAAGAACGAGGTAGAAAAAATATAAAAATCTCGTTATTAGTATGGTGGCGAGGGGCTGTGGGCTAGTGGTTAGGCTTCCGGCTTAGGGAGCCGGCGACCCCGGTTCAAATCCGGGCAGCCCCATACCACGGAATTAGAAAATGACCAGGAAAAAGGAGAAACATGAAAATAGAAAAGAGGCAAGGCAGGATGAAGAAAGCCTTAAAGCCAAGGCAAGAGAGATAAGTGTCAAGGAAGGGATCTTTGCTTCGGTGCAGAGTGGTTTTGGTGACAGCTATGTAAGTGCTTATGCTATAGGCCTGAATGCAAGCAATATGCATATGGCTATGCTTAGTTCTTTTCCTGGCTTACTCGGGCCCGTATTTCAGTTTATAGGTTCAAGATTGATGGAGAAATATTCACGTAAGTACATTATTCTCCGGACAGTATTGCTTCAGGCATTAATGTGGCTTCCGATTTTATCACTTGGTGTATTATTCTGGCTGGGCGTATGGCAAAGCGCTTTACCTCTTATTCTGATTTTTTTCTTTTCTCTCTATGTGATTTTTGGCTCTCTTGGGGCTCCTGCCTGGTTCTCGTGGATGGGTGATATTGTTGATGAAAAACACAGAGGTAGATATTTCAGCATGCGCAACCGCATTTGTGGCTTCGTGGCTTTAGTGTCAAGTGTGACAGCAGCCTTTGCCCTCGATTTTTTCAAAAGACATAGTTTTATCCCTTTGGGTTTTTCCTTGCTATTCTTTATTGCTATGATTGGCAGATTAATCTCTTGGAATTTGTTCAAGCAACAATATGAGCCAAGGCTTAAACTGGAAAAGGGCTACTATTTTAGTTTTTTCCAGTTTATTTCTCGCGGTAGGAAAACGAATTTCGGTCGCTTCGTGATTTATACAACAGCTCTTGGCTTTGCTACTTCTATTGCTGGCCCTTTCTTCGCGGTTTTCATGCTTCGTGAGTTGCAATTTAGCTATGTGCAGTTCATGCTTGTGAGCGTTGCTATGAGCCTCTATTCTCTTATGGCTTTGCCACTCTGGGGTAAGTTTTCTGATATCTATGGCAATTACGAGCTTATCCGCCTTACCTCAGTGCTTATTTCTATCGTGCCATTTTTATGGATTTTTATGCATACTCCTCTCGCGTTAATCTTATTCGTGCAGTTCATAGCAGGAGTTGCGTGGGGCGGTTTCAACCTCGCGACCTCAAACTACATATATGATGCTGTTTCCCCACAGAGACGTGCCCTATGCGTCTCATACAAGAATATTCTTGGTGGTGCTGGAGGGATGCTCGGCGCATTTCTTGGGGGTATATTGACAAAAACTGGTTTTGAATTCGGCAATAGTGTTTATCTTGGTGTTTTCTTTGTTTCAGGTATTATGCGTATTGTGGTGAATATGCTTCTTATTCATAGATTTAGGGAAGTGAGGCAGGTGAGAAGGCCTAGGATAAGAACGCTGGAGCATCTTGCTTTTAAGATAGTAACCTTGCCGTTTTATGAAATAAGCCATGAAATTGTATCAGTCAGACGTATGATGAAAAGGAGAAGGCATCACTGATACCAAACTATTGTTGTGGAAAAAGTTCTTTCCTAAGTTTTTTGGCGAATTTTCCAGCCGCATGGAGCGGTTCTGGAAGTTTATGGGGTTCGCGTGTAAATCTTTTGACAAGTTCCAAGGCTGTGTCTGGTGTGATCATATTTCCTGGGCTTATCAACAATGGTCTGCTTCCTTTTTTGCTTTGCCATACTTTGCCAACAATCTTACCATCTAAAATAATATTCTCTCCTTGTATCTCGCCGACAATGAGTTCATCAGCTATACCGACTGTAGGAATATTTGTGGCAAGTGATAGGTGGCTTGCAATGCCAAGTCGTGGATGGGCTATGCCATGGCCCTTTACAAAAATTACATCAGGTTTTGTTTCTAAGTTGTTGATAGCGTGAACCATTGCCGGAAGCTCTCGATATGCGCGAAAGCCTGGAATGTATGGGAATGTTGTTTTATCTTCGTGAAATGCTTGCTCTATGATTTCAAGCTCAGGGTTCATTACAACAACAGCGCTAACAATTCTGTTCTTGAAGAAGCTATTATCAATTCCTGCTACACTATCCACAAGGCTGAAATCTATAGCATCCTTTATGCTGAGATGCTTTGCGAGTTTTCTTTGCTCTCGCTCCAGTCTAAATAACTCTTCGCGAGGAATTCCAAATTTTCTTGCGATTTGCTCAGGGGTTTGCTTTGTCATTTCACCCTTTTTATTATCTCCAAGGAATAAATATCTCAAATTTATAAATCTTTCGTTTTGTTGCCACTTTTCAGATATAACTCGGTAGAAAAATTTATAAAGTATATATTTGCTGAAGTGCTATGGAAGGAAGAATAAAGATGCTGGAAACAAAAGTGGCCAAGTTGTATGAAGAGAAAATTGCCAGCAAGGGCAAGGAAGAAGAGTGCGTGTTTGATTTTGCTTTTAACGATTTACGCAATGATAGGTGGTGGTGCAAAGATCACGGGATTGACTACGTGAATGTTGATAGCAAAGAAAACATACTTAAGGCAGCCTATGCTTTATTACAGGAATGGTCGCCTGCTTTAAGTAGGTTCTATCGTGAATGGTATTATGAGCATATAGCAAGAAGAACGAGATAACACAAAATATTTAAAGCTGAATGCCTGGAAAAGAAGACATGTTCTCGAGAAAACGTTGCAAGAAGTGTGGTAAGTGGCTTAGCGGTGACTATGCTTACTGCCCTTACTGCGGTGTCAAGCTTTATGATGAGAGAGATTATGGTTTGCTTGGCAAAAATGACGAAGTAGAAATGTTTGAAACTAGCGAGCGAATAAGCGACACATTTGATTTCTTTGGTTTGCCAGGCTTCGACAGGCTTTTCAAGAGGCTTTTCATAGAGCTTGAGAAACAGTTTCGCGAACTAGATAAGCAGTTCAGAGAGAGGCCAGAGGCAAGAGGTGGAATAAGCATCAGTATTTCTTCCATAGATGATAAACCCATCATAAAAGTTAAGACAGGTGGTGATTTTGGCAAGAAACCAAGGAAAGGGCGGCAGAAGATGAAAAGCTCTGCTCATGTTGAGGAAGAGCTTGCTAAAAAACTTGCAAAGCTTCCGCGTGAAGAACCGAGCTCAAGTGTAAGGCGGCTAGGTAGTAAGGTGGTGTATGAGATTGACTTGCCAGGTGTGAAGAGCTTGCGCGATGTTATTGTTAACAAGCTAGAAAACTCGATAGAGATAAAGGCTGTAGGGAAAGATAAGGCATATTTCAAGCTTATTCCTATAGATTTACCGATTAAGCGCTACATGCTGCGAAACGGTAAGCTAGTGCTAGAGCTTGAAGCTTTGTAAGTTTTTCTTTTTTATTCCCTGTTTCCGAAGAAATATTGCATGGCCTCTCTCACATCGCCAACTTCTATAACCTCAATTCCAACTTTTTCACCAACACTTATTTTCTTTGGCCTCGTTTCTGTAGTGCATATTCTTGCATTGCCAAATGTTTCACAATGCTGGCTTGTCTCATAGACAACATCTTTGGACTGCAAGAGAGGAACAAGGAATATTGTAGCATTGGCCTGTTTTGCAGCTTCCGCCTTTTCAAGGATTGCGGAGACAGGCCCGATTGTGCCATCATGGTTTATCGTGCCTGTAATCATAACATCATCTCTTGGCTTTTTGCCTTCGAGCGCGGCTATTGTTGCTATGGTTATGGCAGCACCGGCACTTGGTCCTCCAATTATCGAGGCAGGTGCATGAATAGAATAGACAAGATCATAATGGCTGAGATTCTTGCCTGTGATGTTGCCGGCCACAAGCCTTGCCATTCTTATGCTATGTTGGGTATCAGCCCAGAACAATATATTATCTATGTCTACAAGGGTGCGTCCAGTTCCAGGTACAGCCTCAACCACAAGCGTTGTTGTCACGCCGTTCCCTTCAGAATCAACGGCAGGCAGTTTTAGGGTTACCAAAGTGGCATTTTCCGTCGAGAAGAATTTTGGGCCATGATAATATTTAATCTCTTTCTGCTTTTCAGTCTCCTGTTTCATGGAAAAATAGAGCGCAAGTTCTGAGACAATGATAATGGCTAGGATTATGATAGCGATGTTGAGAATTCGTTTTTTTCTATCCTCCATACCTTTTCCTCTTTTCATTCTAAGATTCATATTTTCTGAGTTTAAAAATTTAAGGAGTGAGCCCGCGCGGATTTGAACCGCGGACCTCCACGTTATCAGCGTGGCGCTCTAACCTGGCTGAGCTACGGGCTCACATTAGTGCTATGCCTTAGGCTTTTTAAAAATTTCCGCATCTCTTCGTTAAAGCAAGTTTTCATGATATTCGCAAGCTTTAAAAACCAGTTTTTTCTTGGCTTAGCATCTTGTTAAAATGGTAAGGGGTTTGTATCATGTATTGCGCGAACTTTGGAAAAAGCCAGAGGAGCGTGTGCCTGATTACAAGACAAGGCTTATAGAGTGGCGAAAGGGACCGGCAATTGTTAAGCTAGAAAAGCCGACAAGGCTGGATAGGGCACGTAGCCTTGGCTATAAGGCAAAGAAGGGTATTATCGTGGTTCGTGTTCGCGTGAGGCGTGGAGGTAGGAAGAGAACAAGGCCTAAGGCTGGGAGAAGAAGTAAGCGTATGACAGCACGCAAAACACTCAAAATGAGTTATCAGTGGGTGGCTGAGATGCGGGCTGCACGCAAATACAGGAATCTTGAGGTGCTTAACTCATATTGGGTAGGGAAGGATGGTCAATACTATTATTATGAGGTCATTCTTGTTGATCCGAATAGACCTGAGATAAAAGCTGATAAGGAACTTAGCTGGCTGGCAAGCGGTAAGCATAAAGGCCGTGTTTTCCGTGGGCTTACATCAGCGGCAAAGAAATCGCGAGGCTTGCGCAAGAAATCGAGAGAGATGAAAGTGAGGCCAAGCTTGCGCGCGCATAGAAGGCGCGGAAAATAATTTCTTAGCTTTTTCCTGTTCTCTTAGGCTTGATTGTAAAACTTTTTATATTCTCTCTTCCTCGATGATGCATGAAACACAGGATAGAGAGTGATGGGGAGGGCAATGCAAAGAGCAAGGGGAAGGATGATGCCAGGAGGAAGGAAGCAAAACCCGGCGACAAAGTATGCGTTATAACACCGAAAGAAGAGATCGAGGGCTTGCTTCTCGAGAGTTTCGAGCCTGGCATAACTCTTGTCAAGCTTCCATCTGGCTACAATATCGGGCTAAGGAATGAAGATATACTTGAGATCAAAGTTCTTGAGGGGCGAGAGAAGCGAGAGGAAAAAATCGAAAAGTTGAGTCGCAGGAAAGGTTTGGCTAATGTAGCTATGATCGCTACAGGTGGCACAATCTCATCGAGACTTGATCCAGCTACAGGTGGAGTTAAATGGCTGACCTCACCGCAAGAACTGATAAGGCTTTTTCCGGAAATTGCAGAGAGTGTTAATATTGTTAGCATAGAGAGCCCGTTCAGGCTTGCATCAGAGAATATGTCGCCTGATGAATGGAAAGTTCTGGCTGAAAAAACCGCTTTATTGCTTAATAAGCAAGATGTTGATGGCGTGATCATTACGCATGGAACAGATTTTTTGCATTACAGCTCTGCAGCTCTTTCGTTCATGCTTCGTAATCTTAACAAACCCGTCGTCTTTACATATGCGCAAAGGAGTATAGATAGAGGGAGTTCTGACGCTAAGCTTAACCTATTATGCTCGGCAAGAGTTGCATGCAGTAATATTGCCGAGGTTGTGTTGGTTGGTCATGCGACTCTTTCAGATGATTATTGTTATGCAATCTTTGGCACCAAAGCAAGAAAAATGCATTCTTCACGGCGGGACGCATTTCAAAGCATTAATGCTCAGCCTCTTGCAAGGGTATGGCCTGACAAGCTTGAGATTTTACAAGCTTACAGAAAGAAAGATGTGAGCAAAGAGGTTAAGGCTGATACCTCGTTTTGTAAGAAAATAGCTCTGGTTAAATTTTACCCAGGACAAAAGCCAGACATTCTTGAGTATTATTTTGCTGAGGGCTATCGTGGTGTAGTTATCGAGGGTAGTGGGCTTGGTCATGTTGCGTCGAGCGAGGTTAAGCATAGTTGGTTGCCAGCAATACGCAAGCTGGTCAGGGATGGTGTGGTTGTATGTATGACAACGCAAACAATTTATGGCAGGGTTGATCCTTATGTGTATAGTCCTGGTCGCGAACTGCTCAAGGCTGGTGTGCTTTACCTTAATGACATGCTTCCAGAGACAGCATTTGTCAAGCTGGGCTGGGTTCTTGGTCATAAGCAATGGCGCACTCCTGAGAAGGCAAGAGAAATGATGCTTCATAATTTTGCGCATGAGTTTAGTGATAGGCTTGTTCCCTGATTCTGGGTCACAATCTAAGCTTTGTCAAATAGAAGCCAGAGCTGTGTGGAATCATGAGCAAGCGCATGCCAAGAATATCGATCTCTTTTCCGCATGGCATATATTTTATACCTTTCTTTTCGAGCTGTTTTTTATTTCTTACAATTAGCATTCCGAGGGCTTCATATTCGGCATCTATCAATTCAATTCCTCTCCTCAGTCTGAAATATGGATGGTAATCCACAATTATCGTTTCGTCTTCACTTTGAATTTCGAGCCATGAGTGCAGGACAGCTTTATGTGTTGCTGCGAGATATTCTTTCAAGTACTTTTCTGCTTCCTTTTGTTTTTGGCATATTATGTGCAAGAGAGAAGAGAGCTTGTATATCGTTATGCCATCTTTCACTTCCACATTTTCATAGCCAGCTCTTTTCAAATATGGCTGTAGTATTCTTGCAGCCTCGTGACATCTCAACCCATCATCCAGAGATGCTGTAGCCTTCTTGACCAGATTTTCCAATCTTTCATATTTCTTTGCCATTTTGCCTTAATTTTGTAGTGATAACATAAACCATAAATATTTTGTGCTGTTTAAAAATATTATGCATGGCAAGAGTATCGCTATCATTATATTTGTGCTTTTCGTGCTTCTTGTGGTGGGGGTAGTTGCCTTTATGTTTCACCGAGCAGAGCCAGAGAATTTTGAACAACAAATTATTCAGTCAGCCCTCAAGCTTTACAATCAGGCCAAGGCCCAGGGCATAAATTTTTCGAGCCAGTGTTTGGGCACAATAGAGGTGCAAGGTATAAGCTATGCTGTTGATATCGTGCATGTTCCGCGTAGCCCTATAGATAATCTGCCAGAAAATCAATGTAAGGAGTATAGGGAAGGCAAGGTCAGACATTTTATCGAGCTGGATAAAGAAGGCAATGTGGTAAGAATAGTTTAGTCGTCTGTAACTTTTAAGTAGTGAAAAATAGAAAGATTTATAAATTTGAAATATGTTTGATTATCATGCCTACAAAAGCTTTTGAGGAGCGGTTTTACGGTTGTTTGTCGAAAAAATGTAAAATATTAAATACGAATTTGGAGGATGCTATATTCGTATTTGATACTAGTGCTTTTGTTTTATTGGATAGGGAGCTAAAGAACAAATGCCCTGATTTCCTGGATACTTTCTATACTCAAACTAACAATATATTTATTCCTCGTCCGGTAATAGACGAATTGGTTTACCATAACGGTAGGGGTAAGAGTAATCCAGGAATTCAAAAGATCCGCGATGATACCTTGGTTTATGTTTGTGGAATAACTGGAACTTCTAGCCACAAAAATCTCGAAAAAGAAATAGAAGCGGTCTATGACGAAATGTGTAAGATCCATTTTAGCATATGCTTACTTTTGCCTACAATAGCAAAAGAATATGAGAGAAGAAATGTTTCTCATGTCGCCTATCGCCATAAAACTATCGTCGGGAGATTTGGTGATAGAAAGTCTTTAAGGACAGATATAGAAGTGGTATTTTCCGCATATCTTCTAAAATCTGTGTATCCTGATAGGCATGTTTTACTTGTCACAGGCGATCAGCACCTGCTTTGCACAGTTCATCATCTTAATGAGGAGGGCAGATTCAAAAAGAAATATAATGGAGACGAAGTGAAGATTACTGTGGAGCGTGTTGATATAAAAACATTAGATCCAAATAATCCTTGTCATCAAAATAAATGCTATTTTAAGTTCGAGCGTGATGAATAAAAAATGAGAAAACCAACTCTTGAAGACAAAGTAGAGTTTGTAGATTATGGGAAGATTCCTTATCTAGAGACTTCTCTGGAAATATTAGATAATCCTGTTGTTATATTTGAGAAGCTTGATGGCTCAAATGTTCAGGTCAGAAAATATGGCGAGAAGGTTTTGCTTGGAACAAGAAGCAATTTTCTGAATGAGAAGAATATAAGAGCTATATGGATGTGGGATTTTTTAAGATGGGGGAGAAAATACAAAGATATTCTTTCCAGAATTCCGGACAATGTTATTATTTTCGGTGAGTGGGTAGCAAATCAGCATGTTTTGGATTATGATTGGGACAAGATAAATAAATTCTATTTTATCGATATTGCTTATGTTGGCTCAAATGGTAAGTTAATCTTTTATGATTACTCTGAAGCTAAAGATTATCTTTCTTTTTGGGGAATGAACGAAATTATGGAGATTCTTTCTCCGATTGCAAAAGGTAAGTTTTCGTTTGATGAAATAAAAAAATTAGCTAACCAGAGAAGTCAATTAGTTAAAAGGGAAAAGAATTTACTCTATGATGGGAAGATGGAGGGAGTAGTGATTAAAGATTATATAAACCAGAGATTCGTTAAGTACCTTAATCCAGAATTTTCAGAGATTAGGATCGAAGAAAATAAAGCACATCGATATTTGAATGAAAATCGATTTAGGAAAGTAGCAGCCAAAATTTTTGAAAAATACGGAAAGGTTGTTTTGAATGATCTTATTGCGGCTCTTAGAAGTGATATTTATGAAGAAACAGGAGAATGTATCAGTATTGGGGCTATTCTTGGAGAAATTAGAATAAATGACTGGCATAAGAAGTACGAGAAGAAGTATAATATTCAGAGATGGTACAATCCTCAGATTTAAAAATCTTAGTTTCTCTTTGTTTTCATGCCAAACATAAAGCTGAAAGCCGGCTTGGAGATACATCAGCAGCTCGATACAGGAAAGCTTTTCTGCCGTTGTAAGAGCATTTTACGTAAGGACAAGCCAGATTTTATCGTGACACGCAAGTTGCACGCTGTTCCTGGCGAGACTGGCGAGATCGATGAAGCTGCATTGTTTGAGCATCTCCGTGACCGAGAGTTTGTATATGAAGGTTACTATGATAACACCTGCCTGGTTGAGCTTGATGAAGAACCGCCGCGTGAAATAAATAAGGAGGCGTTGGAGATAGCATTACAAATTGCTTTGTTACTTAACTGCAAGATTCTGCCTGTGACACAGATAATGCGTAAGACAGTGCTTGATGGAAGCAATGTTTCTGGCTTTCAGCGTACTGTTTTGATAGCTAAGGATGGCTATGTAGAGACAAGCTATGGCAAGATTGGTATCGCTACTATTTGCCTAGAGGAAGATGCGGCAAGAATCGTGAGGCGTGAGGACAAGCGTGTTGTGTATAGGCTTGACAGGCTTGGCATACCACTTGTGGAGATAGCTACAAAGCCAGAAATAAAATATGCAAGACAGGCGAGAGAAGTTGCATTGCATATAGGTGAAGTGCTGCGTGCCTGCAAGGTGCGTCGCGGTATTGGAACGATACGGCAGGATGTTAATCTTTCCGTTAATGTTGATGGTAAGCAAGGCGCAAGAATAGAGATCAAGGGTGTGCAAGAGCCAAGGCTTATAGAAAAGACAATAGAAACTGAGGTAAGAAGGCAGGTGGAGCTTATCGCAAAGGGGGAGAGCAAGCCAGAAGTGCGGAAAGCATTGCCGGATGGCACAACAGAATTTCTTAGGCCTTTGCCCGGTGCCGCGAGAATGTACCCAGAGACAGACTTGCCATTGTTGAAAATACCTAGAGAGTTAGTAGACAGCATAAGACATGCGCTGCCGAGACTAAAGCATGAGATGAGGCAAGAGCTTGAGAAGCAAGGCCTGAATAAGGAACTAATTAAGGTGTTGCTTGATAGCGGAAAGCTTGATGATTATAAGGAATTACTGCGTGTGTATAATAAACCAGACTTCGTGGCCAAGCTCGTGGCTCTCTGGCCACGCGAATTAGCGAGCCAGGCCAGCATTTCAGTAGAGGACGTTGAGAGTAAGATTAATAATGATATCAAAGCAAAATTGCTCGAGACAGTGAAGCAAGGAAAGCTTGATGAAAGTCTTGTCAAGCAGGTCATGCAGGCTGTGCTTGATGGCAAACCTCTGGAGGAAGCTATGAAAATTGAAAAGCCAGAAAACCTCGAGGAAGAAATTATGAAGCTTGTTAAGGAAAAGCCAGGTCTTAGCATTAATGCTTACATGGGCCTTATTATGTCAAGATTCAGGGGAAAGGTTAGTGGCAAGGAAGCTGCAGAAATTCTTAAAAAGATCCTTTCATAGGCTTGAAAAATGGCAAAAGAAAAAGCAAGCAAGAAGCACGAGGCAGAGAGAAGATTCTTTACAGCAGAGATAACTCCAGCTATGGATGGCCAGAGCGTGTTGTTGAAAGGCTGGCTTTACGATTTGCGCGATATAGGCAAAATCAGATTTTTGATTTTGCGCGATAAGGAAGGTTTTATACAAGTTACTGCAAAGAAAGGCTTAACGAGTGATGCTGTGCTTGAACTTATGAAAGAAATTCCCAGAGAGAGCGTTATAGCTGTGCGCGGTGTTGTAAAAAAAAGTGAGCAAGCGCCTGGTGGTGTGGAAATAGTTCCAGAGAGTGTTGAGATTATAAACAAGGCGTTGGAAGTGCCGCCGATAGATCTTACGGAAAGAAGCAAAACAGATTTGAGCAAGAGGCTGGATTGGCGTTTTCTTGACACGAGGCGCAAGAATATAGCACCCATCTTCAAGGTTCGCTCCAAAATTTACAAAGCTATCGTAAATTTCTTTGATAGTAAGGGCTTTATCAATATCAACACACCAAAACTGACAACACTTGGCCTTGAGTCGGGGGCAGAGAGCTTTGCTGTTGAGTACTTCGATAAGAAAGCGTGGCTTGCGCAGAGTCCACAGTTCTATAAACAGATGTTTGTTATCGGCGGTTTCGAGCGTGTTTATGAGATTGCTCCTGTGTTCCGCGCAGAGAAATCACACACAACAAGACATCTCACGGAATTTACCGGCGTAGATTTTGAGATGGGCTTTATCGAGAGCGAGCATGATGTTATGGATGTAATTGAGGAGATGATGAAGTATGTGATAGAGAGAGTGAGCAAGGAGGCATCGAGAGAGCTTGAGCAACTCAATGTTAAGCTGAAAGTGCCAGATAAGATACCGAGGATAAGCATGAAAGAGGCAAAGGAAATGCTCGCCGAGAGAGGTAAAGAGCTTGACGAGGACGATGATCTTGATGCTGAAGCAGAGAAACTTTTATGCGAGATCGTTAAGGAAAAATACAATGAGGAGCTTGTTTTTGTCACATTGTTCCCTTGGAGCAAAAGACCTTTTTATCATATGAGGCCAGAAAACAACCCTAATGTGACGAAAAGCTTCGATTTGCTTTGGAACGGTCTCGAGGTCTCGACAGGTTCGCAACGTGAGCATAGGCTTGAGGTCTTGCGGAAACAAGCAGAGGAAAAAGGTGTGAAACTCGATAGCATTTATGCTGCATTGTTCAAATACGGGGCACCGCCACATGGGGGTGCAGGCTTCGGGCTTGACAGGCTTACACAATCAATGCTAAGACTTGAGAATGTTCGCGAAGCCCTACTTTTGCCTCGTGACCCTGAGAGAATTAGACCATAGTTAGAGATGCTTGCAAGCAAGAAATCTTTTTAAATTGCCCTTCTTTTAGCTTAGTATGAAGGTTAAAGAGGTGATGAAGAAACGCGTTGTATATGTTAAGCCAGAAGATAATCTACGCAAGGCTATGAAGCTAATGACGAAAAACGGTGTGAGTGGTTTGGCTGTGATAGAAGACAAACGCATCATAGGTGTGCTGAGCATAAGCGATATTCTCAACGCAACAAGGCTCAAGTTCAGTAAGTCAAGTGATCCACTTTTTGCCTTGCTCGTTGCTACAATAAAGAAAAAGGACATAGAGAAGAAAATGCGATATCTCGAGAGTTTGAAAGTAGCTGATGTTATGGTAAAAAAGCCGATAACTATAAATGAGGATGAGAATGTAGAAAAAGCGATTGAAAAAATGTGTAAGGAAGATATTAACAGAGTGTTCGTGGTGAACAAGAGGAATGAGCTTGTTGGTGTTGTGGCAAGAATTGACATAATAAAGGCTCTTGCTTGAAATGGCATCATTGAAGCGCGAGATAGGTTTTGCTGCTCTGCTTTTAATAAGTATTAATGCTGTTATGGGTACCGGGTTATTTTTTCAGCCAGCTATAGCTGCCAGGATCGCTGGTTTGGCTTCATTGTTTTCATGGATTTTTATCGGGATTGTTGCCTTGCTTATGGCTCACTATCTTGCATGTCTTGCAGGCATGTTTCCTCGTGCAGGTGGTATCTATGAGTATGTAAAGCAAGCTTTCTCACAGCGTGAAGCCTTTCTTGCTGGGTGGTCTGCTTGGATCGTGGCTAACATAACAATTGCCATGCTTATCGTTGGCTCCCTTATGTATGTCATGCCAAATGCAAGCCAGCTTGTCCGCTTGCTCACTGCTTTTTCTTTTGTTGCTTTGTTTAGTGTTGTGAGCTATTTTGGTATAAGGCAAAGTACAAAGTTAATGCTATTTTTTGGCATAATTACGCTTACAGCCATATTCTTTGTTGTTGTGATAAATTTACCTTCTGTTGATTTTTCGCAAGTAAGAAATATTTTCTCAACATCTTTTTCCCGAATTTTCCTTGCTATGTTTTTCATAGTGGAGAGTTTTTTTGGCTGGGAAACTCTTACATTCTTGGCTGAAGAAATCAAAGGGTCGAGAAAAAACCTTCCGCGTGCTCTTATGATCTCGACAGTTATTGTTGTTTTGATAGCTTGGCTTTATGTTGCTTCTACTTTACTTAGTATTAATCTCGAAACTTTTTCGTTGCAGAACGCACCCGTTAATTTTGTTGTTGCTCAAAGGCTAGGTGCAAGAATTGCAAAGCTATTTTCTTTTTTCCTTTTCATACCTTTGGTTGGCACGGCAGCAAGCTGGATTGTTTCCTCGCCTCGCTTACTTTTAGCAATGGCACGCGATAATTTGTTTGTTCCTGGCCTCGAGAAAATACATCCTAAGTACAAGACACCATACCGGGCTATTTTGTTTCAGGCGATAGCGTCATGTTTGATCATAGCCTTGGGTTTTGCTAATTACGTACTTATTTTGCAACTTTTGCTTCCTCTTGCTCTTTTCACTTATTCTTTTGCTCTACTTGCTTTGCTTAAAATAAGGCTGGCTAGGAACAGAAAATTTGACAAAATAAGGAAGGCGGCAGGACCATCGTTTCTTATTATTTTCTTTTTTACAGTAATTGTATTTTGGCTTTTTTACGAGAACTCATGGAGTATTTTCGCTTTGAGCACAGTACTTATTTTGTTGGGCTATCCTGCCTATACTGTTGTCAAGCTTCAGGATTTTAGGTTCAGGGAAAGATTTTTCGAGCGCATCTCCTTTGTATATCCGGTCTTGAGCAAAATTTTTTACAGCAAAGCTGATGTGGGCATGATGATAGAGAACGCAAGCATAAAATCAAGCGATGTGGTGCTTGATTATGGTTTTGCTGGCTTGAACATAGATGAGCTGAGCAAAAAACTTAGCAAGGGGATGCTTGTTATCGCTGATGTTTCCATGCGCAGAATTGCCGAAGCTATAAGGATTGCGGAAAAAAAGAAGCTCGAGAATGTGTTTTTCATAAAAGAGGACAAGCTATTGGAGCTTGATAATGCCTTCGACTGTATTCTTTCGATTGGCATTCTTTCATATTACAGGAATCCAGGAGAAATCCTTGAATTTTTCAGAAAAATTGCTAAAAAAGGCGCACGCATTAGCTTGATAGATTTTGGCCGGAGCTTCATATGGCCAGCCCCACCACAACTTTCTTCGAGAGAAAAGCTGAGGCGTTTGCTCAAAAAAGCAAGTTTTAGCGAGATAAAGATTTTCGAAAAAAATAAATTTTTTACGCACTATTATTTTGTTAGCGCGGTGGTAAAATGATGCACATATGGCATGGTGTGAAAACAAGAACGAGGAAAGCGGTTTCGCCAGTTGTTGGTTTCATAACCACGCTTATGTTGCTTGCCATTATCGCATTGCTTGCTTTCGTTTTCCTTGTGTTTTCTCGTGTTGTGGCTCACTGAGCAAAGCAGGATGTTGGCAAGCTTTATAAATTTCTTTCTCCTGCTCTGAACATGGACTTTCTATGGCATAGAGTTAGCAAGGAAGAGCGAGAAGAAATAAAGCAAGAGGCAAAGGCTATTATGGACAGGTTTGTTAATGCACTGGAGAGAGCGGGTATCAGCGATATTGCTGAGGAAGGCTTTCTGGAGCGCGAGAGCTTTGAGCGTGATGAAATGCATACGGAAAAGAGACGCGAGGAAGAAAAGGACAGGGGTAAGCGCGAGAACGGGTTTCGTGATTTAATGTTCCAGAATGCTAAAAAAGTTAAAGATGGCTTCATCGTGGCTGAGAAGAAAAAATGGTAAATCTAGCCAAGGTTTCAGCTGTGGAGAAGCTGAAATTATTGCAGGCAGGAGAGCTAACTGCGGAAGAGAACATAGAGTTTTTTCTTCAGCAAATTAATCCTAATGCGCTGGAGCAAGCCAAAGCAATAGACAGAAAGCTGAGAGAAGGCAAGGCAGGAAAACTGGCAGGCTTGGCTATTGCTGTAAAGGCAAATATAAACGTTAGAGGGCTTAACGCTAACTGCGCGAGCTTGACGCTCAAGGACTATATTAGCCCGTATGATGCGAGTGTTATAGAGGCCATAAGACGTGAAGATGGCATAGTGATTGGCATCACAAACATGGATGAATTTGCCTGCGGGTCAAGTGGCGAGACCTCTGCTTTCGGCCCAACAAAGAATCCGCACCGGCATGAGCTTATTCCTGGTGGCTCGTCAAGTGGTTCTGCTGTCGCTGTCGCTGCTTGTCTCAGTGATTTGGCCTTAGGAAGTGATACGGGCGGAAGCATAAGGAATCCTGCAAGCCATTGCGGTGTTGTTGGTGTAAAACCAAGCTACGGCATGGTATCGCGTTACGGCCTTATAGATCTGAGTATGAGTCTTGACCAAATCGGGCCTATTGCAAGACACGTAGATGACGCAAGACTCTTGTTTGATGTCATCGCTGGCAAGGACGAGAGAGATGCCACGACCTTGCACGATAAGCATGATGAAGCCAGGAAAGCAAGGCTAGCCAAGAGGCCGAAGATAGCCTTGCCTGTTGTTCAGGCTGATGAAAAAATAATAACGGCTGTGCAAGAGAATGTGTATAGAATCGCACAAGAAGTTGAGGCTGAGATTAGCGAAATAAAGATTGACCATATAGATCTTGCTGTCCAAACATATTATCCATTGGTCTATGTAGAATTTTTTTCAGCCACACGTCGTTTTGATGGCAGACGTTACGGCGAGCGTATAGAGGAGGTGGCTGGACCTGAAGTTTTACGTAGAATTCTTGGTGGTAGCGAGATAAGTAAGGCAGAGTATGCTGGCCGTTACTATAGGCGCGCGCTTGCTGCACGTGCTTTGATAAGGCAAGAGCTTGATAAAATCTTTGAGAAATTTGATTTCATCATAATGCCTACTGTACCGCGATTGCCACACAAGATTGGTCAGGCGCTTAGCGTTGAGGAAATGTATGCATACGATTCGCTTACCGTTCTCGCCAATCTGGCAGAATTGCCTGCAATAAGCATTCCTGTAGCGAAAATCAATGGTATTCCAGTTGGAATGCAAATTCTTGCAAGCCGGTATGGTGATGGCAGGCTCTTTGCATTTGCGAAAAGGTGCGAAGAAATCCTGTAGAAAGACAGGAAAAAATCTTGATGATTAAATTTTTAAACTCATGCCACAAATTTTGATTATGGAAATAAACGGCGTAACAATAGAGTGGCTTGGGCATGCTTCTTTTAGGATTACTAACCAGGATGTCGTGATTTATATAGACCCTTATGAAATAGATAGTGAGGAACCAAAAGCGGATATAATCCTAATTACACACAGTCATTATGACCACTGTAGCTCACAAGACGTAGAGAAAATAGCCAAGGATGGTACTATAGTACTTTTACCTGCTGATGCGCAAAGCAAGCTCTCGAGGATTAGCAAAGAGCTTAGGCTTGAGCTCGCACGGCCAGGTTTTACTCGTGATATTGGTGGTGTGACAGTTGTAGCTGTTCCTGCTTACAACACAGATAAGGATTTTCATCCACGAGACGAGGAGTGGCTCGGCTATATAGTCAAGCTTGGTAATGTCGCAGTATATCATGCTGGCGACACGGATGTTATTGATGAGATGCAAAATATTTCCTCATTGGCTAAGGCAGAGAAACTTATTGCTTTACTACCTGTTGGAGGAACTTACACCATGAACGCTGATGAAGCAGCAAGGGCAGCAAGTATTATCAAGCCAACAATTGCGGTACCCATGCACTACGGGAGTATTGTAGGCACGCGAGACGATGCAGAACGTTTTAGGCAACTGTGTGAGGAGCAAGGAATCCAGGCTGTGGTGATGGAGCCCCCTCGTTAGTAGCGAGCATAAAAAAGATTAAAAGTATTGTATCTGTTTCTTTATTATGGCAAATGGCTCGGACGTGATAATGAAAAGATTCCAGCATAGGAAACAACATGTGTTGCAAAGAATGGACAAGAGTAGTAAAGGAGACATAGACAGGGATATTGTAGGGTTGTGCAATAAAATCAATGCTATGGATGATTACTTTACCACCAGCTCTTGCTCTGGCCGTATTTTGCTCTTGAAAGCAAGCGAAAAAAAGGAGCCTGGCTTATTCTTGGCAGTATGGCACAAAAATGTGGATGTTGGTTCCTTCAAGAAGTCTCTAGCTAGAGTTCTCGCTAGGGAAAAAGCAGTTGTGTATTTCAAGCTCGATCCATGTATTTTGCATGTTGCTTGCAAGAACCTTGATAGCGCGGTGAGATTGCTTGACAAAGCCAAGCTTGCTGGCTGGAAGAAAAGCGGGATTATGGCTAATTCTGACAAGGGTGTAATGCTCGAGCTCATGTCTACAGAAAGATTGGAATTGCCAATAGCTAGAGATGGCAAGCTGCTTGTCAGCGATGCATATTTAGACTTGTTGCTCGAAGAAGCTAACAAAAAATTGAGAAGGACAAAGGAAAAGATTAAAAAGCTAGAAAATATGCTGAATATGTAATTTTATAGTGGTAAAATGGAGATCGGCAAGAATTATGAGGCTATGCTGGGTGCGCTTGAGAAAATGATACGTAACGCTATAGGAAAAAGGCAAGATATGCCTTACCATTACAAGACGCTTCCTGGTGTTTATAGTATAGTTCTTGGTATTTCACAGGAAAAAGCTCTATGTTATAAATGCAGAAAGCCAATTTCTGGCGAACTTACCGAGCAAGGCCTTGGTCTGAGGCTTGTTATGCGCTACTCGGTGGATGGCAAGCCAGCTGCCCAGATGTTTTGGTTTCATGCTCATCATTATCTCGATGTTTCTTCAGTGCTTGAAACTCTCGAGAATAGCAAGAACTTTAGGCGTTAACAGCGTTAACTTTATTATGATATTGTGGAATTCTGGCCAAAATTAAATATAAAAAATATATTCTGGCTTAGCAAAAAATTTATAAAGAATTAGAACTTGCTTTTCTTATCATATTAACTTGAATTCAATCTGGGGGGATTGGATTCAAGGCCTTTGGGGGATTTATCGAGGCAAGCTGTTCCGGACAGCTTGAAAGTTTGGCCTTATCGGAGGGTATGTTTCTTAGCTTGAAAATTATAGGCGAGAGAGCTTTATAAATCTTTCGCTCTCTTGCCTATAAGAAAAGGAGGTAGAAAATAGAAAAATGGTGCTTGATATTGCAAAAGAGGCCATAGAAAATGCAGAAAATTATAGCATAAATTTTGACGAGCTTAAGGCTGGCAAAGCCAACATCAAGGTTTTTGGTGTTGGTGGTGCGGGATGTAATGCAGTGACGTGGCTTTTCAACAAAGGCATCAATGGCGCAACAGTGTATGGTGTAAATACAGATGCGTTGCATCTTAGCATAACAAAGGCTGACGAGAAGATACTGATTGGCAGAGAACTTACGAGAGGTCTAGGTTGCGGTGGCTATCCTCAAAAAGGCAGAGAGGCTGCGAAGGAATCTATTCAAGAGATAAAGAAGTGTGTGAGCGGTGCTGATATGGTGTTTGTTGTTGCAGGAATGGGTGGCGGAACGAAAGCAAGGATCGATAAGGCAGAATTTGGTTTGCAAGAGCTTCGTGAAGTTACAGACACAGTAATAGTAATAGACAACAACAGGCTTGTGGATATAGCTGGCAACTTGCCGATAGAGCAAGCTTTCGCGGTGGCGAATGAATTGATCAGTACAATGATTAAGGGTATTGTAGAGACAATAACCTTGCCGAGCTTGATTAACCTTGACTATGCAGATGTGCAAGCGATTATGAAGAGGGGCGACGTTGCTGTAATAGGTATTGGCGAAAGTGATACACAAAATAGAGTAGAGGAGGCTGTTAGGCAGGCATTGACACATCCATTGCTTGATGTGGACTACCGTGGCGCTACAGGCGCGTTGATCCATGTGACATGTGGTCCTGACCTACGCTTGGAAGAGTTTGACGGTATCGGCAAGCTAGTGACAGAGAACATCTCGCCAGACGCGCAGGTGATTATTGGTGCAAGAATCAACAAGGAATTTGAGGGTAAAGTTAGGGTTATAACTATTATGACCGGTGTTAAAAGTCCATACATCTTAGGCAAGCCGGGGGAGCCAGAGGCAAGTGGCGTGACAACGAGTGAGATCTCGGATTTGGGTATAGAGGTGTTGAAATAAACTGAGTAAGCAGATGGCCTCAATGCAACCAGCAGTATTCATGAGAAAAAGAGAGTCATGATTGCTTTCCCTTAGTCTTTGATTTCTGCCCCGCTTCGCGGGGCTTTTTTATTTTTAATTTTTGATAGGGTCTAGGAGCTGAATTCTGGGACTTACGTTAGGAAGAAAATTTTCATAGATGGCAGGTTTTGCTACGGAACCTCAACACTTGGTGGGTTTTTCATGCGTTTGTTTCCCCATTCCTCAAAGTAAAGGATATTATCGAGCTCTGGTTTGCTCCTTTGCTTTCCTTTGCCAAACTCTTTACCTACAGGAAATAAAGCTTCTACCACGATATCATCAGGAATATGCAGTATGCGTTTTACAGCCATATCATCGAATGCGCCTATCCAGCATGTCGCTAGGCCAAGATCAACAAGCTTGAGCCAGAAATTTTCGATTGCTGCTCCGATTTGTTGTCTGCTATACATTAGTCCGCGCTCGCCATACACACGCTTTACTTGTTCATTGCTTGAGCAAAATACAACAACATACGGCGCCTGAGCAATAAAATCCTGGCCCGCTGCCTCAGCAAGCTTTGCGATTTTTTCTGCATCATGAACAAGGATCACGCGTAACGTGCATATGTTGCCTGCGAATGGCGCGACTCTTGCCGCGTCAATAGCTTCAAGCAACAAACGCCAATCCACACGCTCGCTTGTAAAATGCCTCACGCTGTGTCTTGTTTCTATCGCTTTGTCAAGTTCCATGCTAGAGCAAGATAGTTATGGTATAAAAATTTATCTTAACTAACAGGCTCTAGCGAAACCTCCTTGGAATACGCAAACTAAAAAGCCCGGCTATGAAATCTGCGATGCCGTCATGCCTATAACTTTTTTCAGCCACGCGCTCACAAAAATCTTCATCACTTGTGTCATAAATAATATGGGCAAGCTCGTGCAATATCGTTTTGTAGAACTCTTCTTTATTTTCTATGTTGTAATAAAATATCTTAATTTTCGGTGGCCAGCCAGGATCGATTTCCCCCTTTACGTATCTTTTTCCTATATAGCAAAGAGGGTTTCTTACGAGTAGTATTTCGAGACCATCATTGAACAATTCTATTATCCTTTGCTCTTTTATTATTTCGCTTTTTTCTTTGATAATTGATTTTTCATTCGTTTTATATTCCCACGATATCCTCATTATTTTTTGCTTCTTCTATTATCTTAAAAATTTTATTATGGTTTTTTATCGAGAAATAGTAGCGAAATTCTTTGGAAATCTTACCAGCTTAATGAGGGTAAAAAGAAGAGCGTCCCGGGGAGGACTCGAACCTCCGACCTTCTGGTTAACAGCCAGACGCTCTACCTGCTGAGCTACCGGGACACAACCTAACCTTTGACGCAAGGAATATATAAAGTTTTTGCAGATGAAGTTCATATAAAATTTAGTTTTTATCGTTTCAGACCTAAGTCATAATCTCGTTTCCTCCTTGCTCTTGCCTGCTCCAGGCCATAGAAAACAGTCGAAAATTTGCTTCCTTGGTCTATTGCCGTTACAGCTTGCACAGCCGCTTTTACATTCTCTGCTGGCCCTATTATACCTACAGTGTTATCCTTTATTACGATATAGCAGTCGCTTAGTTCTTCTATAATTCGCCTAACACGGCCATATGTTCCTATCAACCTGCCACGAATTTCTGCTGCTCTCTTGTGGCTTTTTCTCTTTTTTAGCCATACTTTTTCCAGCACATAGTCTTCTTGGGCAAGAAGCAAGGCATGCTTTAACTTGAAACCCAGCTCGAGAGCTTCGATAATCTGGCTCGCAATGTATTCATTTTCAGCATTTCCACTTATCACAACAACATCGTCTTGACACAGAATCTTTACATTGGCAGCCTTTTCGATCTTGGCACGATTTTTTGCAATCCTTCCCACAATTTCTGTCCTTATGATCTTCATTTCAGAATTCTTCGATCTCGTCAAGATAACCTTTTCTTTTTAGCCATTCTACGGCTGTTGGGCTATACTTATACAGTATGTCCCCTTTTTCATCATCAAATTCCCATGGTTCAACTATAACAACATCACCCTCCCGTAGCCATAGCTTGCGTCGTAATCTGCCTGGGACCCTGCAGTTTCGTGTCTTGCCGTCAAGACACCTTACAAGCATTCTTAAGCCACCGACTCGTTGTTCTATTATGCCAATTATTTCCCTGCCTTGCGGTAGCCTCACGCGCCCAATTTCCTCGCTGTTTGTTTCTTCCATTTTATACTTCTTTTCTTTATGAATTTATAAATCTTACACAAATTCAAGAATAATTGGGGAGCTATTCAAGCTCTTCAAATCCACGGCCCGTAGCAAACAGAATCTTGCCCTTACCCTGATATGCAGCTAATACCTTGGCAATGAAGAGTGTGTGATCACCAGCATCAACAGCTTTTTGTTTTTCACATTCAAAATTATAAGCTGCATCAGCCAGTAGAGGCAAGCCAGTAATATTGCCCTCTACAATCTCGAGGTTGAGCTCAGCAAATTTATCCACGTTACGTCCAGAGCAAGAGCCAGCAACTCTTACAGCATGCTCCAATTTTTTACTTGGCACAGCAATAACAAAATATTTGCTATTTTTCAAAAGCTCATGGGTGTAGCGTGTTTTGCCTATACTCACCATAACAAGCGGTGGCTCAAAAGAAACACGCGTGAACCAGCATGCAGGCATTAGATTGTGCCTACCATGTTTCTTATCTTGGGTGATAATCAAGGTTACACGTTCTGGTTTCAAACTGCGTAATGCAACATCTACGCTTAGCTCTTGCATTTTACAACAAGACAAGCGCTACAGGAACATTAGCAACATATTTTATTCCTTCCTCATTGATTATTCCAGCTTTCAGCGCAACCTCACAAGCTTGCTTACCAACAATATTAAACGTCGCGTCTTCGAGCGCGTAGTGTTGTATTATTTCGAGCACTTCTTCCTTACTCTTGTCTTCTCCATCAAAAAATGTTCCAATCTCGAGTTTCATGTTTTCATTTTCAAATTTTTTGCCTATGAGAGAAGCGTCACATATAGCTACGACATAGCGGTAGGCTTGATGTATTTTTACTTTCAACATTTTATATTTTGCCTTTTGCGGGTTCTTTTGCTCCGCATGCAAGACAATGCAAGAACAAAATCCGGTCTTGTTTTATCAACTCCGTATCTGGTTTACCGCACATAGGACATATAACATAATTCTTTACGTATGATTCTATTTTCTGATTGATTCTTCCTGCAGGAATCTTTCTGTTGAGCACAAGCCTCTCGTTGTCTACTTGTGCAGGCGCTGCTAATTCTTTCATCAAGAATTTTGCCAAATGTTGCGGCTCCCGTCTGAGTTTCGAGGCTATCGCAAGAAAATTTGTTATTATTGTTCTGTTTCCTGCCACCGCAATACTTGCTTTCGGTACTTCAAAACGTTCGCTACTTTTCTCTACTACCTTCACCTTTCTGTAAGCTTCCTCAAGCAGTTCTTCATAATCTTCCATGGCTATCTTATGTCAGAGAGGTTTAAAAATATTCACCAAATCTAACCCAAATATCTAACGCGGCCAGGTCTTGGCTCAAAGATTATTCCTTCCTCGAGTAACTTGGTGATTTCCTCATTTATGAGTTCTGGCGGTGCATCTGTTTCGAGGATCAGCTTTTCCGTCTCGATCCCCTCTGGCTCTGCTGCTTTTATTTTCTCAAGCAGTACATCACGTAAAGCTTTTTTTTCTTCTTTTGTTGTTTCTCTTGTCATGTGATGGTTTGCTTCTAATTCTAGCTTGCGCACAAGTAAGTAACGAGGATCAACTTTCTTTATTATTTCTGGCAATATGTAAAGTTCGTTGTTGAAAAATCTTAGCATCCCAATCACCTTTACGGTGTCGCCCTCAACAATGTTACGTAGTTTTTCTATGTCATCACCAAAAGCTCTCACACGGATTTGTCCTGATGCATCATCGAGCGTGAGACTTGCAAATTTTCTCTCGTTTTCTTCCATAAAAAATCTCTCAACTACATTAGCTATCACGTTTACCCTTGCTATTTGTCTATTTCCAAGCTCAAGAAAATTGAACCGCTCGCCGTCAGTTACAGGCTTACCGCTGAGTAGATGTTCTATTCTCAGCTTATACGCAATAAATCTTTTCGGCTTTTCCATCTTGGCTTAGACTGTTCTTTGTATATGTCCTTTCCTTGGTTCGAATATATCTCCTATCTGTTTTAATTTCTCGAGAGCTTCTTCTATGTCCGCTCTTGTCATCTTGTCCTCGAGCTCTTTTATCAGCTCTTCAACAGGAATAAGCTTCCCGAGCCTGTCTTCGAGCCTTGCGATAGCCTCTCTTACAAGAATAACCTTACCGCGCTGACTCGAGGCTATGCCAGTTGCGATGCGGTCTATATCAAAAGTTTTTGTTTCATAATCATAACCAACCTGCATCAATGAAAATTTGAGAAGTTCTATTGCACGTTTTGCATCCTCGCGTGTCACTTTGTTGCTGAGTCTTGTTCTTGCGCTTGCCTCAGCAAGCCTTACAAGCGCTTCAAGCTGTCTTGCTGAAATTGGTATGGGCCTCGTGACATCTGCAGCTACAGGAGCATTTCTCAACTCTACATAGAAACTCTTTATCTCTTGGATCGCTTCGTTCGTTAATTTTGGAAAAACACGTTGTTTTGCATATGCTATGTATTTTCTGAATAATGTTTTGTCTATTACTTCTCGTATTCCTTCTCTTTTATGCTCAAGCAATACATGTGTGGCTATTGCTTCATCACGTGCCCTATCAGGTAAGTCGCGCAAGGCAAATATTATATCGAAACGGTTGAGCAGTGTTGGCGGAATATCAATCTGCTGTGCTATTGGCTGATAAGGATCAAACCTGCCGAGTTTTGGATTGGCCGCGGCAAGCACACTTGTTTCTGCACGTAATGTGGCCTGTACATTAGCCTTGCTTACAGTTACTGTTTGTTGTTCCATAGCTTCATGCATTGCTGTTCTGTCTTGCGGATCCATCTTTTCTAGTTCATCTATGCATACAATACCCTTATTGCTTAATACCATAGCTCCGGCCTCGAGGGACCAACCACGCAAGAACTCGTCTCGTACGACAGTAGCGGTAAGGCCTGCTCCTGTCGCAGATTTGCCGACAACATATCTACCACGTGGTGCAATGCTTGCGATAAATTTCAATATTACGGATTTAGCTACGCCGGGATCGCCCACTAGCAGTATATGAATATCTCCTCTTGATTCTGTGCCGTCGCTTTTTATTTTTTTGACACCGCCAAAAAGTTGCAAAACAAGCGCTTTCTTTATTTCTTCATACCCCCATATACTCGGTGCTATGCTTGACGCAAGTTTCTCGAATATATTCTTGTCTGCTGCCAGTTCTTGGATCTCACGTTCATCTTCTTCGCTTATTTCAAGCTCTTCGAAAGTTTCTTCTAGGGGTATGATATTATTGGCTTCGATGGCCCAGTCAAATCTTGTGGAGATGGCACCTGTTTTGAGAGGAATTGGCACTTCTTTCAATACGCCAATAATTTTTACCTTGCTTCCTGGCGTTGTTCTTTCTTCCATTTTTGGCTCTACTAAATCTTCCTGTAAGAACACGCTAATGCGTCTTGGTTGCTCACCGCCAACAAGTGTTTCTGGTGCTTCTTCTATGACAAGTCTTTGCGCATCTACCATCTCCTTGCTCAAAAGCCTAAAACCACCACGCCTGCCACATGAACAACGAGATGGCTCCCGAAACTTGCGTTCCATCTGTAATACAGAAACTACCGTGCCGCAACTCGGACATTCAAATTTTGCATTTACTACTTGTGGCCTTACATCTGAGGCCTGCCTTACCAAACCCTCTACAGCCAGCATCTGGCCTAAATGTCTTGCGCGAATATTTCTTATCCTTACGTGTTGTGTCTCGGGCAAGTCCAAGAGCCTGATTCTAGGCCTTGTTACGAGACCTGACTCTTCCAGAGCAAGCTCCATAAGCTGTAAGGTTTCTTCAGGATAGAATATTATGTGCTCGGCCAAGACATGAGAATAACTTGCTATATCTTCAAAATTTACGTATATCACATTTTTTCCTTCTCTTATACTTTTACCTATCTTCTTCTTGTAAGAATTCAGAAATCCTTTAGCCTCTGTCATCAACTCTTCAGTATCTAACTTTTCCATGCAACAAGAACGTGGACATATTTTTTATTCTTTTCTATAATCAAAAACTGTATAATAAAAGAAGATTTATTGCTGGCCTAAGATTTCATAGCTTCCTTTATATTTTTTATCAGCTGTTTCATTGCTTCTTCCAGCTGTTTTCTATTCTTGGTGCCTGTACATACTAGCTTACCATTAGTAAAAAGCAAAAATGTGGCTGTTGGTTTCTCGAGCTTGTAAACAAGGCCGGGAAATTGTTCCGGCTCGTACTCAGTGTTTTCCAGGGTGAGCGAGAGAATGTTAAGGTTAAGTGTCATGTTTATGTTTCCGCTTGCAACTATATTTTGCACGTTTATTTTTGGCTTTTCTGTGATTTTTATGTTGATCTTTCTCAGTTGTTTTATTACTATGTCTATAACTTGCCTTACTTGTCCTATACTTTTCGTGCCTGTACATACAAGATTACCGCTTGAGAAAACAAGAACAGCAGATTTCGGTTTCTTCACCCGCAATACGAGACCTGGGAAGGTTTCAGGGTTGTATTCCGTATTTGGTAATGTTTTTGCTAATTTTGTTAGTGGAATTTCTTTGCCCAAACTTGTTGTAGCCACTATATTTTGAACTTTCAGAGAAGTTTTTGCCATAAGAATATTTAAAAATAAGTTATTTATAAAGCTTTTCCTCTTTTTGCCTCGTATTCTCCTATCAGTATGTCACAACACCGATAAATTTAAAATCAATAGTGCAAAAAGTTTTCACTAGTGTTAAAATGAGGCACGATTGGGAGCGCGATGCTAGGGAAAGAATAGAAAAAGTTGCACATCTGGTTGGAATGGGAAGAAAGGAAATTGAAACGTTGTTTTCATTCAAGAGAGTTAGTCACGCAAAGCTTGAAGTTAATGGTAAGGTCTACGATGCTTGGCGTATTTTGCATAATGATTGGCTTGGGCCTGGTAAGGGAGGTATAAGATATCATCCTTCCGTGAGCGAGAACGAAGTTAAGATGCTTTCTTTTCTCATGACTATCAAAAACTCATTGATGGGTCTGCCGTTTGGCGGGGCCAAGGGCGGTGTGCAGGTTGATGTAAAACAACTTTCGAGGCAAGAGCTGGAGAAGCTTAGTCGTGCTTATGTGCATGCTTTCCACGAAGTGCTTGGGCAAGACAAAGACATTCCAGCCCCTGATATGTACACAGATGCTGAGATAATGGGCTGGATGCTTGATGAATTTGAAAAGATAGAGCAGAGGCACGAGCCAGGGATGATTACTGGCAAGCCGCTTGTGTTGCAAGGTTGCAAATTGCGTGAGAAAGCTACAGCTAAGGGCGGATTTGTATTGCTTAACGAGCTTATTGGGCGAAAGGAAGCAAGCGTAGCTGTCCATGGTTTTGGCAATGCAGGAAAGAACGTGGCTTTGATGCTTCACGATTCTGGCTTTAGGGTCGTGGGTGTTGGTGACAGTAAGGGTGCAATTTATGATAGTAATGGTTTGGATATTATTGCAGTTGCAGATACAAAGGACAAGGCCGGTACTGTGGTTTCCTATGGGAAAGCTGAAAAAATAAGCAATGACCAACTGTTAAGCCTGGACGTAGATATTCTTGTGCTTGCAGCATTAGAAAATACTATCACTGGAGAAAATGCCAGGAATGTAAAAGCAAAATACATTCTCGAGCTTGCCAATAATCCTGTAACGCTCGATGCAGACAACATCCTTAATGAGGCTGGCGTAGTGCTAGTGCCAGACATACTTGCAAATGCAGGGGGTGTTGTGGTTAGTTATCTGGAGTGGGTTCAAAACGAGACAGGAAATATTTTTGATAGCCGTTTTTTAGAAGATAAATTCAAAAATATTATGCTGAATACCCTTGGACATGTTCTTGAGACAGCAAGGAAATATGATCTTAGCTTGCGAAATGCTGCCTATTTTGTTTCCCTGAGTCGTTTGTTCGAGGCTGGGAGAGCCAGAGGCAAGATATAATTTTTTAAACTAAGTTTCTAGACTAAGTTGGCATGAAAGGTATATGGATGGGTGGCATGCTGTATTCTGACCTTAAGAGAGTCTTGGAGGAAATTGACAATTACGAAAAATATAGAAGTAGTCCAGTTAGCGAAGTTTTTGCATTTAGTGAGTGGAGACGATATGCTAGCATGTCTTTTTGGTATAAATATAAGAGTCTTTCTAAGAGACTTGGTAGAATGCTTGCTTCTCTTGAGGAGAATAAGGCAAAAGAAATTTTTGCAACAGCAGACATTCTGGACAGCTTCAATTTTAATGTTATGAGTTTTTTCATGGATTATTTTCCTAATAGTCTCGAAGATATTGTGGAATCATTGGAAAGGAATGTGCTAGAGAGGAGTTTGTTAGAGGTGGTATTTTATGGAAGTTACGGGGATTTTGATTGGTTCGAGAAGTATGGCGGGAATGTTATCAGAATATACATGGCTCCTGATTTTTTTGGTATGGATTATAAGGAAGGAAAGCGTGAGATAGTATTGGCGTGGAGTTCTGCTTCAATTCAAGACTTTATTTCACAGCTGAGAGATAAGCAAACTGGAAAATTTGATGTTATGATTGTGCGAGAAGGAAAAACACATTTTTTCGATGCACTGTTCCCTTTACTTTATTCACAGGGTTTTTTAGGAAAAGATGCTTTGTTGTTATGGCACCGGAACTCTATTTCTGTAGGCAAAATTTTTGTGAAAGCAAAATTTTTGCCAAGGTATCCTGGAAAAGAGATAATGCCATGTCTCACACCAGGAATACTTTGTAGTTAATTTTTTCAAGCTTCTTATTTTAATTTTCATAATGGAAAAGGTAAAGGCAATATTCCTGCGTGCCTGTCCTAATTGTGGTAGGGCTATTTCAGATGTTAGGCTAAGAGAAGGGAGCGTTTGTGTTAAATGTTTGGAGAGGAAGATTGCTTATAAGCAAGAACGTGACGTGGAAAAAATTTACAATGCACTCAGGAAAAATAATAGGTTGGAATCCTATGGTGAAATTTACAATTTTTATGATGCGGTGAAGCGCATTGAGGAATTTTTCAAACAAACTACTGGCGTATTACCTTGGAGCTCCCAGCTTGCGTGGATGAAGCGCATTATTCGTGGCGAAAGTTTCTCTATTGTCGCAAGCACAGGCATGGGTAAGACAACCTTTTGCTTAGTCGCAGCACTTTACTTTGCTTTACAAGGCAAAAAATGTTATCTGGTTTTTCCCACTTCTGTGTTGGTAGAGCAGGCAAGCGAAAAAATAAGAAATTTTGCTGAGAAAATAAATGCGAGCCTGTCAATCTTATCTTATTCTGCAAAGAGTAAGAATAAGAATGAGATCAAGAAAAAAATTGCAAGTGGAAATTTTGATATCTTTTTGAGTTCAACACAATTCCTTGCGAGGAACTTCCAGATTCTTGGTGACAAGCGTTTTGATTTTATTTTTGTCGATGATGCTGACTCGCTCCTGAGATCATCAAGGAATATAGAGAGAGTGATCAAATTATTGGGCTTTACAGATAAAGCTATGGAAGTTGCATACAGGATTGCGCAAGAGAGAGTTAGGGGTAATGAGGCTGTTGTGAGAAAACTTGAAAGAAGAATAGAGAAAATGAAGCAAGACCACGGAATTCTTATCGTGTCTAGTGCTACAGGAAGGGCAAAAGGTAAGAAAATTGTTTTATATCGGGAGCTTCTTGACTTCGAGATAGGTAGTTCGGCAGAGAGCCTAAGGAATGTTCAGGATGCATACACGCATGGGGATATTGTCAGGATTGTCAAGGAATTAGGTAGGGGAGGTTTGGTTTTCGTTTCGCAAGAGTTAGGGCTAGAGAAGGCAAAAGAAATTTGCAAAAGGCTAAGAACTGAGGGCGTGCGTTGTGGTGTTGTTCATGCACAAGACAAGAGCGGGATAGAGAAGCTGAGAGATGGCGAGCTTGATGTTCTTGTTGGTGTGGCTAGTTACTATGGTGTTCTTGTTAGAGGCCTGGACTTTCCGCATATTATACGTTATGCTGTGTTTTACGGCGTGCCAAAATTTAGGTTCTCTCTCTCGCTTGAGAATCCTACCATTTACAGCGTTATAGCGATACTTGATTTACTTGCAGATGTTCTTGAGGGAAATGAAAAAGAAATAGCCCAGGGCCTTGCCCTAAAACTTAGGCGTGCTGTATCGAGAATTCCAGTAGAGGTTATACGTGCTATCGAAAGGAATGAGAGCAGCGAGAGGTATAGCGGTCTCAGCAAATTGTTTAGCCAAGCTACAGATTTTGTCAGGAAGGTAATGGCAAGCCAAAATGTGGTGGAGAAACTTGCTAGCCATGAATATGCAAATGTGGTTAAAGAGCAAGATCGCTTGTTTGTTGAAATTCCTGATGTACGAACATATATTCAGGCAAGTGGCCGCACGTCTCGTTTGTATGCTGGCGGAATCACGCGTGGCCTGAGCGTGGTTGTTGTTGATAATGAAAAACTTTTTCACGCACTGATGGCTGGCTTAAGATGGCGTTATCCAGAAGCAAAATTTGTTGAGTTCGAGAAGCTGAAACTTGACAAGCTTCTCAAAGAAATTGATGAGGACAGGGAAAAGGTGAGACGGATTCTTGAAGGCAGAGCAGACATAAAAGGCACGAGAGAGCTGGTAAAGATAGCGTTGATGATAGTGGAGTCACCAAATAAGGCAAAGACCATTGCTAACTTTTTTGGGAAACCGAGCAAGAGAAAATACGGCAAACTGGTTGCCTACGAGGTTTCTACAGGCAAGCTTTTACTGACGATTGTTGCTACTGTAGGACATGTTTTTGATTTGGTAACGAGAATAGGGAAAGATGGTGTTTTCGTGAATAGCAGGTTTGTTCCTGTCTATGATACCCTGAAAAAAACTGCAAGGGGTGAACAGTTTGTTGATCAACTTTCGCTTGAAAATGCAGAGAATGACAAACTTGAAACGCTTAAGTCTATTGTAAAACTAGCCCAGGAAGTCGATGAAGTCTACATAGCCACGGATCCAGATGTTGAGGGAGAAAAAATAGCATGGGATGTTTCTCTTTTTCTTAGACCATATATTACCAAAATTTACAGGACAGAGTTTCATGAGGTTACGAGGCATGCTATAGAAGAGGCCATAGAAAAGAAGAGAGCACTGAACGAGAAACTTGTTGAGGCTCAGATTGTAAGAAGAATAGAAGATAGATGGCTCGGCTTTGGTCTTAGTCGTTTCTTGCAGAGACATTTCAGAAAAAAAGGTTTGTCTGCAGGCCGTGTCCAAACCCCTGTTCTCGGCTGGATTATAAACAGAACAGAAAAACATAAGAAAAGCCTTTCTAAGTTTACTAGGCTTATACTCGAGAATGGTCTTGAAATTGTTATCCGGGGCATAGTTGATGCACAGCATGTTACAGTTAGAAGCGTGCATGTTGAAACAAGAGAGCTGAAGCCACGAGCACCTTATGTTACACATTCTATGATAAGAGATGCCTCTGCGATACTTGGTTTTTCTGCCAGCTACACAATGAAGCTAGCGCAAGAATTGTTTGAAAGTGCACTTATCACGTATCACAGAACAGACTCCACGCGTGTTTCGCTTACAGGCATTGCCATTGCCAAGCAATACATCGGGGATAAGTTTGGCAGGAAGATGTTCGTAGGGAGAAGATGGCAAACATCTTCTGGCGGAGCTCATGAGTGTATAAGGCCAACACGTGCTGTTGATGGAAGACATCTTGAGCGTTTGATTGCAGAAAACATTATCACGCCTGCGGTTAGGATAACAAAACACCATCTCTTGCTTTATGATATGATCTTCAAAAGATTTGTTGCTAGCCAGATGAAACCTGCGAAGGTGAAAATACAGAAAGCTATCTTGCAATGTGGGAATGAGCAAGTGGAGATAGAAAATTTTATCGAGATTGTGGAAGCAGGATGGATGCAGCTTTATCCAACAAAACTTGTACAAGAGTTAAAGGCAGGACAGGAGCTTCGCGTTGTGAAACATGAAACTTTCTCTGCTCATACCATACCGTTATATACAGAGGGCGAAGTTGTAGAGGAGATGCAGAAGAGAGGCATAGGCAGACCATCTACATATGCCCAAATAATTTCCGTTTTACTTAGGCGCGGATATGTTATCAAAAAAGGAAAATATTTATTTGCAACTAGACTTGGATCATTTGTGCATGCTTTTCTTGTAAGGAGATTTCCAAAAATGGTTTCTGAGGAACGCACGAGAAGACTTGAGCAAGAGATGAGGTATGTGGAAGAGGGAAAGATGCATTACCAGGATGTGCTTAAAAAAATTTATAATGAGTTGAGAAGAGAGGCGATAATTTTTTAATTAACATCTTTATTTTTATTATGTTAGTTTTGATCTTGTGGTGTTAAGATGAAAATCAAAGAGGGCATGCTTGTATTGCTTCTCGGCAAGGAAGGTAGCTATCTTGTGCATGCGCGCAAGGAAAAATTCAATGTTTCAGAAGGTATTGTAGATTTGGGTGAGCTTATAGGTAAGAATTTCGGCACAAAAATAAAAACACACAAGGGTTACGAGTTTGCTGTTGTTAAGCCGAGCATTGTGGATTTTCTTATGAAAAAAGCAAAGATGATGCCTCAGGCAGTAAGGCCAAAAGATAGTGCTTTGATTTTGGCTTACACAGGACTCAGGAATAATGCCAGAATTGTCGAGGCTGGAACAGGAAGTGCATGGCTCACACTGTTTTTAGCGAGCGCGTGTTCGAAAGGCAAGATTTACAGCTACGAGATGCGGAGAGATTTTTATCTTAATGCAAAGAAGAATATTGAGGCAAGCGGAATGAAAAATATCGTGTTGAAAAACAAGAATATTCTCGATGGTATTGATGAGAGGAATGTGGATGCTGTTATTTTGGATATGTTGCATGCAGAAAAGGCCATACCTTTGGCGTACAAAACATTGAAACCTGGTGGCTGGCTTGTTGTTTACTCACCATATATCGAGCAGGTAAAGGCTGTTAATGAGGAAATAGCCAAATATAATTTTACTCAGGTCAGCACTGTGGAGAATATCCTTAGGGCATGGGATGTGCGCGAGCATACACTGCCACGACGTCATGGTTTGATGCATACAGGTTTCCTTACATTTGCGAGAAAGGTTTTCTGATGTTTCAGCTATATATCAAGATTTTTTCCTGCCTGTTTCCTTTTCCCACTCCTCTCTTATTTCACTCAGCGTTGCTATATCACTCGGAGAGCGATCGGGTCTTAGTCTTGTTATTCTTGGGAATCTCAGAGCAAAGCCGGAAGCATATTTTGGACTTTTTTGGATGTTCTGATAAACTACGGTAACCACGATTTTTGGCTTTATCCTGACATCTCTGCCGTGTTCTTCTACGATCAAGGGTTTCAACATTTTTGTTAGTTCATCAAAGCTTAAACCAACCTCTTGCTTTTCCTTTATTCCTGTCCCGACCTTACCAACCTCGAGGAAGTTTCCTGTTTTTTCATCACGACAAGCAATAACAAAACTTGAGAGCCAGCCTCCGCGTTTCCCTGTGCCATACTCCGCGCCCACGATCACGAGATCAAATTCCTTTTCCTCAGGCTTAATCTTGAGCATATAACCAACACGGGCTCCAGGTTTATAAGGCGCATCAAGATTTTTTGCCATAAGCCCTTCGTGTCCTGCTTTCAACGCTTTCCTGAAAAAACTCTCTGCTTTGCTCTCACTATCGGTGATCAATTGTTCTGCTGGTTTTAGCTCGAGTTTCTTGCCTTTTACTATTTTCCTCAAAAGCTCACTTCTTTTCCTGAAAGGCTCGTTGAGCAGAGATTTGCCATTGTAGTATATTATATCGAAGACATTCACCTCTACTGGCAATTCCTTGCTCAGCTTTTCTATGTCATATTTCCTCTTTATTCTTTGGCTTATTTCTTGGAATGGCCTGTACTTCTTTGTACGTGGCGAGTAACCTACAGCTTCGCTATCTATGATAAAACTCTTAGCCTTGATATACTTCTTAACATACTCTACAACTTCAGGAAATTGTTTTGTTACATCCTCGAGCCGTCTCGTGAATATTGTAATCTTGCCATCCTCGCTCTTGTTGAGCATCATTCGAAAGCCATCATACTTGAATTCAAAAGCAGCAGGCTTGCCAACCTGCTCAAAAGCATCAGCAATATTTTTTGCTTTCAATGCGAGCATCACCTTTACAGGCTTTCCTGGCACGAGCATAATCTCCTCTAATTTTTTTACACCATGACATGCGGCCTCAAACACAGCAGCAAAATCATTAGCTTTGTCATAAGCTGCTTCAACGCTTGCTACATATTCTTTTGCCTTTTCTCTCCCGAAGCAAGCCCATGTTATAGCATCCCGCATTATGCCCTCGCCTGTCCCTACACGGAGTTCGCCGAGAACCGTCCTGATAAGGTAGCGTGCCTCTATTGGCTTGGCCGCGGAAAGCAATTCAGCAAGCAAGCTTATCTTTTTCTCTATTGTGCCCGGTCCTTCGAGCTCTGCTGCTTTACGCAAATTTTCTAAGACCTTCTCCGTGGTAAGCTCTTTTTGGAAAAGTGTGATTTGCTTTTTTTTCTTAACCAGCTTTTCCGCTGTTTTACCAAGATCTCCTGATTTTTTCCATTCCTCTACTACATCTTCTGCTGGTATGCCTGTCGCTTTGCTTATCGCTTTTATCGCGAGCTGTGCTGAAATGCCAACTTCTTTCTGCGAATAATCTGGAAACACACTTCCGCGAAGCAGATAAATGATTTCTTTGTTCTTTTCCTTCTTGAGCTTGTGGAGAAAGTTTGCGAGAATCTCTGTTTTATCAAGCCTGCTGCTTGTGGCCTCAAGCCTCTCATAAATTTTGCACAGTTCCTCATATTTCATGTAACCAAAAGGAAGAAGGATTATTTAAGATTTCTGTTTTATTCCTGGCTGTGGATGAAAATAAGGAAGAAAAATAAGAATCAGTCCCAAAACACGATTTTGCCTTCAAGACCATGTTCTCTTATCAGCTGTGCTATATTCCTTCTTTCGCTCTCCGTTCCGATCGTTTCCACATACGCTGTTTTGTTTTCTCCTATTATTGTTTTTTGCACTCTTCCTGGAATGATTAGATACCGACCTTTTTTTGGAATCGATGTTTCCTCCACAAGAATTGTGCAACCACGCTCACACTTGTCACAATGTAAATACTCTATCTTTCCGCCACTTCCACGGGCTCTCTCTTCGAAGCAGTAAGCCCTAATTCCCATTTGAGGTGAAAACGCAAATGAAAATTGTTTTTTAAATATTTCTTAATTTTTGTAATATTCATAATTCTGATATATGCTTTATGGCTGAGTAAAAATTTAGGTGTTTAACTTGCTTTCGCAAAAAAACGAAAGATATAAAAAGCATTTTTGTGTTCTCAATAGAGAAAAGGGGAAAATGCTAGGAGCAAAATTTGGGAAAAAGCATACTCTTGCATTGGTTCTTGTGCTTGTGGCTATTACCGCGATTTTTGTTGTACGTGCCATCAATGGCAATACTGTTGATACAAGCAAACCATGGCATCCGCTTCAGCAAATAGCAAAGGATGAGACGAGTTTTGAGAGTGTGGATGCTAATGCTAACGGTATCATAGATGAGGCTGAAAATGCAAGTTATGCTGAAAGAGCAGGAACTTGCGATAGTTGTGGTGCTGGTGTGAAAAGTGGTGATGTTGTAGCTGGTTATCTTTTGCTGTATGCTTCATATACAGATTCTAGAGGATTAAGAGAAGGAGTGACAGGGGCAGACTTTGTCTCTCCGACGATGTATCTTGGTTCTTCTAAAGATGCATGGATGGAGATGATAAAATTGGAGTATTCAGCTTACGAGCGCTTGCAACATCCATGGCTTTTGCAATGGGCGCCTATAGCGTTGCGTGGAGACGAGTTTGATAAAGATTTTGTTAATGTGCCATGCTACTTCCCAGAAGCCGGAAAATACAAGATTGTAATAAGGGTCAAGAACGCGAATGAGAACGGTTATAAGTTCTGGATAGATGGTAAGGAAGAAAACTGGGGATATCCTACATATTATGTACAGTCATTTGGAGATGGGTCAAAACTTTACGAGCTTTCTTGGGATATAAACACTCCTGGAGTAAAAACATGTAGGTTCCGAACAAATTTAGATAGTGATCCTGATTTATTTTATGGCTTCTTCATCTATAAGGCTTGAGCGTGATGGTTGAGTAACCAAAGGGGATGGGCTGGTGAGAGCCAGGATTTTAGCATCTGGAATCGATTTGAAAACTAAGAAAGAATTAAAAATCCATTTCTCTGTATTGTTTTATGACAATGCCTGTGGCTGGACAAAAGACTGAAGATAGGTCTGTGAAGGCAAGAGCACGTATAGGCTTAGAGATTCATGTTTATTTGCTCACGCGGGAAAAGCTATTCTGCCGTTGTAAGGCTGAACATGGTAAGAAGCTTACTGAGCCAAATACAAACATATGTCCTATATGCACAGGGCAGCCAGGAGCCAAGCCAATGTTGCCCAATAAGGAAGCTATAGACAAAGCACTGAAAATCGCATTAATGCTGAACTGCAAGATAAATACTGGCAAGGATGGTAAGGTTGTGGTATGGCAGAGGAAACACTATGATTGGCCAGACTTGCCAAAAGGCTATCAGGACACGCAGAGCGGAGCATACAGCGTGCCTCTTGCCATCAACGGGAAGTTTGAGGGTATAAGGATAAAAGAATTACATGTAGAAGAAGATCCTGCTTCATGGAATCCAGAAACAGGAGCAATAGATTATAACCGTAGTGGCATACCTCTTGTAGAAATTGTTACCGAGCCTGATTTTAGCAGTGGCGAGCAGGTTGTTGAATGGCTGAAGAAACTTATGCTTGTTCTTGCATATGTTAAGGCAATAGATAAGACCGCAGGATTGAAAGCTGATGTTAATATTTCTCTTGTAGGCGCGAACGATGATGCGAGAGTAGAAGTTCTGAACAGTCTTGAGGCAATAGAAAAAGCGATAGCTTACGAGATCAGGAGACAGGAGCAAGAAGGCACATCACGCGAGACAAGACGTTATGATTCAGCTAAAGGCAAGACCGTGAAGATGCGTGAAAAAGAAACGCAAGCAGATTATCGGTTTATTCCTGATCCTGACTTGCCCATGCTGAAGATTAGCCAGGCCCGTGTGGAGAAATTGAAAAAAGAGTTGCCAGAGGCACCACAGAAAAAACTTGAAAAGCTTCTCTCGGAGCATGGCATAGATAAAAAAGCAGCGGATGTGCTTGCTAACGACGTAGATTTAGTTATGCTCTTCGAGAGGGTCGTTGGTCTTGGCATAAAACCTGCAACCGCGGTCAAGTGGCTCACCATAGAGCTGTTGCGTGTTCTTAACTATAACAAGCTAACTCTCGACGAATGCGAGATCAAGCCAGAGCATGTAGCAGAACTTATCAGGCTTGTTGAGGAAGGCAAGATTACAGAGCTTAAGGCAAAACAAATTCTTAACGAGTTTGTGCCACGATCGTTTTCACCAAGACAAAAGCTGAAAGAGGCAAAGAAGATTACAAGCGTTGCTGTTTTGGAAGGAATTATCGATAACGTGCTGGCAAGTAATGAGAAAGCTGTCCAAGACTATATGAGTGGTAAGGAAGAAGCATTCAATTTTCTGCTTGGCCAGATTATGAAGGCAAGCGAAAGGCGTGCTGACTATAGGCTTGCATCTAAGCTATTAAGAAAAAAGCTTGATGCAAGAAGCGCTTAGCTAAAAATAAATTTGCTGCTTACTGCAACTAAAAATATAAGCAAGAGCAAAGCGAGAAGTGGCCACGAGATAGGCATGCTATATTCTGGTTCTCTATTGCCAAGTTTTTTTGCACGTATGATCATGAGAAGCACGAGCAAGCCAGTGATGCCGCCTGATATATTTCCAGCGAGAGCAAGCAACTGTGAAAAACTTGCAAGACCAAATTTTTTCAATGCCAGGAAGATAAGCAAGGTAGGAACTATGACAAGTAATGTAGCTTTTTTCTTTCTCATCCCGAAATCAAACATATACATGTCACGCAAAGCTATGCTCAGAGCAAAGAATGCGGTAAACATTGTTATTACACCAAGAAAAACAAAGATGCGGGCAAGCGAAAGCGTGGCAATCTCGTTGATGGCTTTGCCGGCATAACCAAGCACCACGAATGTGAAAACAGCATATACGGTGAGAGGTATTAACATGCCGATAATTATAGCTTTTTTCATCAAACTTTCCTGGCCATGCAAAACGCGTTCGAGTTCTGGCAAAGCTGAAAAGCCGAGAAATGCAAACAAAATAACGCCGAGAGGCATGAACACCTGTTTTGCGCTTGAATATGCAAGATTACTTAGCTCGATTTTTGGCCCGTAATAAACAACAATTGACAAAAGCATAAAAAGCACGAGCACGAGGCCAATGCTCTCGCCCTTTTTCATCGTGCGGAAACCACGTGCTATCAATAATGACATGAAGAGCCAGAATGTAAGGCTGAAGGCTAGGCCATAGTTCGTGTTGGCAAAGAAGATCATACTAAGGCTTTCACCTTCTGCGAGCATGTATGCGATGAGTGCAGAGTAAATACCGAAAATCATGGAGAAAAGCATGATCATACGGCCAAAAGCCCCGAGATACCGTTTTGCATAACCAGGCAATTGGTGTTCGCCTTTGGTTCGTAATGCTATTTCGCCGAGATAGAGGTTTATCATCAGCATGACGAACCATAACAAAACTATGTATGCAAGGCCTATAAGAAATCCTGTTCTTGCCACAGCATATGGAATTCCGAGAAAACCGGCACCAATAATCGTGCCTGTTAATGTGGCCACAGCAGGAAACAGCTTGTTCCTCTTTTTTTGCATACAGAAAATTGTTACTAGACTTATTAAAAACTTTTGTATCCCTGCCGACATAGGTTATAAAAAATATTTTAAATTGCCCAGCCATATAATAACGGGCCCGTCGGCTAGTGGATAGGCCACCCGGCTTCGGACCGGGTAACAGGGGTTCGAATCCTCTCGGGCCCGCTAACAATAAACAGAAAATGAAAATCGCTGTTATGTCTGACACGCACGAGCAAGAAGGGTTAGTGAGGAAAGCCCTTTCCATGATAAAGGAGCAAGGCATAAACAAGATTTATCATTGTGGCGACATCATATCGCCATTGCTGCTTGATAGCTTCCGTGGTTTTGATGTTAGCTTTGTTTATGGCAATAATGATGGTGAGCGTCGTGGCTTGGCGAGTAAGGCAAGAGAGCTTGGTTTCAAGATCGCAGACGGGCTTGTTGTCAAGCATGCGGGGAAGAGCATCTTGGTTCTGCATGGCCACAACAGAGTAAGCCTTATGAAAGCTATACACCTGCAAAGATTTGATTTTATTTTTACTGGCCATACACATAGAGCTCACATAGAGAGGATAGGAAAAACATTGCTTGTGAACCCAGGGGCATTATTTCATGCCAAGCCGAGTTTTGCTATTGTTGATCTTGCAAGAGAAAATGCAGAATTGGTTTGGCTTAACGAGCAACATGCTGGTGAGGATGCTCATGGGGCTGTCGGCTAGTCTGGTTAGGCTTCAGCCTTCGGGAGGCTGCGACCCCGGTTCAAATCCGGGCAGCCCCATTTTCAAATTATCTTTGTTTTATCATAATTAAATTTTTAAATTCCTTCTGCAGGAATGTCTCATGCGTGATATAGTGATCGAGAAAGCAAAGCGCTTGCCAATAGAGAAGCAAGCGGTAGAGATTGTGGAAAGGAAAGGTCTCGGGCATCCAGACACAATTTGCGATGCTGTTTGCGAGGCTGTAAGCCGCAAGCTGAGCAAGTATTATCTTGAGCATTTCGGTAAGGTTTTGCATCATAATGTTGATAAGGGTTTGCTTGTTGCTGGCAAGAGCATGCCGAAGTTTGGTGGCGGTTCTGTTGTTAAACCTTTCAAGATCATCGTTGCCGGCCGTGCAACTAGCCAGCTAGGTAAAGAAAAAATCAATGTTGGCAAGATTGCTATAGAGGCTGTAAGAGATGTTATGAAAAATTTTCACATGCTCGAGCAAGAGCATTATAAAATAGAAATAGAGATCGAGGAAGGTGCAGGTAATCTGCAGGAAGTGTTCAGGAGCAATGTTGAGTTAGCAAATGACACAAGCTTTGGTGTGGGCTATGCCCCATATTCACGCACAGAGAACCTTGTTCTTGCTATTTCTGATATGCTGAACTCCAAGGCTTTTATCAAGAAGTTTCCTGCTGTCGGCGAAGATATCAAGGTTATGGCGCTAAGGGAAAGAGACGAAATAAAGGTGACTGTGGCTGTAGCGTTCATTGATAAATATATTAGTGGTATTGAAGAATATTATGAGGTGAAGGAAAAAATAAGAGAAGAAATCAAGAGAAAAGCGAAAAAGTATGGAGAATGTGATGTTATTGTTAATGCGCTTGACAAACCTGCTTTTGAGGCTAAAAGCATAGATGATGTGTATCTGACTGTCACGGGATTGTCTGCTGAGATGGGTGATGATGGTCAGGTCGGTCGCGGAAATAGGGTTAACGGACTTATCACTCCATGCCGTGAAATGTCTCTTGAGGCAGCAGCCGGTAAAAACCCTACGAGGCATGTAGGCAAGCTTTACAATGTACTCGCTAATATTATAGCTTCAGATATAGTTAAGCAAGGGCTTGCGAATGAATGCTACGTCAAGATCTTAAGCAGGATAGGCTCGCCTGTGAATGAACCTCAAGCAGTGAGTGTGCAGATTGTTGATGGGTTTACCCTTGGCAAGAAAAATGAAATTAAGGCAGTGGTTGAATCATGGCTTGATAGGATCAATGAGGTAATTCCTCTGATTGTGGATGGCAAGTTAAGGATTTATTAGCACCCTTGCTCTTGTAAAAATTTATTAAGCTGTTCTTGGTAGCTGTTCTATGGTATCAGCGCTGAGCATGAAAAAAAAGCATGCTGGAAGAAAAAAAGGCAAGAAAGATAAGCAGGAGGTAGCGAAAAGCACAGGAAAGAGAAAGCTGAAAATTCTTGCAGTTGGCGATATACACGGCGATACATCTCTAGTGAAAAAATTGGCAAGGAAAGCAAGAGAAGAGAATGTTGATTTGGTTATTCTTGCCGGTGACTTAACAATGTTCGAGACAAGCACAGAGAATATTGTTGGACCTTTTATCAAGTATGGTAAGCAAGTGTTGCTTATACCAGGAAATCACGAAACACTGGCTACCGCAAATTTTCTTGCCGAGCTTTATCCGAACACAAAGAATATTCATGGTTATGCTATCAAGATAGGCGATGTTGGAATTTTTGGTGCAGGCTCAGGCAATATAGGGCTGTTCCAGCTTAGCGAGAAAGAGCTTTTTTCTTTGCTCAAGCAAGGTTTTGAACGTGTTAAGGATGCAAAGAAAAAAATCATGGTTACACATGTACATCCTGCTGGAAGTAAGATAGAGAACTTCTCTGCATTCGTGCCTGGAAGTGAAGCTGTGATGAAAGCCATAAAGCGTTTCAAGCCAGATATAGCGATATGCAGTCATGTGCATGAGGCATCTGGTCTCGAGGAAAAAATAGGAAATACAAGAGTTATCAATGTCAGCCGGGTAGGTAAGATTATCGAAATTTAAATGGCTGTAAAAGATTTTGTGGAGATAGACCCAAGGCAAGTAAGGAAAAGCACAGAGATAGTTGAGAAGCCAAAACCTGTGTTGGAGCGTGTAGAGAAGGAGGGAACAAGAGATGAAAGAGCAGGGAAGAAAAATCACAAGAATGAGAGCAAAGCAAGAAGAGAGGAAAAAAGAGCAAGAAGTAAGGAAGGGTATGTGCTTATTATCACAGAAAAGCCCCAGGCAGCGTTGAAGATAGCAAGCGCATTAGGCAAGCCTGTTAGGCACATTGAAAAGGGTGTTCCATACTATGAATTGGAGCGAGATGGAAAGCGTGTAATTGTCGCTGCTGCTGTGGGCCATCTTTTTACTCTTGATGAAAAGCAGAAATCGCGAGAATGGCCTGTGTTTGAGCTTGAATGGAAACCCGCCTTCTTGAATAAACGGAGCGCATTTACCAAACGTTACTATGACGTACTCGCGAAGTTATGCAAGAATGCTGAGAGCTTTATTATTGCCACAGACTATGATGTAGAAGGCGAGGTTATTGGACTTAACATTTTGCGTTTTATTGCAAAACAGCAAGACGCAAAACGTATGAAATTTTCAACACTTACGAAGGAAGAGCTTGAGAAAGCTTACGAGGAGGCGAGGCAAACTATAGATTGGGGGCAAGCATTAGCTGGCGAGGCACGACATTACCTTGACTGGCTATACGGCATAAATCTGAGCAGAGCATTGATGAACGCTATACGCAAAGCAGGGCGTTTCAAGATCATGTCTATAGGACGCGTCCAGGGACCGGCCTTACATCTTGTTGTTGAGCGCGAACTTGCGATAAGGAATTTCAAGCCAGAGCCGTATTGGCGAATTTATATCTTGACAGATAAAACTGGAAAGCTATTGCTGAAATATCCAAAAGATATAAAGGAAAAGCAAGAGCTGGAAAAATTCGAGGCTCTCAAGGGCAAAACTTGTGAGCTAACAACGGTAAAGAGAGAGCAAGCAATAAGGCCACCAGTACCGTTTGACTTAACAACCTTGCAAACAGAGGCCTATAAATTTTACAAAATAACGCCGGCCAGGGTGTTGCAGATTGCACAACAACTTTATCTTGCGGGTCTTATCAGCTACCCGAGGACAAGCAGCCAAAAATTGCCAGCAAGTATTCAAGCGAGAAAAATACTTGAGAAGCTCGGCAAGCTCTTTTCCTTCGTTGAGCATGCAACAAGAAGCAAACCTGTAGAGGGAAAGAAAAGCGATCCTGCACATCCAGCCATATATCCGACCGGCGAAACTGCTGGGCTGGAAAAGCTAAGCAAGGATGAGGAAAAAATCTATGAGCTTATTGTAAGGCGTTTCGTGGCTTGCTTTTCCCCTGACGCGATTGTTGAGCAGAAGAAGCTCATTGCTGATGTTGGCGGTTTGAAATTTACAGCTACGGGAGTATGTGTGAAAGAGAAAGGCTGGATTAATGTGTATCCAACAAGCCTACAGGAGAAAGAATTACCTGATGTGGAAGGAAAAGCAAAGATTACAGATGTGAAGGTTGAGGAGAAGGAAACACAGCCACCAAAGCGCTATACGCCTGCGAGTCTTGTGCGCGAGCTTGCAAAAAGAAACCTTGGTACGAAGGCTACGAGAGCCATGATTGTGGAAACTCTCTATGACCGTGGCTATATTGAGGGGCAGCAGATACATGCTACGGAACTCGGCATAAAACTTGTGAGCGCACTGAAAAAGCATTCTCCGATTATCATAGATGAGAACTTGACAAGGAACTTTGAAGAAAAGATGGAGGCAATACAGCTGGCAAGGCAGGGGAAAGAAAAACAGCAAGAAATTATAGCTGAAGCGAAAAATATTATAGCAAAAATTTCAGAACAGTTCAGGGAAAAGGAGGAGGAGATTGGCAAAGAATTACTTTCTTCGCTTGAGGAGATGAACAAGAGAGAGCGGGAAGAAAGCAAGCTTATGCAGTGTCCTGCTTGTCAGAAGGGAGCACTTAGGTTGATTTATTCCAAGAAAACAAAGCGATATTTTGTTGCCTGCGATTCATATCCGGAATGCAAAACAACATTCACGCTTCCGAGAGGCATGATAAAAAAAGCAGGAAAGAAATGTGAAAAATGTGGCTGGCCCATGCTAATGCTTGTAAAGCGTGGCAAGAGACCGTGGTATTTCTGTTTCAACCCTGCATGTGACAGCAGAAAGAATAGCAACGAAATGAGCAATAATGTTGGAGAAACACATGGCTAGAAAAACCTTTTTCGTCTTATCCCATCATCAACTATTTCAAATCTTAGTTCCTTCTCACGCAAGCTTCTGTGTTTTCGTAATATTGCTTTCCTTTTGCCACGCTCATTTTGGAGCTCGATGATACATTTGCTCCAATACTTCAAGATATCACCGCCAACCATATGCACGCCTTTGGTTTTTCCTTCTCTCAGTTCCTGCTCGCTCAGAAAATCACTATAAACCTGATTTGTTACAAGCACTGGAATATTCTTTTTTCTTGCGATTTCTGCAAGAATGCGTAACTGCTTAGCCAGTTCGCTATTCACTTCTCGAACTTTTTCATCATTTTTTTCCTTGTGCGCCTCTCCTAATTCGAGCCTGTAAAGCATGGTAATTCCATCAACGATTATGAGGCCTATATTTGCTTCAGATTTTTTTAACTCAGTCAGCATTTTTTCAAATGCTTTACATTGCTCCTGGAAGTTTGTCGGTTTCAGCAGTATAATATTTTTCAGCACCTCCTCAGTCTTATCTTTGGCAAGCTGTTTTACACGCTCTATAGAGAAGCCACCTTCTGTATCGATATAGATTACCTTGTTTCCTTTTTTTGCCTGACTGACAGCAGCAAGCAAACAAAAATTTGTCTTGCCAGAGCCGGCAGGACCATAGATTGTTGTTATTATGTCACGTTCATAACCTCCATGAAGCCACCTGTTTAAATCATAACTTCCTGCAGAAATCTTGTTGCGCCAGCTTTTTTTCATGGTTGAATCAAGACTTGATGATTAATAAAATTTGTTCTTCGTGGAGAAATATTTTTAAGCTACCTGGATATCTTGTTTTCTACAATGCTTCCAGGGTTGGAAAATCTTGTGGAGTGGCTCAATAACACCTCTGTCTGGGCTAGCGATTTGATTGAGCATGCAAAGAATCTTTGTTATAGAATTTGTGAACAGAAAGAAAGCGCTGAGATGCTATTGGCTACGCTGGTAGGTTATATAAGCAGGTATGTGAAAAGCGGAAATCGAGTAACGAGGAGCAAGGTACAGAATTTCAAGAATGAGGTGGAACATTTTGTTTCTTGCATGGAGCGAGGCTGTTATCTTATCAGTATTGGGTATGATAGCGTGGTGAGTTGGTTGCATGGTACACCAACAGAGGTGAGGGTTAGTAACGGAAAGGAAGAATACATTAGTATAAGACTGAGTGAGATCTACAAGACAGGATATTACAGCGTGCAAGTTCCTGAGGAATTGCCTGTAACAACGAAAGAGGAAGTTAGGAGATTGTTCAGCGAGGACTACAAGATAATATAGGAAAATTTATATTTTTGATTTTTTCTTTAATTTTTTATGAAGCTTGAAACAGCAGCGGAACTTGTAAGGCTAGCTAGAGAAAGTATAGCTAAGGGGTTTGAGGGCGAACGACCCGTCTTGCCTGCTCATAGAGAACTCGGAGAAAAGCGTGGCGTTTTTGTTACACTACTTACATGGCCTTCCAGAGAGCTTCGTGGTTGCATAGGTTTTCCCTTGCCTGTGTTGCCTCTTGCCGAAGCTGTTGTTGAGGCAGCGCGACATGCAGCTTTCAATGATCCACGTTTTATGCCTTTGAGCAAAGAAGAGCTGGATAAAATTGTTATTGAAGTCTCGGTTTTAACCGTTCCTCATGAAACCAAGGATGTAATGCAGGAACTTGTGATAGGCAAGCATGGCATTATTTGTGAATGGAATGGCTTCAGTGGTTTGCTATTGCCACAAGTAGCTGTAGAGCATAATATGAGTAAAGAAGAGTTTGTAAGCGCGGTATGTGAAAAAGCAGGATTGCCACGGGATGCATGGAAAAAGCATGATGTGAAGTTCAGTTTGTTCGAAGCAGAGATTTTTGCTGAAAAAGAACCCGGTGGTGAAGTAATGAAAGTTGCGCTCGGAAAATAGGCCTGATAGTTATTTGGTTTTGCTGAATTTTGTGTCAAGCCCTGCCAATTCTTTATCTAGTTTGGCTATTTCCTCCTTCACTATCTTGCTTACCTCTTTGTCTTTTGTTTTGATAAGCATTATTGGGTTTTTCGTAGGATGTTCGCGTCGCCAAGCAACAAAACTAATATTCGGATTTTCAGCTAACCTTACACGCAAGATTTCAGCTATTGTTATGTTATCAATTTCCATTTCTAGTTCATTCTTTTCCTGCTTTCTTATTGTGATTTGCATGTTCTTCCTTTTGTTGATAGCTTTATAAATTTTGTTGTCTGCTCTGTCACTCTACTTAACTTGTCTACTGGAACTCAGGCGAGTCCAAATAGCTTTGCAAAGATGAGTTTGAGCCAGCCCAGTTTTGGTATTCTCGCAATTGCCTTGCCATAAATTTTATTCTCTGGTATGTTTCTTTCAAAACTTAGCTGTCCTGGGTTGGCATCACCTTTTGTTTCATAATAGGTTTTGTCGTTTTTATGTTTTATAGCCACAACCCTATGGATTACCGGGTGTCTTTGGCCTGCGTCAAAAACTATGACATCACCAACTCGATAGTAGTTTGCTTTTTTTACTATAACAATATCACCACGTTCCATTCCTGCTTTGAAAGGCCATAGTTTTGCCTGCTCATAATCTATGCTGTGCTTTTCATACCACGCGCCTGCATGGTCCCACCATTTCTTGAATTTTTCCTCATTTATGAGCCCAAGCGGTCCAGTAACCTCAGTAGAGATGACTTTTTGTGGCCATTTGAAATTATGGTTCATGCTTCCTGATTCCACTACCACCAACGGTAGGCTTGTTCCAAGCACGAAGCCAATGAAAGGGAAGAAAATAAATTTCACGAGAATGAAAATTATCAACAAGGCCACGAACCAACTTGCCAAACTATCAGAGTGCCATATCCAGTTCCATGCCTGTTTTATTTTCTCACCAAAAGATTTTTTCTGCATTCTTGCCACTCCTGATTGTTTCCATAACAATATCCTAAGTTAAAAGCAAAGGAAAGATTTATAAAGTTATGGTATATACACTTTGTATATACATAAAAATGATACTGGCAGGAATAAAATGTCTGACATCTTCAATGAGCGTGTGATGTGTAGCAAGTGTGGAAAAGAAATGACAAAGCGTGTATTTGAGCGTGACGGCTTTAAGCTTAGGGGATGGCAATGTGAGTGTTGCGGAAAGAGGATTTTGCATCCGGCGGACGAGGAAAAATATAAGGATTTCAAGAGAATAAAGAACAAGATTTTTAAAGTAAAGCTGCGTATGGTTGGAAACAGCTACGCGGTGAGCATTCCAAAAGAGGTTATAAGTTTTATGCGGGAACAAGAAAGACTGGCAAGCCGGATAGTAAAGCTATGCATAGAGGAAGCAAAAAAGCTTGCCCTTATATTCAACGAGTTTGATGAGGCAAAATGAAGAAAGTAAAGCTTAAGGTTGTTGAAGCATTGCAGGATGATGCATACAAAGGCATAGCAAGGATAGACAGCGAAATCATGAGAGAGCTTGGTGTTAGACGTGGTGATGTTATTTCTATCAAAGGCGAAAGAGAAACTGTTGCTATTGTTGACAGAGCATATCCGGCAGACGTTGGCGAGGGTATAATAAGGATAGATGGAATCATACGTAGGAATGCAAAGACAGGGATTGGGGAGTATGTAGAGGTAAGCAAGGCGGATGTCAAGGAAGCGAAGAAAGTTATGATCGCTCCTGCCCAGCAAGGTGTTGTCGTGCAAGCAGATCCGGAAATTTTCAAGCGCGGATTACTTGGCAGAGCTGTTGTTAAAGGCGACATAGTTGTTCTTGGCGGTGCAAGACGGAGACGGGACATAATGGAGGAAAGCTTCCAGGATATATTCGATATTTTTGGTGATGCTATTAGTGGGTTTATGCCTACCCTCAGCCAGATGAGGTTTGTTGTTGTTCAGCTAACACCAAACCAGCCTTGCATTATCACAGAAAATACCGACATTGTTGTGTCGCCGAAAGCTGTTGAGATAAGCGAGGAGAAGGTGCCTGAAGTGACATATGAGGATATTGGTGGCCTGGACGAGGAGATAAAGAAGATAAGAGAAATGGTAGAGTTACCGCTTAAACATCCTGAGATATTCTCACGACTTGGAATTGAACCTCCTAAAGGCGTGCTCTTGTACGGCCCTCCTGGCACAGGCAAGACCTTGCTTGCTAAGGCAGTAGCCAATGAAAGCGAAGCTAATTTCATAGCTCTGAATGGCCCAGAGATTATGAGTAAATACTACGGTGAAAGCGAAAAGAGGATATCATATTCATTGATGAAATAGATGCGATAGCGCCGAAACGTGAGGAGGCATATGGTGAAGTAGAAAGGCGTGTGGTATCTCAGCTTTTAACCATGATGGACGGCCTGAAATCGAGGGGCAAGGTGATAGTGATAGGCGCTACTAATAGGCCAAATGCTCTCGATCCCGCCTTACGAAGGCCTGGAAGGTTTGACAGAGAGATAGCAATTAATGTTCCGGACAAGAAAGGAAGACTTGCTATACTCAAGATCCACACACGCAACATGCCTCTGGCCAAAGATGTGAATCTTGAGGAGATAGCTGCCATAACACATGGTTTTGTCGGTGCCGACCTTGCAAGTTTATGTAAAGAAGCTGCGATGGCTGCTTTACGTCGTATTTTGCCTAAGCTAAAACTTGATGAGATGGAGGAAGTTCCGAGAGAAGTATTAGAGCAACTTATTATAACACGACGAGATTTCTTTGAAGCCTTGAAGGTTGTTAGGCCAAGTGCCATGCGCGAAGTTTTAGTTGAAACTCCTAATGTTAAATGGAGTGATGTAGGCGATTTAGAAAAAGTGAAACAGGAGCTAAGAGAGGCGGTAGAGTGGCCACTTAAATATCCTGATGCTTTCAAGCGTATGGGTATTACACCTCCGAAAGGTATATTGCTGTACGGCCCTCCTGGCACAGGCAAGACCTTGCTTGCTAAGGCTGTAGCTACAGAGAGCGAGGCTAACTTCATCCAGGTTAAGGGTCCTAGCTTGCTTAGTATGTGGGTAGGCAAGAGCGAAGAGGGTGTAAGGAAAACTTTTGAGAGGGCAAGACAGGTTGCTCCTTGCATTATCTTTTTCGATGAAATAGATGCGTTGGCAGCGAGACGTGGCCTTGAGACAGGTACCAAGGTTACAGAGCGCGTGCTTAATCAGTTGCTTGCGGAGATGGATGGTATAGAAGAGTTAACTAATGTTGTAGTTATCGGAGCCACTAATAGGCCAGACATGCTTGATCCTGCTATCCTAAGGCCTGGCAGATTCGACCGCGTGCTACTTGTTCCGCCACCAGACAAAAAAGGTAGGCTGGAGATACTCAAGATCCACACACGCAACATGCCTCTGGCCAAAGATGTGAATCTTGAGGAGCTTGCAGAAAAAACAGAGGGCTATGTTGGTGCTGATCTTGAGGCATTGGCAAGGGAAGCGGCAATGCTTGCACTAAGGAGAAGTAAGATGAAGGCAAAGGAAGTTAAGATGAAGGATTTTGAGGAGGCGATGAAAAAGATTAAGCCAAGTGTGACAAAGGCTGATATAGAACGCTACAAGAAGCTAGAAGAACAATACCTGAAATCAGCAAGAGCGGCATTGGAGTCGCCGTGGTATACGGGTTAATCTTTCTCCTCTTTTGATTTTGTTGTTATAATCTTTCTGTTCTTGGATAATATAATTGTGTGTTCTGTTTGGGCCACAGGTTGCTTGGATTTTTCTATTAGGAGAGGGTAATGATAGAGTAAACGGTTTTTTTCTAATAGGTGCAAGGCATAGGTTGCCCTCGGCCCGAACTCATGAGTAAGCCACCTTTCACAGAATGGTAATGTTTTGTACTTGTGCTTTATAAAGGTGAGAAGCTGTCTCGCTAAACTGTCTCTTACCGGAGCATCTTTTATAAGCGCATATATCCCTGAACCTTTGCCTTCATAAACACTGCCAGCACCGTGGGCTGTTGTTACAAAAGGCTCTATGGCATAAGCACCTTCGCCTAGTTGCAGCTCATTACCATTGTCAAAGTTCGGAATAGTCATGCCCGCATGTAGTTTGTAGCGGGAAATGCTATGGCCAGATAAATTAGTAACAGGTATAAAACCCTCTTTTTTGATAACTTCTTCTATTATTTTGCCGACATTTCTTAGTTTTGTGCCTTCACTAAAAATTTCAATAGCCTTCATGACAGCATTTTCTGCTGCACTTATCATTAGATCATATTCCTTATTCTCATCCAAGTTTAGCGTAAATGCTGTATCTGCTATACACCCATCTATATGCACACCAATATCAACCTTTATCATTCCTGTTGCAATTTTTTCATCCTGCCATTTCGGTGTAAAATGTGCTGCAATCTCGTTTATGCTGAGATTTACTGGAAATGCGGGCTCCGCATGCATTTGTTTTATTTTTGCCTCGATTTTTTCCGCTATCTCAAATAGATTTTTTTCAGGTTCTATGATTCTCTTTGCATAGCGCGTTACAGAAGCAGCAATTTCACCTGCCTTGATCCATTTTTTGATTTCTGCTTCTTGGATCATTTCAACTATGTCATAACAAAATATTCTTTTATAAATCTATTTTGGTTCTGAGCAATGCTATTAAATACAGTTTTGCTTTCGATCATATGTTTGACTTTTTTCAGAGATATTACGAGAATAAAAATTTGAAAAAGAATTTGGAGCAAGCGAATGCGAAAATTGCATCATTAGAGTCAAGACTTAACATAGCAAAAGTTGAATTGAAGAAGAAGGATGGTCTGATAGCATATTTGAAACAAGAAAATGCTATGCTGGGTTCTGGGATAGAGAAGATAAGTGATGTTTTCTTGTCTGAAATATTTCCAAATCTGACCAAGTATATTCATGAAGATATTGCTTTTCTTATTTTGAATTCCAAGTATGAGGTTGCATACATGAATAGCAAAGCAGAAGAGATTTTAGGCATGGCTTATGGCGAGCCGTTTGCCAATTTTTTGTATGGCAAGAACTCACTTGAAAAAATTTCTTATGGGAGAGGGCGTGTTAGTGTTTATATAAAAGAGGCAACCGGGACAAAGCTTCCAGCTTTGCTTGAGTTCCATAATTATTGTTGTCACGTAGAGCGGAAAGGAAAACGGCACAGCATACATGTTGCCACATGCTTGCTTGTGTATACAGATAGAAGATTTCTTAGGGGGATGGTGAAAAGTAAACTTGCTAGAATCAAGCAACTTCTCAGAGATCTCATCGGCGGGGAATAGCAGTTACAATAACGTGCTTCTCACTTGTTTCGGTACAAAATTAGTAATTTTCACGAGTTTCTTGCCGTCCTTTTCTTGTATTGAGAATTTTCCGCAACCAATTAAATCGTTTTTGTATTTCAACACAAGCAGGCCAACATTTTCATCGATACCTTGAGCTTTTGTCATTTCGATTATAAGGCTTTCACCTTTGAGCCATTTTTTTGCCTGCTTCTCATCAAGCTCTATAACTTGTTTTTTTATTTTATTCCGGAGCAGGCTTACAGCATCGAAGCTGAGCCTTGGTCTTAGCTCGCCGTGAAAATTTTCGAGCGCTATGATATACATGCCTATTGTGTCTATATTCAGCTCTTGGGCCAGCCCAGCGAGCTCCTCGCGTGGCAACGAGCCTGTAAAATATCTTATCTTGCGTTTGCCACTTTCTATGAACATCCCTTTCATCTCATTAGCAGTTATGCCATATATCTTGCTGAGTTTTTCGAAAAGTTGTTTTCTTTCTCTTGTATTGAGAATTTTTGTTTTCATTTTTCCTATGACAAGCTAAACAAAGCCGAGATCATTGAGCACTTTTGTCATAATTAACGGGAACAAGATGCTGGCTTCACCTATCACAGTTACTGCATTCTCACTCCTTAGTTTTCCCCATGATAATGCCTCGCGTGTAGTTGCGCCTGAAAGCGAACCGCTGTATTCTCTTGCTGTGGTTATGTAAACAGCATAATCCATACCTTCATTTATTAGGTTAGCTATGAGCGCATGGTGCTTTGCAACACCACCACCGAGAATAATCACCCCTTTCTTCTCGCGCGGACTGCTCTCCAGGATAAGTTTTTTGAAATCATCAATCACATCCAGCTCGAAGTCAGGGTGCTTATCTTTGAAAAGCATGAGCTGGTAGCCAAGAGAACCATCGGTTATTGCAGGACAATAAATAGGAATGTTGTTTTTTGCTGCCTGATACACAAAAGAGCTTTCGTCTTGCAATCTTTTACCTATTTCATACACAAGCTGGGAAGGCGTAAGTTTCTTTTTTTCTTGATAGATATCTTCTAGCAATTCTTGTATGATCTCTTCGAATTTAACATAGCTTGTGTCTTTGACAAAAATATTACCTATCCTGTTGATCCCTTGCTTCCGTAGCTCTAGATCGTTAGCATCAAAGCTCCCAACATAGAATTTCTCTTTTGTTTTTATTATATCCTCTTCTATTGCGCCTACAGTAGTTATTGCAATATCAACAAATCTGAGGCTGAAAAGCTGGGCAAAGAGACCACGCATTCCTGAAGAGCCCATATTTGATGTAAACGTAAGGAAAATTTTTGCGTTGTCTTGTTTCATTCTTTTTATTATATCTACAGCCTTGCCCAAATGTACTGACTGGAAACCAACATGACGCACTTTATCGATGAAACGCGAAACAGTCATGTTTGGCTCTGCATGAAAATCCTGAATTGGCTCAAGTTCTGCTTTATGTTGTTCTTGCCTTTCGCTTTTACTTGCTTTCTTCTCAGCATTATCGTATTTATTCATTTTATCCATTCAGGAAAACTTTTTACTATTTTATATCTTACCTTCGGCATCCTGAAAAGTTCTGTGTGGAACTGGTATGCGCCTGCATCTAGAACAGCTACGAGATCATTAGGCGAGAGCTTGCGATTTACAATGCCGAAATAATCCAACGCGTCTATGCTGTTTCCATACACATGAGTTTCACCTGGCACTTTTGCATCAGTTCTTAGCTCATACTCGCGGTTTATGATAAGCCTATCTGGTATTGTGTTATAAAGCGATGCATTTACAAATGCTATATGTTTGTTGTGCACTTGCTTTGTTTTTATAACTTTCATTATTAATACGATAGCATTCTCAACTATTGCTGTGCCAGGCTCCACGATTATCTCTTCTATGCCCATGGTTTTTATCTTCCTTACGAGGCTTCTTAGTCTTGCAATTTTTCGCGGTAATGTGCCACCAAGATCGACCACACTGATGTTATATTTTCTTTTTAGTTTTTTCACGAGTGGCAAAAATCTTTCTCTCGCCAATGTGCTCTTGGTGAATAGTGGATGCGCGTGTATGCCATCAATACCTATCTCTTTCGCAAGCATCTCTATTTGCTTTCCGTTCATTCCGAATTGCTGATTCGGCAAGCTATAACGAGCCAGAACCCTTACGTTTGGATTTAGCTTTTTTATTAAGTGCGCTTGCTCATGAGAGTCTGCTATGAAATAATTAATGTGTTTGGCTGTATCTTGGAGCATTGCCTCACTTATGACAGGATTATAAAACAAAATTTTTCCGTATCTCTTAGCTATGTTGATTTCTTTTTCAGAGCTTGTAAGAAAATATACATTGTGCTTTCCTAGTATTTTCATTATCTCACGTCTTGGATTTACCTTCATCGAATAGGCTATGCTAACCTTTCCATTTGTTATGTTTTTTTTGAGCTTGTTGAAGTTTTCTGCTGCTATGCGCGGGTTCAGCAAAAATACAGGTGTTTGCATTTTCCCTCTCACGTTTTTCAACTTATTTTTTTAAACTTTGCTATGAAAAATCCCTCGCTTAACGTTTCGTGATGATATATTCTTTTTGTTAGCTTCATCTCGTTACCGTAGTGTGCGCCTTGCCACTCGTCTAGTCCGGGCCTGCTTTTCAGCGGGATCTCGAATGGTATGAGCTTTATATTGAAATTTTCAAGCGCAAACTTTACGATTGCCTCATTTTCTTCTGGCGCGTGCGTGCATGTAGAATACACTACAGTTCCGCCTGGTTTTGTTGCATTTATTGCCCCAGCAAGCAACCTTTTTTGTTTTTTTGCAAGTCTTCCTATTATTTTTATATTCCACATTTTCAATGTTTGCGGCGAGCTCGCGATAGTACCTTCTCCAGAGCATGGCGCATCAACCAGTACTTTGTCAAATTCTATTCCGTGCTTGGCCAGTTTTTCACAAAGCTCTACACCATCGTGTCGTGTTACTATAGCATTGGTTACACCTTGCTGTTCAAGATTACTCACGAGAATGCTGACACGGTCTATGCGTACATCATTAGCGAAGATTGTGCCTTGGTTATTCATCATGCTGGCAAGCTGTGTTGTTTTCGAGCCCGGCGCTGCACACATATCCAGCACAATGTCGTATGGTTTTGGGTTTAGCACGAGAGGTGGCATCATGCTACTTAGGTCTTGCACATAGTAATAGCCAAGCATATGCTCTATGCTTTTGCCTAGCTCTCCTGGTGTAAGCCAACTTTTAACCACTATTGCTTCTCTATAGCTCTTGAATGGCTGTTCGATTTGCCAGCCTCTTGCTTTCAATCTTTCTGCAAGTTCAGCTGGTTTTATTTTCAGCGTGTTACAGCGAATGCTACGTAATGGTTGGATCTTACATGCCTGTACAAACTCATCGAACTCGGAGCCAAGCAGGTCGCGCATGCGTTGCTCGAAAAGTGGTTTCATTCTCATATACTTTCTCCTTGCATTATGTGTTAATAAAGCTTATCAACTAGAAGTCCAGCAATTTCTTTTGTCCTTTTTTCTCTATGATCTCTTTTACATCAATATTGAAAATCTCGAAAATATTCTCAACGGCCGGCAAAATCTGGTGTCTGAGATAATACTCAATATCATAGTCGCCGGGTTCATCAGGTAGCTTAGCTCTCTCACGAACAAGTTGCTTGCCTTTGCCTTTGTTCTTGGTTTCAGCCACATAATACTCGATTAATGTGCCTGGACCTATTGGCAGTCCGCGCTCTTGCATTTTTTTTGCTATAACCACGTGCGGCGATACCGCAAGATATTCACTGAGCGGTTTTTTGAGCTGTGTCCTTATAACTAGCTTATCTCTCTTGACTTCCCTCCTTTTTATCTTGCTGATCACTTGCTCCACATAGGCAAGAGCTCTCTCATGGTTGCCGTCTTGCAATATCATCTCTATAACTTTACTCTGCACCTCTTTCGCGAGCTGGCACCAATCGCGCCTCACTGTTTCAAAGCCACGAATCTTGAGTTTGTTCCTTTCGCTCAGCAACGCATATTTTTTCTTTGCTCCTGTCTTTACTGTTCTCTTGCTCACAAAGATGCCTCGCTTGTAAAAATCTTCGAGCTCAAGTTCTATGGCGCCAGGGAGCTTTGCATTTATTTCGTGCAAGAAGCTAAGAGCATCTTGTTTTGTTTTTTTACCGAGAGCGATGGCAAGGCTGTCAGTGTCAGAATATATAACATGAAAGCCTTTTTTCTCAGCCTCAGCAATTACACGCTTGATGTAATGTCTGCCATAAGCCGTGATGCTTGCTGCACATTCCAAGCTATAGTATCGTGCGCCAAAAAATGCGTAATAGCCGTAGGCAGCATTCATTATAGTTTTGAGCGCGTGATTTCTTGCTTTGAGCTCGCTACTTTCCTTTGCCTTAGCCAGCTTTTTCACAGCTTTTCTTTTTTCCATAATTTCTGCTATGAGCTTTGGTATGAAACTTTCTTGTTTTTTGAACCAGAATTTTACCTTTTTGCCATAGAGCTCAAACTCAGGTGTTTCATAACAGTTCCGCTGTTTTTCTTTCAGCAGTGTGGCAGGAGAGATGTTGAAGCTAACAATAATGCTTGGATAAAGACTAGTGAAATCAAACATCACAATATTTTCATAGAGGCCTGGCTCCGGCTCTGGCCTTCTCGGTGCGATCTCATTAAAACGTTCGAGATTATGCAGGATATAATTTTCGACATAGTGTGAGTATGTATCACGGCATATATCGAAAAGTGGTTCTTGAACAAGCCTTGCGATTTCTTGGAGGTTTGGCCACAAATGACGGAAAAGTTTTTCAGTTATCACTGCATCTTGTAAATTATAGCGGTAAAACTCGAGCAGGTCAATGCCATCTACACCGTTTTTTATATCGAGCTTTATTTTACCTTCACCGATAAGCTCACGGGCTACTTCATCAAGGGTTAGTGTTTCTGACTGCAAACTTGGCGCCAGTATATTACTCACAAATTTGAATAAATCTATGTGCACACGACCAAAAATCTTGGCAGAATTTATCACGCCGCGAATAAATCTTACATTGCTTTCATCAAGGCCAAGGGCAAGCCTTATCTTATATTTTTCCGCCCTTGCCCGCAAATATGGTAAGTCGAAGCCATCGGAGAAGTAGCCAACTATTATATCAGGCTTTTCCTCCTGCACAATCTCCATGAACCGTTCTATAAGTTCAGCCTCATCTGCCACGTATTCAACAAATCCCGGCCTCTTGTTGGCTTTTTGCCATGTGATAACCTTCCGTAGCTTACCGCATGAAACAGCAAGCATAAGAATTTCGCCCTTACCAACTTGAAATTCGCTTGCTTCTATATCGAAGGCAAGCACCTTTGGTTTGAAATCTGGCTGTTCTTTTGCCATAGAGATCTTGTCAGCAAGCACACAGATGTCTGTATCGATAGCCATATCAGCACCATAGAGCTCGGGCTCGTTGTTGAGCAATTTGCCATGAACCTTATGCCAGACAAGCGGCCTTACATGCGAGGCTATGATATATTTTGTTACAAGGCTTATGTCAGTCTCGAGACATTCTGTTACATGGGGTAACCGCTTTATTCTCTCCGCAAGAGGTTGCATGTCTCTGTGGTTTTTCACGATAACCTTGATTGCCTTTACAGGCTTATCGAAGAATCTTTTTTTCTCGATCTTTATGCTTAGCGCTTTGATCTTATGGCCAAGATGCTCTGCTTCGAGCTTTTCTATCTCCTGCTTTGTCCTTTCCACATGTTCAGAAAGCACATAGAAATATGGGTTAAACCTATGGAACACGCAACAGCTTTTACCCTCTTTTGTCTTGCCAGTTATTATCATATACGTTTTGCCACCAATCTCTTTGTAGCTGTAGTCTAAAGGTATAAAGATTATTTCCATGAACACAAAAGGTAAAGAAGATATTTAAATTATTCTGGCCACACGCACCCCCCAAGCAAATAGTAACTTATAAGTAGTGAACAGAAAAATTTTTAAATCACCTTCTCTTGCCCATGATATGGTTTGGCAACTTGATTTTGGGTTCGATATGGATGAGAGCGAGCTTGAAAGGCGAATTGTTGAGGAGCAAGAAAGCAATAGGGACTGGGCTGAAGGACTTGAGAAGGAAAGAAAGGACGCGTTGGTAGGGAAGGATGCAAGAAGATATACAGAACTTTGTGCAGAACTTGGCGTTGAGCCAGAAGATGAATTTATGATATATGATTTTGTTCGTGAAAGGGTATATGAAAATTTTGACAAATATGTGGCGTCTAAAAGATTGATAGAAAGGACACAGGAGTTGGGGGTTAATGTTGATAATGTTTTTTCAGATAGGGAAACAAAGATTAAGCTGTTGAAGGAGTATGGTTATAAGAGATTGTGCGTGGCTAAAAGAAATGGCAAAAAAATTTACGTGAAAATAGAGGAATGTGAGGATGCCAGAATAGGAAAGGCTTTCAGGAATGTTTATAACGCATCAAAGAATTTTGTCAAGATGTATGAAGAGAAATATGGTGATTTTCTTTCTGAAATTTGTGCTATCTACCAGATTGTGAAATAATTTATGTTAATCAATAATTTTTTATATTTCCTCCTCGCTATTTTTCTATGGGCTTGCAGATTGGCGATATCGTGCCACGGAAAGCAATAAGCTTGCAAGAGCTCAAGGGCAAAACTATTTGCGTGGATGCTTTCAACACGATTTATCAATTTATTAGCACTATACGGCAACCAGACGGTACGCCGTTGATGGATAAGAAAGGAAATATCACGAGCCATCTTTCCGGCTTGTTTTATAGGAATATCAATTTGCTTGTTGAGGGCATAAAACTTGTGTATGTTTTTGATGGCAAGCCACCAAAGCTCAAGCAGGCAACGAAGGAGAAGCGCGAGGCTGTAAAGCAAGAAGCAAAAGTTAAGTATGAAGAGGCCAAGGCAAGAGAGGATATAGAAGCTATGGCTAAGTATGCAAGACAGCTGAGTTTTGTTACGGATGAGATGATAGCCGAGAGCAAGCAACTTCTTGAGGCTATGGGCATAGCCGTGGTGCAAGCACCAAGCGAAGGTGAGGCGCAAGCTGCATATATGGTCAAAACCAAGCCTTCTGAATTTTATGCTGTGGCAAGCCAGGATTATGACTGTTTGCTTTTTGGCGCGCCACGGCTTGTGCAAAACCTAACATTGGCAAGAAAACCATGAACAGCTTATTTGTCTTGGCATTCTCGTTGGCACAGATTATAATCCAGGAGGTGTTCGCGGTATAGGACCGAAAAAAGCATTACAGCTTGTAAGAGAAAAGCGCTATCCCGCAACAATCTTCAATGCTGTAAAGGAACAGCTCGAGAAGCAGGAAAACGGGTTTGATTGGCAGGAAATCTTTGCACTTTTCAAGAAACCTGAAGTTAGCGATGTCAGCGTTGAGTTCCCTAAGCTTGATGAGGAGCGCGTGAAGAAGATCTTGCTTGAGCATGATTTTTCCGAGGAACGCGTGGAAAACCAGCTTGAAAAGCTGAGAAAGGCAAAAGAGGAAGCAAAGCAAAAAGGGCTGAGCGAGTTTCTTGGCTAAGGTTTTGTTCCTATTGCTATTTTTCAGCACAGAAATTCTTAAATAAAGCTGTAGCAAATTTTAGACATGTCATCTCTTGTTTTGCCTTCTGGCCACGAGATCAGCTTGTTAGTAGGCACATATCGACTGGCTCGTGACCCACACGACAATAACCTTTATCTTTACCGCTTCACAAGCTCAATAGAAAAAATTTTGCTACCGAATTGCAACCATATGCTGCCTTATGTTGACCTTTACTTACCGAGTGAGAATAAATTTGGCTCTCTTGTACTCGAGGTTGATGGTACCACTGAGGTTTATTTAAGTCCGCTGCAAAAATTTCCATTCGTAATCTTACCCATGTTCAGGCAAGAATGCGAGGGCATGGAGGAGAAGGAGATACATTTTCTTGCAGCTAAAAAATCACGAGATATTTATAGCATAAGACTTTTGCCAAGGCACGATGGCTCTTTGGTGTTGCCCTTGGATATTCTGAAGGAGATATTTGGCCATTATGTTCTTGCTGATTATATCACCAGCGAGCAAGGGGATGAAATTTCATTTTTCACAGGTGAATTCTTCGAGAGACAGTATCTTTTGTTCTCTTGTCTGGAGCGTTCTGAAAACAATTTGTTGCATGATGGTGATGGCATCGCCGTGTGTGGCGGTCCTTTGTTTGCTTTTTACAAGAACGATATCTCCTACGAAGATGTAGTTCGTGCTTGTGAGAAAAAAGAAATGGTTTCTTAGCTTTCATGTTCTGTTATGGAGAAAGGATTTTAAATTAGTTTTTCTCTATAATAGCAACATGAGAATTATTATATTATGCTTTGTTCCACTGGTGCTTATCTTGTCAGTCATTGTAAGTGCAAGCTCGCTGGATTTTTCAGATTTAGATAACACAGTTGTTTCAGGCGTGGATTCTTTTTTAGCCCAGCCCTTGGAATTACCGTCTTGGCTTCAGTTATTTGCTTCTTTTCTTGGGCTTAGTGATGGCATGTCCATGCAGGAAGTTGTTATTACATGTGCCTTGTGGCTTGTACTCTTTTTGTTTGCATTGGTAATCCTGTTTGACTTTTTGTCAGGTACACCCAAGGTGATAAGCTTTCTTCTCGCTCTGGCCTTCACAAGCTTGCTTGGCTATGGCGGTGCGCTCACAGAAAGCGCGGATTTTTTGCTTAATGTATTTAATTTTTCTTTCCTTGCTGACTATGCATTTGCAGAGCTTGTTTTTATTTTTCTTGTGCTGGTTTTAGCTTCTTGGCTTCTCTCTGCATTGGTCAGGAGCGCACACAAGGCAGCGTTGCTTCGTGTATCAGAGGTAGAGAGTGAGAAAGCTGGTATGATGCTAAGGATGTTTTCCAGATTGTATGATGCCGTAGCCCGCAGACGAGCTTAGACTTGCCACATTTTCTCCAATCTCTCTTGCTTTTAGATCTGACCCATTCCTCTCTCTAGCCCGCGTGCTGTTTTTATGATCACATCACGTGCAAGTTCTGCTTGCTCTTTTTTTCTTTCTTCTTGCTTTGCTCTCGCGTAATCACCGAAATATTTCAAGAGATAGAAAAACACGAACAAGACTGCAAGCAAGATGATAGTTATTACGAGCCTTGCCCACCATAGCTCATAGAGGAGGACAAGGGCACCGAACAAGCTTACTAGGCCAGCATAGAGATTTAGCTGTGCGAGCAACGTTGAGAGAGCGAAGCCTATCGGTATGCCAGCCCACTTAGGCAATGAGAAAGCGTAGGTAAATATCCTGCCTATTCCCACAGCTATGATTAGCCATAGCAACGCCACAAGCAAAAAGCTTAGGGTTAAGCTGTATGGCTGGCCAAGTAAAATGCTAGCGAGTGGTGATAGCTTTTTACCTATCTTATCGAGAAAATTTATGAATTTGTTTTTTAGCAGGATCTTTTGCCATTCCCTGCCAAGATATTCCCATTTTTCTTTTGCCTTCTCTATCTTACTTTCCATGTCTTGTGCTTGCTGTGCGTATTTTTCAATATCATTAGTAGTTTGTGCCTGACTATAGTGTATGGAAATTTGGACCACAAGTAATGTGATAACGAGAACAGCCAAAATGATTTTCTTCTTCATCATTAATTTCTTTGCTTCTAGGTTTTTTAAATTTTAAGCAGGATGCAGAAAAATTTATAAATGGATAAAAACATGATTGAGCATGAATAAGAAAATAATTATGTGGATGTTTCTTGCTCTTCTTGTTTTAACCCCAGTTATCTCAAGTGCTCTTCCACAGTTTATGGTTGAACAGGCAGAACTCATTAATAAAATTGTTTTTGGAATCATAATCTTCGGTCTTGCTTATGCTGGTTTGGATTTTTTCCTCCCTAATAAGACCATTGTGACTGTAATTGCGTTAGCATTTTCATTTCTAGCGGCAGCATATCTGACTCCAGAAGAAGTTTTATTGGTGCTATCTTCATATAACATTGCTGGAATGGCCTTAGCCGCCTTTTTGCCATTTGTTGTGCTTGTGTTCTTTGACATGAGGCTTTTGACAGAGAAGCTTGATGTTGGCAGAATCTTTCTTCACTACTTGTTATGGCTATTATTCATTCTATTCTTGATTTACAGGCTTGTTTTGTTGAACTCTGCGGGGCTGGCTAATCCGACACCTTTCTATGTGGCTTTTGCGATCGTGCTTGGCCTTTCTGCTATAATGATGGCCTTTGGCCAGCGCTTGATCCTTCAGCTATATGTAAAGACAGGGGTAGAGAACATCAATATTGCTGGGGAGAAACTTGCAGCACTTTACAAGGCACAGAAGAAGATGGCCGAGGCTCTTGAGAAATAGTTTTTGAGCGAATCCTCAAGATTTAGCAGCATGAAAATTGTGCGAACATAATTTCCATAAAATTTTTGTTTTTCGCTAGTCTATTATACCCTTCTGTAACCTACTATTTTGTTGCCTTCATAGATCGGGACTTCTCTTATCTGCCCTTTTCTTATCCCTTTTTTGCTGAAGGCAAGCACAAGACCAAGACCCACGAGGGCAAGGGAAATTATTATCATAATTTTTTTGTCAGAAGAAATTAATGTTTCGAGAATTTTTATATCTTTTAGGGTTTCCGGAAGTTTATCACGAAAACTGTTCAGGGCAAGAATGATGAGGCCAACAATAGCGATGCCATAGCCAACAAATTTACGGGCGAGCTCTTTTGCCATGTTATTCTAACATTCCGGAGATTTTTAAATTTTGCTTTCATGGCTTTTCTTTTTATACTTTTCCTTTTTTCCTTGTGTGCGCTTGCTACTCCGCACACTACCAATCACTATCCCAATAATTATGATCACAATAATTATCGCTAGAGCTATCAGGCCAGCTTTCTTGCTCTTTATTCCTGTTTCTGGCACCTCTTCTTGCTGCTCTGGCTGTGGTTTTTCTTGTTCTTCTTTACCAGGCTTTTCCTTGCCTGCAGGAGACTGTTCAAGCAAATAGAACACGAGATTAGCATAGCTCCCCTTTATTTCCTTCAGCTCGACACGCAAATCATTGATGCCGTCTCCTGTAAGATCAACATCACGGGTTTCGCCCTCAGCAAGCCTTACAGTAATAGGCTCTGATGTTAGCTCAAGCACAACATAGTCACTGCCAAGCTCTTTGAGTCTTGCTGTATGTTCCTTA
>JAFCFJ010000009.1 GCA_017608705.1 Candidatus Pacearchaeota archaeon
AACCTCAGCAGTTTGTGGCATAATGCCTTCGTTGATGTCAATAACAAGAATAGCTAGGTCTGCGAGCGAACCGCCACGTTTTCGCAAATTTGTGAATGCTGCGTGGCCCGGCGTGTCTATGAAGAGGAAACCAGGAATCTCTAGCTTTATTCCTGCCTCTTGGATAAGAGGACATTTTTCTATCAAAGATTCTGCAGGTATAAGCGTAAAGTAAATTCTTTGGGTTATGCCTCCTGCTTCTCTCGCAGCTACACAAGTACCACGTATGCTGTCCAGTATGGTTGTCTTGCCATGATCTACGTGTCCTGCTACTGTAATAATCGGTTGCCTTATCATACAACATCCTAACAAACTAGCTTAAAAAATATTGCCCTCACACTTTGTTTTTTTCAGATATTGCTTGAGCTCGTGGGCGAGATAGTGAATGGCCCTAGCAAAATACTTGACTTTAGCCTTATGCCCAAGCCTTTCTCTTGTTTCAAGCAGGAGCTCTATGTTCTTGTCAGCCATCTCACGAAATTCAAGAGAAAGTTGCGGATAATTTGCAAGGAAGTTTTCGCTTGTTTCCTCTAAAAATTCTAATAGCTTATTCCCCCGTGCCTTGATACTAATAACAATCTTACCTTCTTTGAGATTTAGATAATACCGGCTTTCTTTTACTACACCATTCTCTAAGAGCTTTTCTCCAAATTCCTTCAACAATTCTTGTAAACTCATGCCATTTGAAAAGATATAAAAATATAATAAGCTTTGTTATCCGAAAGCGGCAATAACAAGAATGATTTATGAGCATGATAAAGATGGCAAACCTTAAGAAGCGGGCGAGATATAAGCCAGAGAAAAAAGTTAATGGAAGGATTGTTGATATTGGCGGATATCTCGTAGCTCTTGATAAGATTATTAGCACTATTAAGCATGAAAAAGCAAAGCGTGTGCTTTTACAGTTGCCCGATGGTTTGAAACCGCATGCAACATTGCTTGCGGAAAAAATTGAAAAGCTGGCTGGCTGTGAATGTCTCATTTGGTTTGGTTCTTGCTTTGGTGCATGTGATTTGCCACAACTCGGCACGCTCGAGCGAGAGATCGATCTCGTGGTGCAGGTTGGACATGCAAAATGGCCGTATCGAAATCAGAAAATAAGTGTGATAAATTTCTGAATTCACCTTTTTGCTGAGTGCGCCACAGAATTGTAAGCATAGCTGTCGAGGATAGCATACAACTCTAGGCCCCTCATAGCATTATGCTTCAATACTTCGTTTGCCACTCTCTGTGCATCCTTATAGTTCTCTGTGGCTACGTAAAGAAAAAATACATCAGTGAGCTGTTGCATATCCTGAGAACTGTATGTTTTGATTCCCTCTTTCAGCGTGAGATCCATATCTCTTGCTGTGTCGTAAATTGCTTCCCTGTATTCAGGAGTTTGGATTTGTGGAACTTCCTCCCTTGAGTAAGCAATTCCTGAAAGAGAAATGCAACCAGACAAGAAACTTAGCGCCACGCCAGAACCAAGAACAATAACTCCCTTAAGGTATCGGGATAGGTTCATATTTTAGTTCCTAGAATTTTATGTTTTTAAATTTTTCTGATGATTTTACTTCTTGGAAAGTAGTAAGATCTTAAGTTTTTTGCTCTCAGCTTTGTATTTTTTCAGAATTTATTCATCTTTCAGGTCCAGCCTAAAGATTAAGTTTCAGAAAAATGCAACTTTATTTTTTAAGTTTCAAAAAAATGAAACCAAAAATAGAAAAATTTAAAAATTAAATCCAATACCGGATCTTATGGAAAAAAGAGATATAGCTTTATGGATCTCAGTTTTTTCTTTCATAGCACTCATCGTTTCCCTCAGTTTGCTTCTCGCTGACAAATTTCATGTTGGTGGATGTGGTTGTCCTCGCGTTATCTCGCATAATTTTGTTTTTTTCTTCATTGCACTCGCTACAATTTTTGTTGGCTCTCTCGGTTACTATTTGGCAAGTTTCAAGATCGAGATCTGTAGCAGGATAATTGACAAAAACATAAAATTGATAATGGCCCTGCTCGATGAAGACGAAAAGCAGGCGGTAAACGAGATTATCAGTGCAGGAGGTGAGATATTGCAGAGTAAACTAAGCAAAAAATTCGGCAAGCTCAAGAGCCATAGGGTGATTAAAAAACTGAAAAACAACGGGATTGTTGATGTTAAGCCATTCCGCAGAACAAACAAGATCACCTTGAAACCTGAACTAATAGAGGAGCTGGTAAAATGAAACGATTGCAAACTAATGCCATCACACTTATCATAATTTTCTTAGCGATGTTGCTATTTTTCCCTTCCTCTATTGCGGAAACGAACCAGATTTCACCAGCAGCTAACGTTACTGTTTACTACTTTTATGGCCAGGGTTGTCCTCACTGTGCTCGCGTTATGGCTTCGGGCGTGCTTGAGAAGATTGCTGAGGCTGGCGTGCCTGTGCAGAAATACGAAATTTATTATAATGCTGAAAATGCCAAGCTTTTCAATAGCTTTGCTGATGCTGTTGGTCTAGACAGATATGAGCGAGGTGTTCCTTTTGCTGTGATTTCGTGTAATGGTAACCTGAGTTATCTCATAGGTGACAAACCGATAATAGATAACATAGAAAAAGCTGTAAGCGAATGCCAGAATATTGCAGTAAGCAATGGCGGTATATCACCAACGAGCCAGACAAGTCAAAAAATAACAATAGGCGCAATTGTTACCGGAGCTCTTGTTGATAGCATAAATCCATGCGCGATAGCTGTCCTTGTTTTCCTCTTGCTTGCCTTGATTTCAGCAGGCTCGAGAAAGCGCGCTTTGAAAATAGCATTGATATACATAGCAGCTGTTTATATCACATATTTCTTAGCCGGACTTGGCATATTCCGGGCGATACAGAAACTCACGCAGATAACACATGCCATCTATGTGGGTGCTGGCATTCTTGTGATCTTGGCAGGCCTCATCGAAATCAAGGATTTCTTTTGGTATGGCAAAGGCATAAGCCTAAAGATTCCAGCCAGCGCAAGACCCAGAATTGAAAAACTTGCAAGCAGAGGTACAATTCCTGCTGTGGTGTTGCTCGGTTTTTTTGTTAGCATGTTCGAACTACCATGCACAGGAGGCATATACCTTGCTATCCTCACAATGCTCTCGATAAGCAAGATTAACGCTTTACCTTATTTATTGCTTTATAATTTTATTTTTGTTTTACCTCTCATCGTGATCACGTTTGCCGTCTATAAAGGCACGAATCCTCAGCTTGTTGAGAAATGGCGTCTCAAAGAGCGGAAATGGATGCGTCTTGCTGCAGGCTTAGTCATGATAGCATTAGGTATTTATATCCTTGTATTTTGATAAATACTGCTAAGAATTGTTGAAAATGATATTTTCGTTCCTGCGGCGCAGAGGCTACACACTTTACTATCCAGGATGCATGACAGCTTTTGCTCTGCCAGAACTTTTTTCTCTCTACAGGACCATTCTTGACAAACTTGGTATGGATTATCTGCTGATGCCAGAGCTGAGATGCTGTGGCTCACCTGTGCGCAACGCAGGTTATGAGCGCAAGACAAGAGAACTCGCAAGAAAAAATTTTGAGATGTTGAGGCAAAAACGCGTAACTAAGATAATAACTAATTGTCCTGCTTGCTATAAAACATTCATGCAAGATTACAAGGAAATGCTACCGACATGGGATATTGAGACAGAGCATATTGAGCATATTGTCTCGACGATATTGCGCGCGCTGGAGAAAAAGCCGAAGTTGCTAAGAGATAGTGCGAACGAGCTCGTAACTTATCACGATCCATGCCATCTCGGGCGCTATGCACAGCTTTATGAAGAACCTAGAAAACTGCTGGAGATGCTTGGCTATAGGCTTGTTGAAATGCCCCACGCAAGAGAAGAAGCATTATGCTGCGGTGCCGGTGCTGGCGTGAAGGCTAATTTTCCTGATATAGCGAATAGGAGTGCATGGCTACGTGTGAAAGAAGCAAAACTTACAGGCGCGAGCAAGCTTGTTACCGCCTGTCCTTTATGCTACGCACATCTTCGCGAGAATTCGCGTGGGCTTGAAGTGGTTGAGCTTGCACATGTTATTGCGAGAGCGCTTGGCATTCCAAGGCCCGAGGATAAAATTCATGATGTTAGCAAGCAAGAGGTAAAGTGGGATTGAAAAAATTTACAGAGCAACGGATAGAAAGAATCATTTATGCTAGCGATGCTTCTTGCATACAAGGTAAAGCTATGAAAGTGATGCATCCGGAGAACATAGCTGAGATAAAGCAAATTCTCGCGAGACATAATGTTACGGTTCGTGGGGCAGGTACTGGTTTGGCTGGCGGTGCTGTTCCACAACAGGATGTGGTGATTGACATGTCAAGACTGAACAGAATTATCGAGATAAACAAGGAAAGAAAATATGTGGTAGTTGAAGCAGGCATTGTTCTTGCTGATCTCAATATGCAACTCTCACGCTATGGTCTTGAATTTCCTGTTAAGCCTTCTTCGCACGAAGTTTGCACCATAGGCGGTATGATTGCTACTAATGCACTTGGCCTCCGCGCGCTGAAATATGGAAGCACAAGAGACTGGGTGCTTGGCCTCGAAGTTATTGATGGTAAAGGCATGTTACGGCAAATAGCCAAGCCAGACGTGAAGGATTTCGCTAGTATGGAAGGTATAACTGGGATTATCGTTAGGGCAAAGCTAAGGCTGGTTGAGATACCTAGCAGAAATCTTGAGCTTATGCGCTTCGAGAGCCTAAAGGAAATGATCAGTGCTGTTCGGGAGCTAAAGCGAGAAGCAAGCGTGTCCATGCTTGAACTCATAGATAGGAAAACAGCGGAATTGCTTGGCCTTGAAAATGCCTATTATTTGTTTGTTGAGCGAGAAGGAAAGAAAAAGAATAATGACTATGACAAATTGATGAAATTGCGCGAAGGTGTATATAGCAAGCTTGCCGAAAATGGCTACACACGTATTGAAGATCCACAGCTTTATATGGACAAATTACCAAAACTTATGGAATGGCTTGAACGCAATCACGTTCCATATTTCGGGCATGTAGCGATTGGCTTATTACATCCTTGTTTTAGCAACGAGCAGGAGAAAGCTGGTTTAATCGATAGCATGCATGAACTTGTTAAAAAGCTACGTGGCAAGGTTTCAGGAGAGCACGGTATTGGCTTGCTCAAGAAAAAATTTCTTGCAGATGTTGATGCAGAAATCATATCGAGAATGAAAAGGCGTTATGACCCGGAATTCAAGATAAATCGTGGAAAGGTTATCGATGTGCCAAAAAATCTGCTGAATGATAATGCTGAAGACGAAAATGGCAAGGAAAACTGAGCAAGAAAAAATAGAGATGGAAAACGCAATGGAAGAAATAGCTGAGATTGTAGAGAAATGTGTAGAATGTGGGCTCTGTAAGGCATTGTGTCCTGTTTTCAAAACTATGCTCAACGAGCTTGTGTCGCCGCGAGGAAAGGCAATAGCATTGAAACATAAAGCTTATCACGAGCTTATCTATAAATGTACGTTATGCATGGCCTGCAAGCAAAAATGCCCTCTCCACTTGGACTTGCCTCACGCGCTGAGGAAAGCGAGACAGGTTCTTGCGCTAAGCGGAAAAGAGCTGAAGGCAAACAAAGATATGCTGAAGAATATAGAGAAATATGGTAATGCAATAGGAAAACCTGGCGAAAAGCCAGAAAAGCTTTTTTGTTGCTAGAATTCATACTAAGCATCCCTTTTATAGTGATCCTTAAACGGACATTCGTCGCAAATAGCGAGCCTCTTACTCATCGCCTCGTAGAGTAAGCGCAAAGGCTCCCATTTGCTGGTCAGCTGCTTATCTTCAGCATAATTTTGTAGACCAAGCTCTATCTCGAGGTTTCTTCTGGTTGCTCTTACAGCATGGATCTCTGCCAAACAATCCAATTGTGGCTTGAACCTATATTTACCCGTGACTACATCATAACACCGTGCTTCAAGATCGCAAAGACACATAGCTTTTTCTGCATACTCGAGAGAGGTTCGTTCCATAGGAAAAGCACGCTTCACGTCAAGAAGATAATTTTTGTAAATCCCTGTTGCTTTTAATTCTAGGTTATCAAGGGAACTACTTATTTCGTCCAAAACAAATATGCTTGGTACTTTAATACCTTGTTTTATTCTGACTATCATATCATTTTCCAATCTCTTGGCCCACCTACCCTCTCTATAAGCCTCTTTCAACACCTGAAAAAAGTTGTTGTTAGCAGAACGAATACACTGTATAAATAGCTCTATTTCTTCTTCTTTCTTCTCCTTCTGTTTCCTAGATATTTTTCTGAACAACATTTTCTCGTAGGCAAAAAACGCCCGGGCCAGGAATCGAACCTGGGAACCCTTGCGGGAACCAGCTCTCCAAGCTGGCGCCGTACCACTGGGCCACCCGGGCTGTAATTGACATCGCCATATAGTTTAAAAATTTGATGCATGCCTATGTTGTTAGCCCAGCATAAAATCAACATCATCTTCCAGCTGCTTTGCAGTTTCTTCAAAAATGGCCAAGATAAGCTCGTCATCACTGCGCCATGCTCTCTCCCTATAATCCGGATTACTCTCAATTTTTCTTATTTCTGGCTCGACCTCTGAGAAATAACTACCATAGATATGCAATGAGTCGGATATATCGAGATAACGGCCAATTTTTACTGGCTCGCCTCTTATCTCACTAATTTGCTTTGCTATTCTTGCTTGCCATTCTGTCAAAGCAAGGGAATTCACGAACCATGCCTTGTAAAGGTCGCGAGAGCGCCAGTGCGTATTCATGTTTAGCGTAAGCGTGCCTTCGTTGTCACGTAGCAGTCTGCACCATATACGTTGCAAGCATGGCGGATCGCTATGCTTATAGTCAAGATGCGGGATCCATGTGATGGTCTGGGCACGTCTTGTATATGGTGTTTCACTTAATTTTTTTATCATTTGGTTAAGCTGGTTTATTGGCTCGAGCTCCACAAACTCATTTTCTCGCAGACAGCCAAGTTTTTCTTTCAGGCTTGTTCTCGGTAAATATCTTGTTATGCGTTCATGATAAGTATATTTCCACTTCGTGTTATCATCAAAATCAATCCAATGGTCGTGAATGCCATCAAGCACTTCGCGTATGTAAATGTAAAGGCCGTCGAGACCACACGGCAGATTTTTGTGTATTCTTGGTTCAGCAAATGGTCTTTCAACAAGAACACAAACGCTCGCATCCTTGCTCGGCGGATCTATGAAATTGCCAGCCTTATCTTGACGGTCATATTCTGTCCTTATATCAGTCCCATGATACCAAACAGCAAGCAAGGCATTTTCCCATGCCTCTGGCAATGTCTCACCAGCAACGCATATAACAGGAATGTTGCCATCGCCAGCAGAAAAAATGTAAAACTTTCCTTCCAAGCCTTCCTCTGCCATTTTCGAAAGAGATGGTGTTTATTTAAATAGATTGTTGTGAAAAAATATATTTGAACAAAAACAGCTGAAGTTAACTAAAGAGGTTCAACATAACTAATCCTTCATCTCTATTTTGATATTCACGCTACGTGGAATTTGTAAACGCATAATCGCATGCAGAACCTTGTCGTTGGCTGGCAAATCGATCAATCGTTTATGAATACGCATCTCAAACCTGTCATAAGTTTCGGTTCCATCACCACATGGGCTTTTCCTTACCGTAATCTTAAGCCTTTTTGTAGGCAATGGCACAGGGCCTCTCAGCACAACACCGGCAGAGCTAGCTATTTGCTTTATCTGCTCGCAAATCTCGTTTAGCGCGTTTATGTCAAGGCTACTTAGCTTTATTCTTACGCGTGACATCTTAACTCTTGGATTTGAAACATTCAAAAATAATTGCTTTAAAAATCTTTGCCACAGTCCTTGGAAGCTGTGAAAAGGAAGGGCAGGTGCCGCCGCTACACCTGCCCAGCTCTCATCTCTGCTTGAGAGATGAGCATGAGTTAAGTAATTCTATATAGCAAGGATATAAAAATTTAGCGGTCTGAGAGGTTCCGAGTATAACAAACGCGTAATGATTACATTTTATCTACTAAGATATCATTAATAGAAGCTTCACAAAGATCGCAATATCTTTTCTTTTCTATGTCATTTTCTAAAGAAACCTTTCCTGACAATAATCTCAGTGCCAGTAAGTTTTCGTCCCTTATTTTTATGCTCGAATAATTTTCATTACTTAAGTCTATCCCACATTTTGGACATCTTTTCTTTTTCATTCCTCAAAACATCGAAGGATACTTGTTTATTTCCTATCAGACCACAAACACCCAACACCAGCCTCACGTGCGCGTTTTTCAGCCGTGATAATCTCCTCTTTGTATTTGTAATTCGGCTCCTGGAATCTTGCAATGGCAAGGCCTTCTTTTACAAGCTCTAAGTTAACGTTCACACCATCAACGAAAACATAACGAAGATATCTTCCATAGCGGTCCTTATCTTGCACGTCTGCCTCGAGCCTTACCTTCTTGCCTAGAACGAGTTCTTCAAGCCTGTGCTTAGCTTCCCTATAGCATTTCTCGCCCTTCTCGCTCGCATCAATTCCAAGCAACCGGACAGGAAAACCTTCCACAATGATGGTATCGCCATCTATTATTTTTGTAACATACTTTTCTCCTGTGAATTCCTGAATTACCCGCGCACTTATTACAGGCCTTGTGCCAAGGAGATAGAGATTTGCAAGTACTGAAAATAGGAGAAAAGTGGAAAGCAAGATTATTATGGCACGCATCATCGACATAATGATCTATTAGCATAGAACTATTTAAGTTTTACTCTCAACCTGTTATCCATATTTTAGTCTGGCCCTTATGATCCCTGAAGTAGTAGCCAAATAAATATATTCAAATTCAGGATCTATTTCCATATCGAGAACACGTGGGTCTGCTATTTCTTTTCCTATATTTTGCCATCCGCTTTTGCCATAATTTGATGAAAAGAATATTCCTACTTCATATTTGGGTGTATCGACCCCATCGTACTTATGTGGCATGTATTGGTTAAGGTCTGAGGAAATGAATAGGCCGTTTTCAATAGCTAAGATTGTGTTGACCTGTCCTCCTTCATAGATCTTTTCCCATGTTTCACCCCCATCGCTAGATTTGTAAAGAGATCCGTCAGGGATTGGATGGTTCCAATAACCCATAGAACCTACATAAACTGTGCCATCTTCTGTCACGTAAAGTGAGCGTAGCCATGCGTTCGGCTCTATATTGCTGATATCTATACTTTGCCAGTTTTCACCACCATTCTCTGTTTTATACAATCGTGTGAAACTTCCGTGGTCTATGTCCACAAGAAAGTACATTTTTTGCTTGTCTGTGGGATCTACAGCCAATACGAATTTGTCAGAAAATATGTTTTGGTCTGAACGATTGAGTTGCTGCTGCAATCTTTCTAGCTCTATACCCTTATTTTTTTGTTCCATGTTGGTTGTGTGCCACCTGCCGCTCTCGTCTATTTCACCTTCCACCCGCAGAACACCAAAATTCTCGCCGACTATGTATAGCGTGCGCTTGTTTCCTTCTGCACTTACAAGTTTAACTTGCCATGGCACGCGCCATCCGTTGTCATATTGGCTGAGAACGCCAAGACTATCTGTCAAATTAAGAATAAGTTGCCACGTGCCTGGCTTGCCATGGTCAGAGCTATACACAATATAAGCCTCCTTGCTATGCCACATCGGTGCTGTTGCAACATAGATCTCAACAGGATTGTTCTTGTTTATCTCTATGTCAAAAATATCTCCAAGGCCATAGCCATCAAGATTGCTAACCATCCATGTTGAGCCGCGATCATAACTTATGAACAAGTTGTTATCTGCGCTTCCAGCATAAATTATGTTAGCATTATACGGGTCTATTTCTATATCGAAAATGACCCATATTTGCATCCCTTCCACATTTTTCCAAAATTTTACCTCTTTCCCATTTACATTTTCAACATGGTCAAGCTCTGAAGTTAAGCTTTTCCACGTCTTGCCATTATCATCAGATCTCAGTAATGAGAAACCGCTAGCATAAAACACGTTTTTTTCTGTGGAAGGCTCAATGAAATAGATCCCCCCAAATCCTTCCTTGTTTGGCACGTCCTCCACCAGTTCCGCTGCATTCCAGGTCTTGCCGCCGTCATGACTATAAAAGATAGAAGATGATCCGCATGTAGTATAAGTCTGTTCGGAACCAATCACTACTATATCTGGATTATCTGGCCTGACAGCAATATCATGATATTTCTTTGCTACACTGATACTACACCATTCCTCATCGTTAAAACTCTTGCTTATGTTGTAGGTAAATTCTTGCCATGTGGCGCCCCGATCATAACTCTTGAAGAATCGTGTCCTATAGTTAAATAGAGGATCCCCCAGCGCCTCTTCACCTACCTTATGAACTCTGTCCTCAATCACAACATAAATCACAAACCCTCTGCTAGCTTGGTCATAGCCAGCAGCCATGGCCACGGGTGTCATATTTTCTGTGTGCAAAAACTGTGTCACGTCAGAAGGAAAATTATTGTATACTTCATAGCTCAAATCGCTTATATTTATTTTTATGAATCCTGTTCTCTCAGTGAGTGCATAGAATATATCGTCGTGCTCAGGATCGGCAACAATATCTACAACATTTTCTCTTTCTTCCTCTGGTGATGAGGCTTTTTTTATTAAATTCCATGCAGAACCGTTGTAAAAGAAAATGAAATTATGCTTGTCATAGGATGTCATTTCCCATCTCTCTCCTGATCCTACCAGAAGAAGTTTTTCACCATTTTTTCCAGTAAACACCTTAAACACAGAAGCGGCTACCTTATAATCATTGGAATAAGGTTCTAAGAAATAATATAGCGAAGGATCGGCTTTCCAGCTTATACAATCACTGCTGTCAAGTATGCGGTAGCCTGTTAATGCCAAAATGCTATTTTGGGTAAAGCCAAAACTTTCAACAATGCGGTACCATGGTCCAACAGAGCTATTAGTCAGGCCGCGGAATGCGCTATGCCATGTTGCACCGCCATCTTGGCTGCATGAAAAACCACCAATATCACGAACAGCAAGAATCATGTCAGGATTGTATGGATTTATACCTATGGCTTTTGTAGTGCCACCCCCCGGACCAAGACTGTCGCTCCACTCAGCATTGATTTCACAGTTTTCCGCTGGACATAGAGCGCTGAAGCTGAGGGAAATATACTGGATGTTCCCTTCACTAATAGAAGAACTACCCCCGCCACCTACACCTCTAGAAACGGCGAGTTTTTCTTTACCATTTATCTTTACAATTGGAATTGTTGTGACTTTTATTATGTCAGTTAGGTCTGTATAAAAGCAGAGCCGTTTTTTCTCTAATGGTTTTGGCAAATTTTCCCTAACGACAAATTCCTCTTTCCTTTCGTCCTTGGTGTAAAGCAGGAATTTTATTCCAGAAAGCTCAAACACGTCCGCACCACGCTTTACTACCACACAAACTTTACTTCCATAACTCTGCTCGATAATCTCTGCTTTTTCTATGCCGAGCTCCATAAGCACAGTGAACTCAGGAACTTTTATTATTGGCCTAAGTATTTGCCACACAACCAATACTGTTGTAATGCTAAAAACCACGAGTAAAAGCACCGCTATTATTTCGCTAACCCCTCTTTTTTTCATACGACGAAAAATTTTCATAGCTATTTAAATCTTCTCTATTCAAGAAAAGATTTTTAAAGCAACATCATGACGTAAAAATGTGCTCCAGTGGTGTAGTGGCCTAGCATGCAGCCCTGTCACGGCTGCGACCCGGGTTCGAATCCCGGCTGGGGCGCTTCTCTTATTTTTTCTTAACCAGCCTAAAATTTATAAACTGCTTGATTATTGAATAACCATGTCAGCGAAAGGGGTGTTTATGATCTTTTTGTTCCTATTGTTAGGCTTTTCTCTCTGGTTTCTCTCCCAGAACTTGCCCGGAACACCAGAACAACTCAATGTTAGCATTCCCACGATAAGTATACCACTCACAGAGAATATAAGCTCAGAAGTAACGCAGTTCTATCCAAACATGCGCTTTCCTGATAGAAGAATAAGCTATTATATCTCTCCTGAGTGTAGCAAGGAACGGTCTGAAGAAATGCTGACTGCCCTTGCATTACTCGAAAATGCTACTGGGCTCCTTAGGTTTTATCCAAAACCAAACGACAACGCAGAGATTTTCGTGAGTTGTTCGGAAAAAATACAAAGTGATGAAGCTGGACTGTTTGTTGCTGGTGAGGGCGGTCCAAGGAAAATCCTTGATACTGGCTTATACTATGTTATTTACCAAGGTAAAATTATGCTAAGAAAAACATCAAACTGTAAGAATGGCTTTCCTGTTATTGCCTTGCATGAGCTTTTACATGTTTTGGGTTTCAACCATACGGCAAATGAGCACAGCATCATGTATCCGCTTTATGGCTGTGACAAAGAGCTGGATGAAGAAATCGTGGCGAGGTTGAAAGAACTTTACAGCCAGGATAGCTTGCCAGACCTAACCTTCATGAACGTGAATGCTGTCAAGAAAGGTCGCTACCTGGACTTTACGGTCCAGATAAAAAACCAGGGGCTAAAAAAATCTCAAGCGACAAAGTTGGCAATTTATGCCGATGACAAATTGGTAGATAACATTGATATAAAAGGAGAAGAAGTTGGATATATTCTTATTCTCGAAATAAAGAATATGCGCTTGCCATCCCGTAATCTCAGAACCATAAGGTTTGTTATAGATCCAGATAATGAGGTAGCAGAGATAATCGAAGAAAACAATGAAGCTTTTCTGAATGTTGAGAAATGAGCAGAAAATAAAGTCCCGGCGCCCGGATTCGAACCGGGGATCTCTCGGTTTCTGCTCAAGCCCTCGGCTTTTCGGGTTTCATTTTCTTTCCGTAATGGAAAATCCACCCTAGCAATGAGCTACAGCCGAGCGCTCTACCGCTGAGCTACGCCGGGATATGCAGAAAAAAAGGTAAGCATATTTAAACTTTATTCTCAGTTTCCGTGCTATTTACCAAAAATTATTGTCACAATATTGGATACCGACTCGCGAATTCTGCCATCCTGCTCATATATTGCTGTTGCCCGTGGCATTTGGAGTTTCCCGATTATTCCTATCTTAGAATAAATAACATAGCTGAAGGCACGCTCGTCGTTAGCTTCCATATCACCTATCTGCCATTCCAACACACGGTTCTTTTCATCAATCCTGCTCGGCTCTACAAGGCCGAAACGCTCATAAACTTTCATCATTTGTGGTATTTTGTCTAGCAATTTTACATTTTCTACTCTCTTTACAGCCTTAACGCTGAGGAACACTTTCAGAGCAGGTAAATTATTCTTCGTTCTGACTTGCCTTACTCTCTTCGTTACAATGACAGCAGAGGCAAGATTTTTCCTTGCGAGATAAAACGCGAGAGAGAGCACAAGCAAGAAGAGTATTGGAAGCAAGTAGTTTGTTGTAACCGTCAACGTGAAACTTTCGCCCGGTTTCAGCTCCTTTGTCCATACATATCTGAGCCATATACCTTGCTTCACAACCTTGTCAGGATATGTGCTGAATGTGGTAAAGATTCTTGAAAAAATATTCTTTGTTACTGTTATGGTAGTTTGGCTTATAGTATTTCCATTATTCTTTCTCTCGATACGGTGAAAATAAATCAAAAATCCGCTTACGCTTTCCTTGGTTTCAAGCTCTGGTTTTGCGGAAAATTTAATCACACTCTCAATAACCGCTTTAGTATTTTTTATTGTAAGTTCCGTTCTAAGCATGTAATCACCGGCAATCACGTTCTTGAGCCGTTCTTTGTCAAGTGCTATGCTGAAAACTTTTGTTTCATAAGGCAACAGAGCGAAACTCCTTTCGGTTTCGAAAAAAACGGAAGAAAATTTTGCTTTTATGTTATCAAATGTTATCCCCTTTTTGTTTCTCACGTATAAATTTACCCTGCTACTTTCCGGTGTGATCTCATCCGTGCGAATTTCGAAAATAGATGCAAGAGGCCGTATTTCTATTGCTAAACTATCCTCTAAGATTTCATCTTTGCTGTTTCTGAATTTATAAACAAACGAGTAAGTACCTGTAACACTTTCCTTGATTGGCTTTTCAGGATAAACCTTAAGCAAGAAATTTTTTTCTTCACCACTTCCAAGATATATATTTTCTGGCTCTAGCTTTACACCAACAAGAGAGTAAATATGGAATGTGTCAGCTGAACCAAGATTTTTTACTGTAACGTTGAACAGGGCGGGCTCTTCAAGCTCTCTCACTACAACATTTTGCACAGCACTCTTGCTTATGTCAAGTTCAATAGCAGAGCTAAACTGTATTAATGCCACAAACAGGAGCAAAAATACCACGAGTTTTTTCATATTATTACGCGGAGTGTACAACTTTATTTAAATCTTATCATGTAACAGTACAGCGGTATAGTGATGAAAATTAATGATGAATCTCCAACGCGAGAAAGGATTTTGCCTGGGCTATTAATTCATCAACTTCCTCTGTAAGCCTGTCCTCATAATCTTTGATTCTGCCCTTTATTATGTAACGATCATAAACACTACGCAAAAATTTCAAGAATGGTGAACTTTCCCATCTATGCTCATAGTCTTTCTCCAAAACCGCCTTGAACGAAATCTCAAGGTCGCCTTTTTCCATTTTTACCTTTTTACCTTCATACTCTGCTTCTGTCTTCGTCATTGCGATAATGCGCCATGTAATTTTTATGATAAAGCGGAAGTAATCAGAAATCTTTTTCTTAGCTTCCCACTCTATTTCCAAATCCTTCGATCCATCTGGTTTTGCCTTTTCAGAGTACTTTTTTTCTGTAACGCTGTAACCGTAATCTGTTAGCCATACGTAGCAAAATCTGTACAGTTCCTTAAAATCGAAAAGACCGTTGTGCTTTATTTTCCCTGAAAATATTGTGTCCTTTTCTGACATTTCACCTTTTTCTCCTTGAATTACGCAGGGCTAAGCCATTTAAATATTTTTTGCAGGCTGAAAAATTTTCTTCGTGGTAAATACAAAAGAGTTATATGTTATCTTTGCATGTTTCGCAGAGAAGCCTATCATCAACTTTATAGAGAATATCATAATTTCCACATTCCTCACATATCCCCTCCTTAATCCAGCGCTCTTCACCACGCGCTCTTTTCAGCTTCTCGCTTTCCTCCCGAATTTTAAACACTTGTGCCATGTCTTCAACAAGTTCAGGCTCTATCCTTAGAATATCTTTGATCGTGACGAAACCTATAACCCGTTTTTTTATCACGACAGGCAACCATCTACAACCACTTTTTCTCATTTTTTTCAAAGCTTCAGAAACATCAGCAGAAGGTCTAATTGTGACAGTTTTTCTTGGAATTATATCTTTCACCTTTATTTTACTCCAATCCGCCTTTGGTTTCTTGGAGAGGGCCCAGACAATATCACGCTCTGTAACAAGTCCAACAAGTTTTTTATCCCGCTCCACCACTAGACTGCCAACACGTCTTTTTATCATGCGACGCGCACACTCGAGCACACTTGTGTCGGGCGTTACTGCTTCAAAGTTTCGTGTCATAATGTCACCAACTTTTATTCCGGTCTTCATAAGCTAGGGAAGTAAAATTCATTTAAAAAAATTATAACCCCTAAATATATCTTTTGGAGAAAAATAAAATTTAAAAATCTCCGACGGAAAAACGAACAACTTGGAAGTTAAAACATAAAATCGTGTTCTCTTGCCCGAGTTATCAGGCACTAGACAGAAAGCTTTAAAAACAAGTTTGTAAAATATTATTAATATAATTAAATAAAATATTTGTTAATTTTCCGAGATTTATTCTTGGAGGTAAAATGGTGGACAAACAGCCTATAATTATTTTGCCTGAAGACGCGAAACGTATAGTAGGTAGAGACGCGCAGAGAAACAACATCTTAGCGGCAAGAATCGTAGCTGAGACCATAAAGACAACACTGGGGCCTAAGGGCATGGACAAGATGCTTGTTGACAGTCTTGGCGATATTACAGTGACAAATGATGGCGTAACCATATTGGAAGAGATGGAGATCGAGCATCCGGCAGCAAAGATGATGGTAGAGATTGCAAAGACGCAGGAAGATGAGGTGGGTGACGGAACAACAACAGCTGTGATGCTTGCTGGCAAACTCTTAGAGAATGCGGAAAAGCTTCTTGACCAGAAGATACATCCTACAGTGATCATAAAGGGTTTCTTACTTGCTGCAGAAAAGGCCCAAGAGATATTGAATGAGTTAGCAATAGATATCGATGTCAATGATAAAGAAATGCTGAAGAAAATAGCGATGACAGCTATGACAGGTAAGGGTGCTGAGTCAGCCAAAGAAAAGCTTGCTGACGTTATCGTGGAAGCAATAACCTCGATAGCTGAAGGAAACAATGTAGATATTACAAATATAAAGATAGAAAAGAAAAAAGGTCAAGGCATAGAGGATACAGAGCTAATCAAAGGTATCGTGCTTGACAAGGAGAAACTTTCAGCAGATATGCCGTCACGTGTTGAGAATGCAAAGATAGCATTGATAGATGCTGCCCTTGAGATAAAAAGCCCTGAAACCGATGCTAAGATTAACATAACAAGTCCTGAGCAACTCCAGCAGTTCCTTGATGAAGAGGAAAGGATGCTGAGAGAAATGGTCGAGAAAATAAAGCAGAGTGGCGCTAATGTTGTATTTTGTCAGAAAGGTATTGATGACATAGCGCAGTATTACTTGGCTAAAGCAGGCATATATGCATGCCGCAGAATAAGCAAGTCTGACATGGAGAAGCTTGCAAGAGCTACAGGCGGCAAGATTGTAAGCAATCTTAACGAGCTAAGTCAGGAGCAACTTGGCGAAGCCGAGGTGGTAGAGGAGGTTAAGTATGGTGAGGAAGCAATGACATATGTGCGCGGTTGCAAAAACCCGAAAGCATTGACAATATTGATTCGTGGTGGCACAGAGCATGTGATTGATGAGGTAGAGCGTGCTGTCAAAGACGGCTTGGGCGATGTTGCAGCAGCAATAAAGAATGGCAAGGTTGTGCCAGGAGCAGGAGCTGTAGAGATCGAGCTAGCGCGAAGATTACGTGAGTTTGCACAAGGCTTGAGTGGTCGTGAGCAACTTGCAGCTGAAGAATTTGCAAATGCCCTTGAGTATATACCTGCAACGCTTGCAGAAAATGCTGGGCTTGACCCGATAGACATAATTACAGAGCTAAAATCGAGACACGACAAAGGCGAAACTAATGCGGGCATTAACGTGTTCAACGGCAAGATCGAGGATAGTATTGAGGCAGGCGTAGTGGAGCCATTGAAGATAAAGAGCCAGGCAATAGCATCAGCAAGTGAAGTAGCTATGATGATATTGCGCATTGATGATGTTATCGCGGCCAGCGGCAAGAGCAGCAGTTCTGGTAGCGAAGGCAGTAGCGAGCCAGAACTAGATTAAAACCTCTAGATTTTGATTTTTTCTTTTATTTTTTATTTTTTGAAGCTAAAAGTTATTTTTGTTACGATATTAGAAAAAAATTCCTTCGGCCTGATTTCACCTATTTGGAGGAAAGGAATTATCCCATCTCTTATTAGTTTCAAATTCACATCCTTCGAAATAACAACTCTGTAATCATCAAATTTACCAAAATATTCTTTTCCTTCTTCTTGTGCTAGGGAACAATCAACAGGAATCCAATAACCTTTATCAAAAAATTCTGCCCATTGATGTAGTTCCAAACTTTCCTTATTAAATTTTGCATTAAATAGACTTATTTGACCACTTTTAAGAAAATATCCACTTACTATCCTTGCAGGAATTCCAATAGCCCTACATAATGAAACAAAAAGCAGACTTTTTCCTGCACACTCACCTTCTCTTTTTATCAAAACATCTGGTGCTGTCTCTGTCCAATTTAAATTTTTCAAATATTTAGATAAATCCCTAGGAAATTTTATGTTTTTAATTATCCACTTGTAGAATTTTCTGGGAGTTTTCAATTTGATGGCAAGAGGTTTAATTTTTTCTATTCTAAGAATTTTATTATTTTTCAAAAACCTATTGTTGAAATCGTCCTTATATTTTGAGATTTTATTTAATTCTAGAATGATTTTGCTTTGAATCCTCTCTTTTTTGTAAGTTTCTAAATATATGTAATGGTAAAGCTCTTTTTTTATTTTCTTTTTTATTTTTTTAGGGGTATTGATTTGTATTATTTTCTGATGTGTTGTTTCTATAGGCAAAGCTAACCAGACTTTACTTGGATTTTGGCATAAAATTTCCCAAGATATTCTTAATTCAACTGTCAGCATACTTAGAACATAAAATAAAAATTATAAAAATCTGTCTGCTCGCTTCCAGCTGAAAAATTTTTAAACCAAGCTAACTTTTTTAAGGCTGAGCGCCGGTAGTCCAGTGGTTAAGATACCACCCTGCCACGGTGGTGACCCGGGTTCGAATCCCGGCCGGCGCATTTTTGGTTTGGTGAAAATTATTTATATGAGTTCATTTAACATTAACAAGAAAAATTGAAAATCAGTCTCACTGACCATATCTCTTAATCTTCCAGATCTCTGTCTTGATGTCTGCAATGTAAAGATGGAGCAAAATCTCGAGGTCTGAATTATTGTAATGTGTGAAAAATTCTTCGTTAAGCTTTATTTCCTCGCCAGAATCTAGTGTTACAAGCTGAAGCAAGGGATGGGAAGGCGAGAGCTTGGAGAGTTCCTCATATGCTTTTTCCACTCTTTTCAGGAGCATTTCATTTATCTTTGCCATGCTCTATATTTTCTTCTTTATTTCCTTCACTATCTCCTTGCCTGACTTTTTTGTTAGTTTTTTTGCGCTCTTGACCTCCTTTTCTTTCTTCGCTCTTGTTTTCTTGCTTTTGCTCTCCGCCTCCAGTATCTCGATACCGCTCGAACCAAAACCTCGATCCTCTCTCTCGCTCTTGCTCAGCTCGCTAACCTCCCTGAAGTTTATTTTTTCAGCTTTCAGCACGAGTAGCTGTGCAATGCGCATGCCTTTCTCTATCACATATGCTTTACGGCTTATGTTCGCGAGTACAACCTTAACTTCGCCACGGTAATTGCTGTCAATCACGCCAGCAAGAGTTATGAGGCCATAACGTAATGCTAAACCACTCCTGTCCTTGACCAAACCTACATAACCTTTTGGCAATTCCAAGAAGATGCCGGTTGGCACAGCAACCCTATGGCCAGGTTTCAGCACAATTCTTGCATTGGCAAAGAGATCAACGGCAGCATCACCCTCGTATGCATAACAAGGCAATTTCGCATCCTGCTTCCTCTTGATTTTTATTGTTACCATAACTCACAAGAGAAAACCAGGTTTAAAGATTTTTCGATTGTTGTAATTTTAGAATTTCGACAAAAGCAGAAATGGGCCCGCCAGGATTCGAACCTGGGACCTTCGCCGCGTGAAGGCGACGTCATAGCCACTAGACCACGGGCCCTCATCTCTTAGCAAAGCCAGGGCTATAAAAATTTTATGAAAGATTTTAAACATAAGCTATATAGCTTAAACATGAAAAAATTGCTGGCGGGCGCGCTTATAGCCTTGCTCACACTTAACTTATGTGTTGAAAGCACAAGCAAAAAAGCTAAGCCGCATTTGTCCACGAGCCTTGAGCGTGCTTTACTCGGTCCTTATTATGAAAACTTCGACGTAAAAAAGCTAAAGGAATACTGGAAAGAAAATATAGAGCCAGCCCATTACTATAATTATGATATCACACAAAATTCGCGTGGCTATGAGCTTGCCAAAAATGCTAAGAAGCAAATGAAACCTGAATACTACTCGCGCGAGGTTATGGTAATATTTTTCGTTGGCGCATCCCACATGAATGCAATAGCAAAAACTTTCAGCGCGAGCCATAATCTCTATTATTTCTCTGAAGCGCCATACGTTGAGACACGCGATAACTTCACGAGAATTGCGGGCTATCTCTTTGCTCAGTTTGCGAGCGGAGAGGTGAAGGAATGTAGCAAGAAAGAAGGACCGATAGCGATTATATACGGTAATAATCACATGCAAACATTTGATTGTGCTACCGTGTTGCCGACAGGCAACGAACTGGTAAGTGCTGGCATAGAGAGAATAGTTGTTTTTCTCGAAGGAATTGAGATAGGCAGAAAAGAAATTGATGAGCTGGTTTATCATCCTTTCTATGCTGTGAATAAAGAATTTGTTGATTATCTTATAGGTCTTGAGAGCAAAACTGGGTTGGGAAATAGAAATTTTCGGTCTCGAAACTCCGAAGAAGTTGGATAAATTTAAATAGCCTACGGGCTAAGAAACAACATGTTAGACATAAGGCTGATTCGTGAACAGCCAGAGTTAGTGAAGGATGTAATGAGAAAACGGTTTATGGACCCTTCATTGGTAGATAAGCTGCTTTCTCTTGACCAAAAATTCAGGAAGCATAAGCAGGAAGTTGATAAGTTAAGGCATGAACGAAATTTAATTTCGCAGGAGGTGCGCAAAATTATAAAAAAAGACAAGGCAAGAGCAGAGAAGCTTATTGCGAAATCAAAACAACTTGATAAAAAGCTGGAAAAACTCGAACAAGAATTACAGAAGGAAGAAACTGGGATACGTAAGCTTTTGCTCAGCATACCAAATTTATTGCTTGATGATGTGCCAATCGCAAGAGATGAGGAAGGAAATGTTGTTGTACGTGAGTGGGGCGAACCTATAAAGCGCAAGGTTATGAATCATGTCGAGCTTGGGAAAAATCTTGATTTAATTGATGTGGAACGCGCGGCTAAAGTTGCTGGTGCTCGCTTTTACTACCTGAAAAATCAACTCGTGCTTTTGGATTTAGCCTTGCAACGTTTTGCTCTTAAAGGTTTCACCTTGATAGAACCTCCATACATGATAAGACGCAAGGCTTACGAAGGCGTTACGTCCTTGCAAGATTTTGAAGACGTGCTCTATAAAATTGAAAACGAAGATCTCTACTTGATTGCAACAAGCGAACATCCCATCGCAGCATATTTCATGGACGAACTGCTTTATGAAAAAGACCTGCCGCTGAGGTTCGCTGGTGTGTCAGCATGTTTCAGGAAGGAAGCAGGAACACATGGTATAGATACTAAAGGTATTTTTAGGGTAAGACAGTTCAACAAGATAGAGCAATTCGTGTTTTGCAAGCCAGAGGAAAGCAAGAGTGAGCATGAAATGCTATTAAGCAATGCTGAAGAAATCATGCAAAAGCTGAAGATTCCGTATCGTGTTGTGAATATTGCTTCAGGCGATCTCGGTATTGTGGCAGCAAAAAAATATGATATAGAAGCATGGTTTCCA
>JAFCFJ010000010.1 GCA_017608705.1 Candidatus Pacearchaeota archaeon
ATGTTTGGGATTTGACAAAAGGCGACCTCATAATCAGTTTTATCTATGATGCCAACGGCCTTGTTGATGACAACAACACGCATGCATGGGCGCAACTCGGTATTCGCACAGTCGGTTACCCTGACTTTAATCCAACATATGGAAGCGAAGGGGCTGGTGTATGGTTCTCTGCAGATTATGATTACACGCCAGGAACATTTGATCCTGATCCACCAAATGCCTCTATACAAGACCTTGATGATAAGATAATTCTACAAAAAGCTGGTGGGAATGACGAAGAGGATTACAACCTGCCATCTTCCCCACCAGAACCTCATAACAACCATAGAATATGGTTTGACCGCGATGGCGTTGATCAGTGGCAGGCCCAAAATCCGCTTATGATTGATGGTGGAACCTACAATACCAACGGAATATATAGAATTGTAATAAGACTGCACGCCATCAATGCTACGAGAGGAACAGCGTATATGACAATCAACGGTCTTGACCAAGGTTTTGAAACAGACAACAATTGGAGCACGATGGAGCTGAGTCCTGCTGGTATGACATTCACAGGAAACATGTCACAAATGCAGATCTTTTATGGTCTCTACGGCTATGGTGCTATGCACTCGGTTAGCTTTGAAAATATTACTGTTACGCAAGTGGACATGGTTGGTCCTGAAATAATCGATGTGTTTGCATTTCCGGAATGGCCAAACTGCAACTATGGAACCGTTGAAAACCCAATCCGTGTTGTTGCAGTTATAATAGATGAAAGTGGAGTTTATAATGCAAAGATTCATTGGAAGTTCAACGGAAGCGAAGATTATAGCAAGTCATATTTCATGCAACCTCTTGGCGGCTATGAAAATAATTCATGGCAAACACTGCTCACAATTCCACCACAGTATATCGCAGATGGTGTTGTGGTTAAATACAAAATTTTCGCTATGGATAATTTGAATAACAGCGCCCAGATGGAAAACTATGAGCCATTGTTTGTTTATGACTGCCTGCCACCAGAAACAACAAAGAGCTATAGCGAGCCAAACTATGTGATGAACGACACAACATATATAACACCAGATACAGAAATAAGTCTTGTTTGTTCTGACAATGGAAGCGGATGTAATGCTACATATTACAGAATAGATGGCGGTGGCTGGAAACTTTACAACGGCTCGTTCAAGCTTAACTTAAGCGATGGCGTACATACGATAGAGTACTATTCTGTTGATAATGCAAACAACAGCGAGGAGATAAAAGCGCAAAATGTAACTCTTGTTAGGCCACCATCGCTAGAGCACACATTTGGCAAAGGTTGGGTATTCTTCTCCATACCGTTGATACTCTTCGACGAAAATGTTGCTAGTGTATTCGAGAACTGCTATAACGCTTCAGAACTTGAAGGCAGTGTTTACAAGCCGGTAGGAGAGGGGAATGGTAGCAACTATCCTGCATATGAGCCATATCCGAACTTTACAGAAATAGTGTTTGGAAAAGGTTACATACTCTATAACAATAAAAGCTGTACTATAAATGTTAGCGGGTTAAAGTATGACAAGGAATTTGTCAGGCTATTTGAAAATGCTGGATGGTATCTCATAGGAGTTCCGTTCACATGGAACATATCTTTTGATGATATAATAGTTGGCAATGGTAGTCAAAACAAAAGTTTCGTTGATGCGGCAACAAGCGGATGGCTACAACCAATACTCTTCAGCTATGAAGCTGGCGAAGGTTATATAAGTGCCTGTCCTTACATAAACAATGGTTCATGCGATTATAATGTGCTTGAACCATGGAAGGCATATTGGTTGCTCACGCTAGAAGATAACATCACATTCTTTATCTCATGGAATCCTCCATTAATAAACACTAGCAGCAATAGTGCGCCTACGGTGCCTCTCGGAGGTGGGGGCGGTGGAGGAGGACCCGTAATTTACGTGGAAGAAGAGAACAATGGAACAACTGAAAGTGTGGAAAATAAAAATGCGGTAACCGGTGGAACAGGAACTGAAGACATCAATAACACCACAAAGGAGGAAGTTACAGAAGAGCTCGAAGGCGAAACCGCTGGAATTCTTGGTGCTGTTATCGGTAATATCAAGACAAATAAGAGAGCATATATTATCGCAGTAGGTTTTGTTCTGTTTATTTTCGTAGCAAGTCTGTTGTTAAGAAGGAAATTGAAAGAGGCAGGCTAAAAAGCCAAAATTTCTTCCTGATCCTTCACAGAATTAGATAGAAAGTTTAAAATAGCACGGTAGCTCTGTATAACTGGTGCGGACAGGCCGGCGGGCTAGCCCTCCGCCATTTGCAAATGGGCTTTATGGCAGGCCGCAAGGAGGTCGGTGAGGCTAAGCGGTAAGAGCCCTCTGTGTTGCCGTTGAGGTCCTGTCCTGCTCGGCCTTGCTCCTGTGAACCGGGTCAGGCCCGGAAGGGAGCAGCCCTAAGCAGGAGTTAAGGTGCTTGCAGGGTCGCAGGGCTGAGGCGCACAGAGATAAGCTCTTGCTGGCTGGCCAAGCTGGCCTCCGGTCCGCACCACTAAAATTTAAAAGTCATGAAGAAGAAATAAAAGAATGGTAAAAAGAAAAAAGGGGGTGAGCTTGATGGTTGCTTATGTGTTGCTTATTGTAATAACTCTCACAATAGCAACACTTGTTTACAATTATTTGCGGCATTACATATGGAAACCACAAGAAGAGTGTCCTGACGGCATTTCTCTCTACATAGAAGATTATAAATGTAACAATACACTGCATCAAATGAATCTCACGTTAAGAAATAATGGATTGTTTACAATCTATGGAATAAAGGTAAAGGTAACAAATGATAAAGATAAGTCCCCATACATACCGCTTGGCGAAGTACTGCCTGGAATTCTTGGGGCTCCTTCAGAAGTAAGACCCAAAATCATAAATCTCAGTGTTGGTGACGCCAAAGAAGTTTCATTTTGGCTTAACGGAACTGGAAAAACGGGAGAGATATATAGAATAGAGATCATACCACTCTACAAAAAAAATCAAACCCAGGATGCATTAGTATGTTCCAACAGTAAGATCGTGCAGGAGATAAGTGGATGTTCTCTCTATTCGTAAATGCCGTAGTTGTTGAAAAAAACAAAAAATATTTAAATCTGCAAAAGCGGAAATAGATATGAAAAACAGAGGTGTCTCGCAACTTATTGCTACTGTGCTGCTAATCGTTTTGGTGATAATAATAGCAATAATTATTCTTTTGTGGGCTCGCGGTTTTGTCAAAGAGGCAATAACAAAGAATAACGAGGCCATAGAGCTAACATGTCGAAAAGCAGAGATAAAGGCACAGTATTCTACTGCTACAAATACAGTGATTATAAGCAACGAAGGAAACATTCCTGTGTATGGTGCTGTAATAAAAATGAAAAAAAGATGGAGAACAAAAGTTTCAGATGTGAATGGGGTAATGCTTGCACCAGGAGATAGCGGCGAGGTGTATGTTGGTGACGTGAGCAACTACAAAACCCTAATTGTTGTTCCAGTATTGCTTGGCAAAACTGAGAGCGGAAAAAACAAAGTATATACATGTCCTGATAGCACTGGGGTGATTATCAAGCTAGCAGATTAAGATGAAAAAAGCTGTTTCCCCAATAGTGGCGTCTGTTCTCCTTATATTAATCACGATAACTGCAGCGATCATAATTGGAGCTTTCGTGAAAAACATGATTCAAAATTTAGCAAATAAAAGTAAGGAATGTGGAGAGCTCCTTGGAAAAATACATATAGATAGGGAAGCTACTTGTTACAACAAAACTACACAAGAAGTATATGTTGGTGTGGCCCTAGAAACCGGAAGCCCAGAGATAAAGGGATTGTTCATTGCGCTAGAGGGTGGTGGGGTAAGGAAGGCATTCAAGCTAATAGAAGGAAATAACTATACAAATGTAAAAGAAATAGATAAAAATTACAATGAGGCTATTACAATAGTAAAGCCTGGAGAAATAGTTGCGTATGTGTTCAACATAACTGATATAGACACGAGATTGAAAGAGTCTGTTACGATAACACCAATTACAGAAGGAGGCTACAAATGTGGAGAAATAAAAGAAACAATAACTGAATGTTAAGATGAAAAAAGCACAAATATGGGTTGAAACTATAATCTACACACTCATAGCCCTTACCATAATAGGCGTAACGCTTGGCATTGCAAAACCAAAGATTCTCGAGTTTAGAGACAAAATAGCTATAGAAAGAGGACTCAGCATGCTTACGGATTTGCATTCGACAATACTCGATGCTGCGACTACTGTAGGCAATGTGAGAATATTCATGATAAACCTTCGGAAGGGAAGGATAGAAATAAATAGCAGTAGCGATAGCATAATGTTTGTGCTTGAAAATGCCCATGTTGAGTTCAGCGAGCCAAACCGTGAAATTCCTTACGGTGATATAACACTCAAAACAATAGAGCGACATGGAACATATGAAGTAAGACTGTGGATAAGTTATGAAAATCACAGCATAGATATTTTATATGGGGGAAATAATAATACATTGCAACAGATTTCTGCGGCTGCAACACCCTATAAGCTAAGAATAGAAACAATAAATGAAACAGCCCAAACAATGACAGTAGACCTTTCTCTTATCTCGTAAGATTGGAATTTCAATAAAATTTAAATAAAGCCTAAAACTGTTTTATTCAAAAAAGAGGTTTGAAAATGGAAGAAATCAAAATAGACCTATCTCCACCCATTCCACCACTTCCAAGGTTTCCTGACAAGACCAAAACAAATGTAAGATACACGCTCATTTCACCGTACGTTTCTGTGCATATCTATTGGGACAACAATCTAGCAGAGCTTTTCTATGAGATAGAGGAACCGCTATTGACAAAGGAAGAACAAGCCCAGCTTGAAAAAATCGAAGAAGGAATGAAAGAATTAATTAATGTAAACGTGCTGACAGAAAAATCTCATAAAGCGATGATTCGCTACATAGACAAAACCGCGAGATTCTTGATAAGCGAACTCGGCCTTAGCGTGCCAGTAAGTTCATACAAAAAGATATTCTATTATCTATTCAGAGATTTTGTGGGGCTTAACGAAATAGAACCTCTAATGCGAGATTACTATATAGAGGATATAGAGTGTAACGGAATAAATACACCGATTTATGTTGTACATCGTGTTTACCGAAACCTAAGAACAAATATAATTTTTCACTCCATTGACAAATTAGCAAGTCTTGTAGAGAAACTTGCGCAAAGATGTGGTCGTTATGTAAGCTATGCACAGCCATTACTCGACGGAAGTTTGCCGGATGGTTCTCGTGTTAATGCTACATATACCACAGATGTCACGAGTCGTGGTCCCACATTCACAATAAGAAAATTTACCAAAATACCATTCACGCCTATTCAATTGCTAGCTCTGAACACGCTCTCGCCTGAAATGCTATCATATTTTTGGTTGCTAGTCCAGTATAAGTGCAATATCCTTATTACTGGAGGCACAGGAAGTGGAAAAACAACATTACTGAATAGCATAGCTTTCTTTATTCCGCCAGAAGCACGCGTAGTGAGTATAGAAGACACACGTGAGATAAATCTGGCAAGAGAAAACTGGGTACCAAGTGTGGCAAGAATGTCTATTGGCTCTGGAAAGATTGGAGAGGTAGATCTATTTGCTTTACTCAAAAATTCCTTCAGACAAAATCCAGACTATGTTATTGTTGGTGAAGTTCGTGGCAAAGAAGCTTTCGTGCTATTCCAGGGTATGGCTTCCGGACATGCAAGCATAAGCACAATACACGCCGACTCCGTCGATACTGTGGTTAAACGTTTAGAAACCCCTCCGATAAGTCTGTCACCAACACTGGTAAACACACTTGATGCTGTCGCTATCATGACTCATGCCATAGTCAATCAGCAACAAACAAGAAGGCTGAGAGAAATTGTTGAGATAGTTGATGTTACACCGGAGGGCATAGCAATAACTAACACTCCGTTTGTGTGGAACCCACGGGATGATAGATTTTACTACAAAAAGGAAAGCAAAGTATTTGAAAAGATCTCTACAAGATTCGGGCTGACAAAAGAAGAACTCACACGGGAATTTGAGCTGAGAGCCAAGCTTCTGTTCGAGCTATACAAAAGAAGGATTTTTGGTTTTGAAGAAGTCCAGAGAATAATAAATGAATACTACAAAAATCCAAAGGCTGTTCTCGAACGATTCGGAGTGAAATGATATCAAGAACAAAACTCGAGATGTTGAAACAATTGGTTTCTGCAATGGAAGAGGCAGCACAAAAACTGGAGCAGGCGTATACAGAGAAGAATACTGAAGAAATTGCAAAACTGAAGCAAGAGATACTAAGATTGCAAAAAAAGATAGAGCAAGAACTCTCTGTGTGAAAATGACAATAAGGGCATTACAAGGAAACATAGAGCATGAAAAAAGAATCATAGAAGAACTGCTAAATTTTCACTCACAATATGAAAGTCTTCTCCGGATGGAAGAGATTACAGGGGTATCAAACAATGAAGAGAAAAAGATAATAAAGGATATAATAGATTCCCTCGTCTCGCGTCTTAAAATTGTCAATAATGCTATTCCTGCAATTCTTAAGGAAATAAAAGCATACAAGGAGCTGGGGCATGTGCAAAAAAGGAAAAAGGAAAAACTCATAAGTGTAAAATCTCCTGATATTGGTGAAGAACTTGTCACAGTAAGCAAAGAAGAACGGAAGAAATTTCTGGAAGAGCTAAGAAAAACAAATACCAACATAAAGAAACTTTTCGAAAAACGAGAAAAGAGAAAAAACACACAGCTCTTGACAGAAATTACTTCCCCCAATTATTTTGCCAGAATTGCTGCTAAAATCTTTTTTGATAAGGCAAGTAAGCTAGCAAAACTTGATTATTTCAAAAAGCTGAATACCTCGCTAAGGCAGGCAAATATCCCGTATTTGCTCAATACATATATAGCTATGGCGTTACTTGCTACGCTCATAGCCTTTCTTGTTTCTATACCCTTGCTTGTTTTGATAAGTTTTCTTCACTTCACTGAGGGAGGCTTGCTCATTTCTTTTTCGATACAAAAATTGATAAAATATTCGTGGCTCGTGATCGCGTTACCTCTCACAACTTTTGCTCTCTTTATCATGTATCCATCAAGCGAAAAAAGCGCTGTAAACAGAAAGATTAACGAGGAATTACCTTTTGTTACAATTCACATGTCAGCCATAGCAGGCAGTGGCATTGAACCAAGCAGGATATTTGAGATTATAATGAAAAGCGGCGAATATCCAGCCACCACTAATGAGATAAAGAAACTAATAAATTTCATCAATCTCTATGGAATGGATATCGTGACTGCGTTGAGAGAAACAGCAAGAATCACACCAAGCCCGAAACTTGCAGAGCTTTTCAACGGCCTTGCAACCACGATCCATACAGGCGGAAGCCTAACAGAATTTCTCAATGAACATGCCGAAAGATTACTCGTAGATTATAGGCTTGAAAGAGAACGTTATACAAAAACAGCCGAGACTTTTATGGACATATACATAAGTATTGTACTCGCAGCCCCCATGCTTATGCTCATGGTGCTCATACTCTTACAATACACAGGAATCAACATAGGCATAAGCATTGGAATGCTAACATTACTTATGGTGATTGGCATGGTAATTATCAATGTCGTATTTTTAGTTTTCATCCATATAAGACAGCCACGCTACTAAAATGAGGCTCACAAAAACACATGGGATAGGAATCGCAACAGCCGTGCTCCTGTTAATACTTGCGACAATATTTTTCAAAGGGTCAGATTTGTTCTATTTTCTTCTCTCCCTAGCTGTAGTGATTGGCGTGTTACCTTTTGTTCTCTCATTAATGCTTGAAACAGAGAGAGAAAGAGAGAAAGAAGAAATGTTTCTTGAGTTCATAGAAAATGTTGCAGAGAGTGTGGCTTCTGGAACACCAATAAGCAAGAGCATCTTGACTGTAAAGGATAAGGAATATAGAAGTTTGAGCCCACATGTGCAAAAGCTAGCTAGCCAAATCGCGCTTGGTATTCCTGTAAGACAAGCATTTGAAATATTTGCCCGTGATGTAAAGAACGATGTTATAACACGTGCGATCACGCTGATGGGAGAAGCAGAGAAAGCTGGAGGAAACATCGAAGAAATTTTGGATTCTACTGTTAAATCTGTGAATGAAATAGAAAAACTAAGGAAAGAGAGGAGAAGTGCTATCTACAATATGGTAGTGCAAGGTTACATAATATTTTTCATTTTCATAGCTATCATGCTTGTGATGGAATTCAAAATCTTGCCTATGGCAAGCGGACTTGGTGATATAGGCAGTGTTGGCATGAATCTTGGAGACATAACACAAATGCCGACTGCTGGTGGCTCGCAGGCCCTAACACCGGAAGATATGGCAAAACCTTTCCTTGTGCTTCTTATCACGCAGGCCATCTTTACTGGTCTAACGATTGGCAAGATATCTGAGGGAAGTCTGAAAGCAGGAGTGAAACACTCGTTCCTATTGGCTATGGCTGCTCTGCTTATCTCTACCGGCGTAAGAGCTTTCATCGGAGGTGTATAAATAAAATTTTAAAAAATCAGAGGAATTTGAGTTTCAGAATGAAGAAGGCACTTACCCATGTTGAGGTAGTTATTTCGTTTGTCATGTTTATCTTTTTCCTCATTCTTATCTTCTCATTGATGAAACCCTTGAAAAAAACTGAGGACAAAAGCTATCTGATAGAAAACGTAAAGAAAATGGTGGAAAAAAAGACCGTGGTTGATGTAACTAGAATTACAATGGGAATTGAAAACGAGACATTTAGTTCGTTAAGAATGATGCCTGAAAGTGTATGTATTAAAATAAATCTCACAGAATTTGGAATAAACACAACAAATAAAAAAGTTAGGGTAAAAGCTGACAACTCGCCAGTAAATGCTAGCATAAGTGATGGGTTAGCTACAATAAATTTTGTAGGTGCAAAACTATATGAAATCTATCTCTCTGAAAATTTAAATGAGATACAACCGTCATGCCAGATTATATTAGATACATCTCAATTCAAATACTTATCTAATTTTACGATAGGGCTTATTACTGAAACGTCAATGCTCTCAAAAGAAAAATTGGAGGCGCTCAAACAAGAATACGAAACTAACTACAGCAAGCTGAAAGATAAATTTTTCATACGGGGAGAGTTTGATATATTAGTCGTGAACAGCACGAAGCATGAAATAGCAAGAATGGAAAGGAATGTTCCTAGCACAGTAAACATATTTGCCAGAGAATTTCCTATAGAGATAATTGATAGCGAGGCCAGAATACAAAGTGGAATAATGAAGATCCGTGTTTGGTAAAAAGATTTGAAAGATTTATATATTCTCTATCTCTGGCTTAATTAATAATGAAAAAAAGAGGATGGACCAGGCTTGTGGAAGCTATAATCGCTATCTTGATAATAGCAAGTGCGTTAATTGTGTTGATGCAAAATCCAGAAAAAAAGAAGCAAGAAGGCGAATACATACTGGAGATAGAGAAATCTATACTTAACGAGCTTGCAGCTAATCTTGATATGAGGCAAAAAGTGGCGGAGCGCAATGAAACAGCAGTAAAAGATTTTATCAGGGAAAGAATTCCACTATTTCTGAATTTTACAGCGAGGATATGTAATCTCACTGACCCATGTAGCATAAATGTTAAAATTCCACAAGACAGAGAAATTTATGTTAGTGATGTGATGGTGAGTGGTACATTCAAAAACATGTCATGGAGTAAAGTAAAAATATTTGCATGGCGGAAATAAAATGGTTGTTGAAAAAAAAGATTTTGAATTTTTGGAACATACAGCTGATGTCATGTTTCGGGCTTATGGAGATAGCCTAGAAAAACTTTTTGCCAATGCAGCAAAAGCCACATTCCATGCTATGTATGAAGGAAAAGTTAAGGAGAGGATTGTAAAAGAGATTTCTGTTGAGGGCACAGACATGGAAAATTTGCTCTACAATTTTCTTGAAGAGCTTCTATTTTTGTTTGACACGGAAAACTTTTTCCTTGCAAGAGCAGAGATCAATATAGAAAAGAGCGAGGACAAATATAAGCTCAAAGCAAAAGTTTATGGAGATGACGCGACACACTATAAAATAGCACTCGATGTCAAAGCAGTTACATATCACGATATGATCGTCAAAGAAACAGATGATGGATGGATGTGCCAAGTTGTGTTGGATGTGTAAAAATGGCAAGGGTGAAAGAACTGATAAAGCTCGAAAATGTGTGGAAAATTTACAAGCTCGGCGAAACCCATGTTGAGGCATTACGCGGTATATCTCTAAAGATAAAACAAGGAGAATTTGTTTCCATCATTGGGCCAAGTGGTTCTGGAAAATCCACATGTATGCATATTATGGGTTGTCTTGATACTCCGACAAAAGGTAAAGTTTGGCTTGATAACAAGGAGGTATCACGACTGAGCGAAAATGAAATGGCAAGAATTCGTGGGAGAAGAATTGGATTTGTGTTTCAGTTTTTTAACCTCATTCCAACACTTAACGCTCTGGAAAATGTTATGCTACCAATGCTATTCCAGGGTAAAAACGAAAGAGAGAGGATGAAAAGAGCAAAGGAGCTACTAGAAAGGGTCGGTTTGGGCCATAGACTATACCATAGGCCAAACCAGCTAAGCGGTGGTGAACAGCAGAGAGTTGCGATTGCAAGAGCACTCGCCAATGATCCAGATATAATCCTTGCTGATGAGCCAACAGGAAACCTTGATACGAGAAGCGGTGAAGAGATTCTCAAACTCTTCAAAGAAATTCACAAGGATGGAAAAACCGTTGTAGTTGTAACACACGATATCAATATAGCAAAAAATGCAAAAAGAATAATAAAGATAAGAGATGGAAAAATAGTTGGGGGTGGTTAGATTTAAAAAGAAACAATGTTTATTCTTAAACATGAAAAAAAGTGTAATTATGTTTTTGCTTATTACTGCAATAATTCTCTCTGGTGTAGCATCGGCAGAACTTGACATAGAAAGACAATACCTGCTTGAATATGGTAAGGTATTGTATATAAAGAATATCACGATAGAGCCATCAGAAGTAGCTCCCGGAAATGAAGCTCTGCTTAAAATCAAAATTAAAAATATAGACAAATACTTTCTTCGTGATGTTGTTGTAGCCCTAGAACTACCTGAAAGCTTCGCTCCAGCAATAGGCGAACTTCCTTACAAAAAAATAAGGACGATAGAGGCATATGAAACATTGGATCTTTATTTCCGTGTTCTTGCCTTGCCAGATGCTGAACCGGGTGTTTATACTGCAAAGCTTAGCATAAGTTATCTCAATAGCGTAGGAGATGTTGTAAATGAAACGAGGGAAATTACGCTTATCATGGCTGGACAGCCCGAACTGATAGCGTATGTATCGGATAGTGAGCTATACAAGGAAAAGAGGGCAGGAGAAGTCACGATAAGCATTGCCAATAAAGGGCTGAGCAAAGCCAAGCTACTTACAGCAGAACTAAAAAAAAGCAAAGATTATGAGATACTATCGAGCAGAAAGAAATATGTTGGTGATCTCGAGAGTGACGATTTTGAAGAAATCAGTTTCTTGATAAAACTCAAAACAAAAGAAACAAGCGTAAAGTTGCCTCTGATATTAGAATATAGAGATGAAATGAACAAACAACACAAAAAAGAGCTCATGCCGGAATTGAAGATTTACAGCATAAAAGAAATTAGCCCAGAAAGTCAAACCAAAAAAATATTGCTTATTGTTGTAATCATCGTCCTGCTCGTTTATTTCATAAGAAAAAGGAAACATTCCAAGAAGAAAGAATAGAAAATAAAAAAGTTTAGCCAAAGATGCTAAAAGACATACTTATTCTTACCTTCCGTAATATGAAAGAAAGGAAACTTAGAAGTTTCCTCACACTATTGGGTATCTTCGTAGGAATTGCCGCAGTAGTAGCACTTGTATCTATTGGCGGTGGAATGCAGTATACTATTAATTACGAACTGGAAAAACTTGGAAAAAATCGGATTTTGGTAATGCCAGGAAATGCAAAATTTGGACCAATGGGCTCTGCAATTTCTACATCAAAATTCTATGAAAAAGATTTTGAGACTGTTTGTGGGGTAAGAGGTGTAAAAGCTTGTGTTGGCATCCTCAGTGACACAGCGAAAGTAAGTTTTCGTAATGAAAATGAGTACCTGCCTGTATGGGGTTTTACTCTTAACAAAAAATCTATGGAAGTAATCAAAGCAACAAAATTTCTTGAAATAGAGAATGGAAGAGAGTTAAGGCAAAGTGAGAAAAGAAAAGCTGTAATTGGGTACAATGTAGCAAACGAGAGGTTTGAAAGCAAAATTAGGCCAGGAGACAAAATAAAAATAGATGATGTAGAGTTTGAGGTTGTAGGTGTGCAGAAGAAAGCAGGAACAGGAATCCACGATGAATTTATTAGAATAAGCTATGAAGATGCAAAAGAGATTTTCGGAAGAGAAGAGTACTCTGTAATATTCGTTCTGAGCTATGAAAGTTTCGATGTTGATTCTGTAGTAAAAGCGATAGAAAAAGCCTTGCGGAAGGAAAGGAATGTAAAGGAAGGAGAAGAAGATTTCAGCGTGCAAACATCAAGACAGACCATAGAAAGATTAAACAAGATGCTTTCTATGATAAATATAGTGCTAATTGCAATAGCAGCAATTTCTCTCCTGGTAGCAAGTGTAGGTATAGCTAATACTATGTATACAGCGGTGCTGGAAAGAACACGGGAAATAGGTGTGATGAAGGCTGTTGGGGCAAGTCGCGGGAAGATAGCTTTACTTTTCCTGATAGAATCGGGTATGCTAGGCCTCATTGGCGGCCTACTAGGAGTATCCATAGGAATAGCAATCTCTTTAGCAGCTGAAAGAATAATAGTGGCTAGCGGCATTACCATTTTCAAAGCTTATCTTAATCCTTTGTTTCTTTTTGGCATGCTAGCCTTCTCGTTTATTTTCGGCATGCTTTCTGGTCTCGTGCCAGCACTGCAGGCATCAAAACTAAATCCAATAGAGGCATTACGTAGGTTAGAATGATAGCGCAACTTAGGCTAGCATTCCGCAACCTTCTTGCAAGAAAAAAACGTTCGTGGCTTACAGTAATAAGCATAGCTATAGGCATGGTAGCAATAATTTCCCTGCTTAGTCTTGGCTATGGAATGAGAAAAGCGATAGTTGAGCAGTTCGAAGAGCTTGGCACCGACAAGATCGTTGTTACATCTAAAGAAGGTTTCATGGGTCTTGGCCCTGCAGAGCTTACTCAAAAGGATATTGATAGAATAAAGAAAATTAGCGAGGTAAAAAGTGTTGTAGGAATGGTATATAAAATGGCAAAGGTGAAGTATGGAAAAAAAACATCCTATACCTGGGTGAGTGGAATGGACATTGAAGCAGGAGAAGAATTAATAGAAAGTGTGCAGCAAATAAAAATCGAAAAAGGAAGAAAGCTAAAAAGTAGTGACAAGTACAAAGCAGTAGCAGGCTATGATCTATGGACAAAAAAAGATTTACTCGGAAAAAAACTGAAGCTTGGAAGCAAGATAGAGATAGAAGGTAAAAATTTTGAGATCGTAGGTTTATTAAGCAAAATAGGCAATCCAGAAGACGACTCAACAATTTGGATCCCACTCAAGGCAGCACAAGAAATTTTTGATGAGGAAGATTTCAATACAATCATTGTGCAAGTGAAGCAAGGTGTGAGTCCAGAGAGAGTAGCGGAAAAAATAAAAAAAGAGTTAAGAAAGTTACGTGGTGTTAAAGAAGGAGAGGAAAATTTTGAAGTACAAACATTTCAAGAGATTCTTGGTTCTTTCAATGTAATCCTTGCAGTGATAAGTGCTGTGCTTGTAGGTATTGCTTCTATAGCATTGTTTGTTGGTGGGGTGGGCATAGCTAATACTATGTATACAGCGGTGCTGGAAAGAACACGGGAAATAGGTGTGATGAAGGCTGTTGGGGCAAGTCGTGGTAGCATAGCACTTATATTCTTAGTAGAAGCAGGCCTCCTTGGTGTTGTTGGTGGTATCATCGGCATAGCTCTCGGCCTTGGCATTGCTTACGCTGTGTCATATATTGCTATGAAAGCAGGCATAGTTTTTCTGAAACCATTTGTTTCACCAGCCCTGCTTTTTTATGCCGTCATTTTTTCTTTCGTAATCGGAACTATAAGCGGTTTAGCCCCTACGCTGAAAGCTGCAATGTTAGAGCCTGTAAGAGCATTGAGATACGAATAAAAAAATTTAAATTTTCAAAGAAACTTATTTAAACTCTTAAACTTATATTAGCATTACAATGGAGCTGAAAAAGATTTCTGACTATGAGTGGGAGATTCCGAAACAAGGAGGGATGAAAGTTCCTGCAAGAATTTTTGCTAGCGAAAAGCTACTTGCCAAAATAAAAGAAGACCGCACGTTGTTACAAGCACGTAATGTGGCTTTCCTGAACGGAATTCAGCGTTATGCTATTGCGTTGCCTGACGCGCACGAAGGTTATGGTTTTCCTATAGGTGGTGTCGCCGCATTTTCTCTTGACAACGGTGTAATCTCACCGGGTGGTGTTGGCTATGATATCAACTGCAGTGTAAGGCTGTTGCGCACAAATCTTACAAGACAAGAGGTCGAAGGAAAAAAAAGCCAGATCATTGAAGCTTTATTCCGTGCTGTGCCTAGTGGTGTTGGTCGTGGCAGCAGGATCAGGCTGAGCAGGCAAGAGATAAAAGCTGTGCTTGAAGAAGGGGCACGTTGGGCTGTGGGCCAAGGTTATGGCAAGTCAGAGGATTATAAGCATACTGAGGAAGAAGGTCGTCTAGAAGGTGCTGATGCAAGCCAGGTAAGCGAGAGGGCAATAGCTAGAGGTATGCCCCAGCTAGGTAGTCTCGGAGCTGGCAATCATTTTCTCGAAGTGCAGTACGTTGAACAGATATATGATGAGAAGGTAGCGAGTGCTTTTGGTTTGAAGCAAGACCAAGTTACGGTTATGATTCATTGTGGTTCTCGTGGTCTAGGCCACCAGGTAGCAAGCGATTATATTAAGCTGATGGAAAAGGAATATGGATTTGCAAGATTGCCAGACAGGGAACTCATAAATGCTCCCATAAAAAGTGAGCTTGGTAAAAGGTACTACGAGGCTATGGCATCTGCAGCCAATTTTGCTTTTGCCAACAAACAATTAATAACACATTGGGTTCGTGAAGCCTTGCAAGAATTTTTCCCTGACCTCAAGGCAGATGTTGTGTATGATGTATGTCATAACATAGCTAAATTTGAGGAGCATGAAATAGACGGCACGAAGCAAATGCTATGCATTCATCGCAAGGGCGCAACCCGCAGTTTTGGGCCTGGCCGTAAAGAAATACCTTCTGCCTACAGAGATATAGGACAGCCTGTAATAATTCCTGGAAGCATGGGAACTGCAAGTTACGTGTTAGTTGGCACCAAGCAAGCTGAACAAATTACCTTTGGCTCGACAGCTCACGGTGCTGGACGTGTAGCAAGCCGTTCCAAAGCATTGAGAATGTATCGTGGTGAAAAAGTCAAGGAGGAACTTGCCAATGCTGGCATAGAGATTAGGGCAGGGTCGTGGAAAAGTATAGCTGAAGAAGCGCCAGCAGTTTACAAGGATGTTGATGAGGTGGTGCGTGTTAGCCATGAGCTTGGCATAGGCAAGCTGGTAGCTAGGCTAAAGCCGATAGCTGTGATGAAAGGTTAGGGTTGAGGCAAAAAACTTTATAAACTGCGAAGCATAACTCAGTATAATGAAAAGAGGAAAATTTTCAAAGATAAGTATTTTGTCTTTATTCGCATTTGTACTAACTTTTTCTCTCGCCACCTATGTTCTTGCCGCCTGCCCGTACGGTGATGATGACTTGATCATGAAATTATCAAGCGAAAGCAATGCGCATGCTGAATTATGGAATCAAAGTAATTATGGAGTTGAGATTTGCTATAGCGAGATTTTTGGGAGTAAGTATGAAGGAGCAAATCCTCATGAATGCAAGATAACATATGATATAGCTGAAAATGAAGTGGTTGTGCTGAGTGCAGAAACTAATGCGCATGCTGAAGCAAAAGGATGTTTTCTCGGAACGCAAATAAAAGGAGAAATGCCATGGAACGGTGACATGTATTTCAAAACGAGCAAGAGTGGAACGCAAACTGTAGTGATAAAAGCAAAAGGCCAGTATTATAATGATTGGCCAGTTATGCAGCTAAAGGTTAATGGTAATGTTATACATGAATGGAATGTGTCGAGTGCAGATTGGAAAGAGTATACTGCAAGTAATGTTGACATAACCGGAGGCGAGATTGTTGTTTCGTTCATAAATGATGCTTATGGCGATGGCCCGGACCAAGATAGGAACCTCTACATAGATTACGTAAAGATCGGTGATGAAAAGATAGAAGCTGAAAGTGAAAATGCAAAGTATTGCGTAGCAGGCCTAAACAACTACCCAATCAAGGTGTGCTACGGCGATCTTGTATGTATGTGGAGACCAAAGACAGCCGGGTGTGACACAGCCCAGGGCGAAAAACTTGTTATGTCATTAAGTGCAGGAACAAACGCGCATCTTTCATCCAGAGAAGATTATGAGATTCTTGTTTGTTGCAGACCTGGTGTTGCCGTGACTAATGTATATTGGGCAAATATGCTCGGCGAAAATATAAGCCAGACAGATTTGAATGATAGGGTTATGCTCAAGGTTGAAGGAACTGGAATAAGTGGAAGGAGGATAAACTACACTATCTATAAAGATGGATTTTTACGTGATGCCAAAGTAGCACAGTTAAGCGCAGTTGGCCCAGTCACATGGCTTGCATCTGAGCCAGGCACATATTATTTCATAGCGACAGTAGACGGGCTGTCAGGAGAATACATATCTAATAATCTCAAAGTTTCAGGCCAAGAAAACAACGCCAGGCCACATGCACTAATAGTGCTGCCAAAGGATGGTGAGATATTTGAGGTCGGTGAAGCAATAGAGTTCAAGCAAATGAGCTATGACGAGGACAGCTACA
>JAFCFJ010000024.1 GCA_017608705.1 Candidatus Pacearchaeota archaeon
GGGAAACCATAAGATACTTATACCAGTGAATGATGACACAAACATCACCTATATCAGCACCATGACCGATGAAGAGTTTGAAGATTTGAAGAGACAGAGAGAGGCAAAAAGAGCAAGGGGAGTGATAGAAAGGCCACAGATGATTATTCCGACAACAAAGAAGAGACATTAAAGAGATGCAGGTTTTAGAAAGACTGAGAGACTCAATGAAAGACATAGTGCAGAAGTCTATCAAGAGAACATATACAAATGCCAAGCGGCTCAGAAGGCTGAATGAGAGAAAGTTGACTCCAAAAGTTAATGAGTTTATGAGGTACATGAGAAAACAGCTACAGAGAGGTTTGATAAGAGTGAAGGCAAGAAAGCCAGAGACATTCACAGAGCAGCTTGCTGACTGGGACGCGATAATAGAAGAAGGCAAAAGAATCTTGAAGCCGGAGCTTTTGAAGATTCTTGCTGAAGGCGGCAAGGCTGTGGTAGAGAGGAAGGTAATCAAACAGGAAGCAGAACCACGCTTTGATGTGCTTGGTGTTCCAGCAGTCAAGTGGGCTGAAAAGCATACGGCAAAGCTGGTGACTGAGGTGATAGAAGAGATGAAAAAAGCGATAAGACAGGAAGTCAAGGCTGGCATTGACTACGGCAAGAGCATTCAGAAGATTGCAAAAGAGCTGCGGCCTATTGTCGGATTGACGTCTCGTCAAGCTGGAGCTGTAGCAAAATACAGGGCTTTGTTGGAGGAGCAGGCGCTGCCAGAGCAGAAGATTGCTTCATTGGTAGAGAGATATGCTAATAGACTGCATAGATATCGGACTCAATTGATAGCAAGAACTGAGACTCGTCGAGCTCTTAATGAAGGAGTTTTTCAAGGTTTTGAACAAATAGGAATAGGGAAGGTGGAAGGCGTTTCAAGTCCAGACTCTTGTGAGTGGTGCATGGAAAATATAAATGGCCGGGTGGTGAGTACCGATATGGCCAGGTCGATAGATGCAGAGGCTCACCCGGGATGTGAATGTACTTGGGTTGCAGCATCATAAAAAATGGAGGTGAAAAATGCCATATAAATTTAATCCAATAACAGGGAAAATGGACTATTATGAAGCAGGAGATGGAGGAGGGGATATAATAACGCCATGGAGCTTTAGGCGTTCTGGAAGATACTACACGTATTGGGGAGACAGAGATTTGAGCACAATGAGTCTTTCAAGAGACTATATATATGCAATGCCATTTATTGTACCAGTCACGCAAGAGTTCGATAGGATTGCTTTCAATCTCGTAGTCGCACAGACAAATGGAGCAGCACGTCTTGGAATTTATAATGATGAAGATGTCTATCCGTCAAGCCTCGTGGTGCAGACGGCTGAAATAGATTGTTCTAGCACTACAGGCCAAAAAGAAGAAGCAATCTCTGAGGAGCTACCGCCGGGTCTTTATTGGCTGGCAATCAATACTAAGGGAGACAGCAATTTAACTGTTAGCGTTTTGAGTTATCATAATAACTATTCAGTCTTGAATTATATGTTGCTTGGATATGATTGGAGTAATTTTTTAGCTGGGAGCGCAACGCACTATAAAGTAAGCTGCACATACGGGTCTCTACCAGATTCATTCCCAGCTGGGGCTACGATATTAAATACAGAACATTTAATAGCTATCTGGCTAAGGAAAGCATAAGGAGGTAAAAATGGCAAGAACAACAATACCGTTTCATGTTAGTTCTGGACAATATGCAGTCAGAATGACCTTTATTCCGATTGGAAAAGACTGGTATCCAGAGTATATCGGTGAGTTCGCTCCATGTGACCAGAACAGGGTGCTGCAACCGGTCTGCAGAATTACGAAAGTGTCTTACGACGGAAACGGCAATCCCTTGAGCATTCTATATGCAAACGGCTGTGCTAAGCTCAATAAGATATGGGCGAATAGGACAACTTATAATTATTGATGGTGCATGTAGCAGAAAAGCTGTGTCCGAAATGTGGAGGCAGGATGGTGATACTACCAGCATGCTGTGCTATAAGGCGCAAAGGATTTAAGAAGATGCTCAAATGTCCACGCTCGAAATGCGGACATAAAGAAGGCTACAGGGAGATAAAATAATGAGAATAGAAGAAATAACAGCGAATAAATTGAAGGAAGTGCCTGACAGAGAGCTTTACAGCCTGAGGCTCAGGTTCGTACAACTGTACAACAAGAACTTCAAAGGCAATAGAAACACAAGAGTTGGCACTTTGAGCCGCAGCGATTTTCTGCAAAAGTATAAGCTGTTAGTGAAAGAGATGAAGGATAGAAATCTGACTCATGCAAAGGTTACTGATATTGATGTCGAGGTGTTTAGGAAAGCAATGTTTGGGGGGCTTGATGTTGGCACTCTTGGTGATGTTGTTGTTGTAGAAAATTATCTTGCAATTGCTGGGTCGTTCGTCAAGTCACCAACGGAGGCACAAGATATTGATATCATAGTTAGAGACAGTTCTTCAAACAGAGATGAGGGGCTTGAGCTCAAAGTTGGTAGGCTCTTAGAGAAAGAGACAAAAAAGCTGCCTCATTTCGTCTATTCACCAAGAGGCCCGCATAGTTCATATATACCGCTTTTTGACCTGGTATTGAGGAGCAAAGCTGAGACAAAGAGGATAAAAATCAGAGAGAGCCAGAAAGTAGAGAAGCAGTCTGGACTTAAGCTGACTCTAATAGGGACTGGAGCGCTTGACTCACCAAGAAAAGATGAATGCTTGCTTATTGAATATCAGGACCAGAGGATATTAATCGATGCGGGCCCGGATATAAAACCAAAAGATGTTGGAGAGCTTACTGACATTTTAGTTCGTATCAAAAGATGGGCTGAAAATAACTCCGTTCAAAGTCAAGCACACTTCCCATGATACTTACGGCTACGAAATTCTGGTCGATGGCACTAAGACTATCTATGCTCCTGAGTTCTTTGAATTTCCCACAAAGCAAGTTAGGGATGCAGATATTGCTATACTTGAAGGCTCGGCCTGGTCAAAGCCGATCATATTTGCAGGCAAAGTTGGAGGTCATGCAGCCGTTCTTGATAGCTGGGAAAAAGCTAAAGAGGCAAATGTGGATAGGATAATCTTCACTCACATAGGGAAGACCACCGAGGCCCATCTCAAAGAGGCAAAAGAGATGGGGATTGAAATAGGTCATGATGGCCAGGTGATAAAGCCTAAAGCAAAAGTTAAAAAGAAAACTCTAACTCTCGGGCGTGCCTTTACTCCCCTTAAATCTAGGGGCGGTTATGGCGCTTATGAATTTGCTGACATCGAAGCTCTCTGGACAACATGGGCTCAGGGCTATATTCCAGAACCTGGAGTTGCTGTTGAGGTGAAATATGACGGCTTCAGAGTCCAGGTACATAAGAAAGGCGATATGGTCAAAATCAAAACCATCAAAAAGAACTGCATTCTTGATGGTGAACTTCTCGTCTATGTAGATGGCAAAAAAGTAGAAAGACGTGACATGCCAACTTATTTGATGACTAAGAACCCTAAGCCATTTAAGGCTGAGATCGAGGTATTTGATTGTTTGTATTTTGATGATAAAGCTCTGAATGAACTGCCTTGGGAAGAGCGGCAAAAATATCTAGATAAAGTATTTTCAGGCATTGATGAGTTGCTCTTACACAGAGTGAAGCCGATAATAGCCAAGACAAAAGATAAATTTTTTGCAGCCGTGAAGAAATGCTCATCAGTAGAGCATTCCGAAGGGGCAATGCTCAAGGTTATCAATTCAAAGTATCCTCTTGATGGCAAGACTTCGGAATGGGCAAAATTCAAAAACTTCAAAGAGCTTAGAGTAAAGATTACTGACAAAGAAGCGAAAAAAGGCGGTGGCTATATCTATACCTGTGCTCTTAAAAATAACATTCCGATAGGGCGAACTTATGCAACAAAGATTGATGCGAAAGTTGGGGATATCCTTGAAGTTGCAGTTGCTGAAGTCCGTTATGATAAAGAAAAAGATGTGTTCAGTTGGGATAATCCACTCGTACGCTCTATGAAATCAGCCGGTACTGCTCTCACTACGAAAGAGCAGGCTATAGCTCTATCAAGACTAAGAAGAACAAAAGCGATGTATGTATGCGAATGTCTGCAATGCGGTTATACCATCGAATCAGATACTCACTGTAGAGAAATAAAATGTCCGAAATGTGGCGGTGAAATGAGAAGGCTAGAGCGTCCTGGTGCTGGCTATGTAGAGAAAGAAGAAATCGGCAACATCAGCTTCAAAGAGGGTGACTCCGGCACCGGCATTGCCCAAATTCATATCATGGGTTTGACTGAAGAGGAAGCAGATAAATTGAAAGAAGAGAGCAACCGGTTAATGATGGCAAGGGCTGATATTGACAAACTCAAAGCGGTACTTATTCGAACCATCGGTAATCATGGTGCTCATATTGACCTCAGACTCAGAAGGAACAAAGAGAATTCCTGGCAGGGTGCTGAAATCTTTATCGGTAACATTGAAGGTTTGCCAAAGTTGAAAGAGCTGCAAGAAGGCAAAAAAAAACTCAGAGCACCATGGAAGCAGAGCAGAGCTGGAGAGCCAGAGACAGAAGTAGTGCGTGGTCCTCTAGGCTGGATGGAAGCGGGAGCGAAAAAAGTAGCATTCTTCAAACCTGGAACTCCAGGAGCAACTGCAAATCAATGGGGTGCAATGATAAGAATCGATACTTTCAATTGGCTTCTCTATTATGCTGAAGAGCATGCAAAGAAGTTTCATTTTTCAAAAGCTCGTTTTCTCAATGGCAACTGGCTTTTTGCTTTCGTGCCTGTTGGCGATAAAGAAAGAGTCTGGATGATGAGCAAGCTCAAAGATGACGATCATAAAAAAGAAGCAGAGAAAAGCAAACACAGTAGAGAAAAATGCATGCAATGCTCAAAGCCTCCTATTTACGAGGTTCTTTGGGCTAACGGTATGGGTCATGCATGGTTCTGTAAAGAACATTTCAGAAAGTGGATAAGTCCGGACAATAAAGAACATTCCGGGGGATTTGATGATGTCGACTCTGTGAAAGAAGTACAGAATGGAGAAGCTGCGAAACGTTTCAAAGACAATACGAATCCGAATGTAAAAGACAAACTAAGAAAAGAGCTTCTTAAATCATTTGGTTTGAAAATCCTAAAGATTGATAGGAAGAAGCATCTAGTAGGCGGTGTTGTCTATGAGCCGGAGACTGTAGATTCTCAAGGCGATTATACGGATGCAGAAGAGATTGAAAAAGCGATAGAGAGATTCATGGAAAAATATTCAAAAGATCCAAAGAGAATAAGGGTCAATCATAAAGGCCAAGCTTATTATTTTCCGATTATAGAGTGCTTTCAGCCGGAGACAGATATCAAGAAAGGCGGCAAGACTGTAAAAGCTGGCTCTTGGTGGCTCATGGTAAAAGTTACCAATAACAATATTTGGCAGCTTGTAGAGTCAGGCAAACTGACAGGCTTTTCTATGGGTGGTAGAGCAAGTGAAGCAAAACAACCTTGACAAAGTAATTAATTGCTTTGTATATTAATATCAGAATGAGATTGAGAGATTGAAACTGATGAATGAGGAAATACTTACTTTCGCTATGCTCAGTGTTCAAGTCTTTCAATGCTCATTACGTCTATGAATGCCTCGTTTGAGACAAAGCAAGAGGGGATTCAAGCTTATACTTCAATAAGACGGGAGGTCTAAGAAGACCATGCCACGTAAATTGGAAGATCTCGATGTGGCAGAAATTTCACTTGTGGATAATGCTGCCAATCGAAAGAAATTTTACATTATCAAAAGGAGAAAAGAAATGGATGAATTTATTAAACTTCTGAAATCTTTCATGGGTGAAGATGATGAAGAATTCAAACTCTCTGAAGAAGATATTGCAAAGGCCGGAAAGCTTGATGAAAAAGCAATCAAAGCTATTCAGGGCGCTTTGAATATCTTGAACAAGTACAAAGATGTATACCCAGCAGATGTGTTAAAAGCGATTAAAACGCTGACAAAATATGCATCATATGGCTACAGTTACCCTGCGGCTAAGTCAGAAGATATCATTGAAGAGCTCACAGATGTGGAAAAAGCCGGACGCAAGCTCTCTAAAGCTACAATAGAACAGCTCAGAAAAGCGCTTGAAATCATAGAAAGCTTAATCAAAGAGAAAGAAGAAGACGTCACCAAGGGTGAAAAGTTACCACCTGAGGTAGTGAAAAAGTTAGAAAAGCTTGAGCAGTTAGAAAAGGCTGAACAGGAAAGAATTGAAAAAGAGAAAGAGCAGAAAGAGAAAGAGAGAGAAGAACTAATCAAGCAGCTGAAAGAGAGAGTAGAAAAGCTAGAGAAGATGAAAGGTATCAAGAAAAGCATTGACAGCCAAGATGATGATGACAAAGATAAAGACAAAGGGGTAAAGTGGCCTTCACTCATTTCACAGGAGGATTAAACAATGAAAAGCACAAAAGATTTGCTTTCCCGATTTAAAGTTGGGAAAAGCTTTAACCTTATCTCTATGCCGACTATTTCTTTAACTGAAGAAGAAGCTGATCGATTCATCGACTATATAGTTGATGAGAGCGTGATGAAGACCTACGCTAGGGTTGAGAAGATGACCACAGCTCAGAAGAACATCAG
>JAFCFJ010000025.1 GCA_017608705.1 Candidatus Pacearchaeota archaeon
GCAGAGAAAGCCAGATGAGAGGTTTCCATATGGCTACTATAAAGCAGAATCCTTAGCTACGTTATTTGTTTCCATGATTATAATTTACGGTGCAGTCGAGCTTGGCATCGAAGCGGTAAAAAGTTTTTTCACAGCTACCAAGATGTCTTTATTTTTTCTTGCCTTGCTTACAGCATTTATCTCTGCCTTTGCCTCAGCTTTTGTGGCCTTGTACTTAACAAGAATAGGCAAGAGCATCGGTTCGCAACTACTTATTACTGCATCACGAGAACGCATAACAGATGTTATAAGTTCTCTTGCTGTTTTCATCGCTATACTCCTTGCGAATTTTGGTATTAGCTATGCAGATGGCATTGTTAGCCTGCTCATCTCGTTATTGATTTTGCGTATTGGTTTCGAGTCTGGCAAAAATGCTGTGTTTGCCTTGATGGATATAAGCCCTGTTGAACTCGAGGCTAGGGTGATGAGAATATTGCGTGGAGCAAAACATGTTACTGCTGTCAAGAGTCTTAAGCTGAGAAAATCTGGGCCGTTTGTGTTTGGCGAGGTGGAATTGGCTGTAAGGCCGGGAATCAATGTAAAGCAAGCGCATGAAATAAGTGATGAGGTTGAGCAGAGGGTTAAGCGAGAAGTTCCAGAGATAGAAAGCTTTACAATCCATATTGAGCCACAACAGCCCACAAGGCTGAGGATAGCTATCCCTATAAATGAAAAAAGCAAGCAAGCGATGGTTGCAGAACATCTTGGCAGGAGCAAGTATTACATGATTGTTGAAGCTGAAAAAGGAAAGGTAACAAAGTTGAGTATAGTGAAGAATCCATATTTTACAAAGCCTGTTCGTGCCGGCTTAGCAGCAATTCACTTTCTTGTAAACAAGAAAATCAACACACTAATCACAAAAGAAATTGGTGAAATTGCTTTTCATACAGCAAGAGATCATATGATTGATGTTTATCATGTTGGTAGCGAGAGAGCATTGGATGCAGTTGAAAAATTACTGCGTGGAGAGCTTTCAAGAATGAAACAAGCTACAAAATCAAAGATCTGAAATGCCCTATGTTCTTGCTGTTACTGGCGGCAAAGGTGGTACTGGGAAAAGCACTGTAGCTACGGCGTTAGCATCAAAACTGGCAAAGAGACATGAGGTTTTACTCCTTGACCTTGATGTTGAATGCCCTAACGATGCTTTACTGCTTGGCATACAGAAAATGTGGCTTGTGCAGTAAGGCATGCAGAGAAAATGCGATTGTTTTTGTCAAAGGCGAGTTTCCTGTGATTATTCCTGAACAGTGTATCGGATGCAAGACATGCTATCATGCCTGTCCTTTTGGCGCAATAATCCCAGATAAGAAAAAAATAGGCACAATATATGAAGGCAAGAGCAAGAAAGACAAGCTAAGTTTAATTTTTGCTGAGACAGAAATTGGCAACGAGGAGGCAAGTCCTGTTGTGAATGCATGCAAGAAATTTGCATTTCCACGCTATGAAAATGCACTGCAATGTAATCTCTGCCTTACGCGATACGAATCTTGTTTTTGTTGTTACAGAGCCCACACCATTTGGTAAGCATGATGCAAATCTTGCTTTACATCTTTGCAAGGTTCTTGGTCTCAAAGCCTTTTTGGTGTTGAATAAAGCGGATGTTGGCAATAAAGCACTTATCGAAGAGCTTGCGCAGGAGCATAGCATTGAGATTGTTGCAGAGATCCCTTACAAGCGCGAGTTTGTTGTGACATATAGCAAAGGCGAGGCCATAATGCATGAAAGCATAGCAAGGCTGGCGGATTTTGTCGAGGAAATGCATGCTAAAACATTGCAAGAGCTAAGAGGAGAAAATGGTTAAGAATCTTAAGACTCTTGTGGTGCTTTCTGGCAAGGGTGGGGTTGGAAAGACAATGACAACGAGCAGTCTAGCCCTTGTGCTCTTATCAAAAGCAAAGCTTGTTGCTGTTGATTGCGATGTTGATATGCCAAACCTTGCTCTGGCATTGGGCATGACTCCTGACATGTTCTTGTGGAAGGAAATAGAAACAAGCGAGAAGGCAAGGCTGGTGAAAGAAAAATGTAGGCATTGCAAGAAATGCCTTAACACTTGTGTTTTTTCAGCAATTTCGTGGAATGCCAAAGAGAGGATTCCTGTTTTTGATAAATTCGCATGTGAAGGTTGTGGTGCCTGCATGCAAATTTGCCCTTATGGTGCTATTGTGCTTGAGAAAGTGAAGAACGGCAGGATTGGTATAGGCAAGAGTAGCTATGGTTTTTATGTTGTTACCGGCCAGCTCGAGATAGGCGAGAGCGGAAGTGGCAAAATCGTAACAGAGTTAAGGCAAGAAGCTATGAAATACGCGATGAAAGAGCATGCGGATTTATTATTGATTGATGCTCCAGCCGGAATAGGTTGCCCTGTTATTGCTTCATTGCGCAATGCAGATTATGTTGTTGCAGTTACAGAGCCTACTCCTGCTGCTTTACATGACTTAACACGCGCACTCTCGCTTGCAAAACATTTTGCTTTGCCTGTTAGCGTCATCATCAATCGTTATGATATTAACACAGGGTTGAGCGCTGAAATAGAAAAAGAGCTGGCAAGCATAGGCGTAGATGTTTTGGCAAAAATCCCTTATGATAAAAAGTTTATCGAAGCTACAGTCAACCTCAAACCAGTAGTTGTTTATCATAGGCCGTATAGACCATTATTCGAAGAGATAGCGGCTAAGCTGCTGGTCAGACTCGGGCTTGGCTGAAAAATAAATGGCTGCTTTTTAGTCTACAAATTCGATATTGAAGCTACCTTCTTCGATAGAGAGAGCATTTGTGACTGCCATCAAATCAGCCAGGGCTGGCTTCAGTTTTTCGAGCTTTTCTTTCTCCAGCTTCAGTTTTATTTTACTTCTCATAGACTTGCTTGCTTCTGTTTTTTTCTTTCTCACCTTAGCCAACACGCTTATGAAAAGCTCGCCTATCTCGAACTCTTTGTCATAGCTCGCGGTTTCTTTTTCAGGCCATTTGCTTACATGTATGCTTATCTCTGGCTCATGCTGTCTGAAGAATATTTGCCATATCTCTTCTGTAATAAACGGTGTGATTGGTGCTATGAGCTTGAGTATTGTGAGCAAGACTTTGTATAGTGTATACTGCGCAGAAACTCTTGCTTTCTCGCCTCTTTCGGCATTGTAAAGCCTGTCTTTGATTATTTCAAGATAGTTATCACAGAAATCACGCCAGAAAAATGCTTCGATACGTTTTTTTGCTTCAGCAATATTATAGCTCTTGTAAAGCTTCGTTACCTCGCTAAGCATTTTGTCTTTTTTTGCAAGTATCCATTTATCCATCACTTCGAGCTCTGCTTTATTGCTTGGCTTATAATCTTGTAAGTGCGAGATGGCAAAACGTGAAGCATTCCACAGTTTTGTGAGAAACTTCTTGCCAGCTATCAACTCTTGTTCCTTGAACGGCAGGTCAGAGCCAAGTGTTGCGGTGCCGACCCAGTAGCGGAAAATATCAACGCTATACTTCTCGAGAAGATCGTCAGCCCAAACAACATTTCCTTTGCTCTTGCTCATGCCTCTCCCCTTTTCATCAAGCACGAAAGTGTTTATCACGATTTCACGCCACGGAACGCGATTGAAAAGCAACAAGCTCTTGAGAATTGTGTAAAATGCCCACGTGCGTATTATATCATGCGATTGCGGTCTCAGGGACATTGGTGTCAGCTTGTTGTAAAGTTCTGGATTTTCGAGCCATCTCAATGCGATCTCTGGTGTATTGCTTGATGTCATCCATGTGTCGAACACGTCTTTGTCTGGTGTAGCGGTAGAGCCACACTTTGGACATTTACGTTCTTCCGTGGTGGGATCAACAGGAAGCTCGCTTTCTTCTGGCAATATTATTTCGTTACATTTTTCACAGTACCATACAGGAATTGGCACACCATAGTAACGTTGTCTGCTTATACACCAGTCCCATTTCAAATTTTTTACCCAGTTTTCATAGCGAATACGCATGAAATCAGGATACCATTTTATCTTCCGGCCCATCTCTATCAGCTTTTCTTTGTGCTCAAGCGTCTTTATGAACCATTGTTTCATCACAAGGAATTCAACAGGCGTGCCACAACGCCAACACGTGCCGACATTCTGAACAATAGTTTCTTGCTTTACTAGCCGGCCTTGCTTCTCGAGTTCGGCAAGAATAGCCTGTCTTGCTTCTTCCAGGGTTAGTCCAGCGAATTCCCCAGCATTTTCATTAAGCTTTCCATCTTCTGTTATTGACATTATAAGTTTAAGCTTATGTTTTTTCCACCACTCTATATCCGTTGTATCACCGAACGTGCAAACCATTACTATGCCACTGCCGAAATCTTGCTTTACTGCTTCATCTTCCATATCTACTTCCTGACCGAAAATAGGAACTATTGCTTTTTTACCAACAAGTTCCTTGTACCTCTTGTCCTGAGGATGCACGAAAATCCCAACACAACTCGGTAACAGCTCTGGTCTTGTGGTGGCTATTTCTATTTTTTTGTTGCTGTCCTTAAGGTCAAACAAGATGTAGTTGAGTTTTGTTTCTCGTGTTACATCTTCAACCTCAGCCTGTGCCAATGCTGTCTGGTGCTTCACACAATAGATTACAGGCTCCTCAGCCCGATAGCAGTTTCCTTGCTTGATCAGCCGCAAGAATGATGTCTGCGCTACCTTCTGCGCCTTTTCGCTTATTGTTGTATAGAGCAAATTCCAGTCAAAGCTGTGACCAAGACGTCTGAAAACACGGTCAGCATAGAGCCTCTCTACTTTTTCACTTTCTTTCATGCAAAGCTTTCGGAATTCTTCGCGCGATATCTTGCTCTTATCTATGTTATACTTCTCCTCCACA
>JAFCFJ010000026.1 GCA_017608705.1 Candidatus Pacearchaeota archaeon
CTCGTCAGATGTCAAAGCAAGAGATAAAGCAGCAAGTAGAAAAGCTGTTTGATGTAAAAGTGGAGAAAGTGAATGTCATGATAAAGAAAAATAAAAAATATGCCTATGTAAAACTCAAGCCAGAATATAGCGCTCTTGACATAGCCACAAAACTTGGCATAATGTAAAATGGGAAAAAGAATAATTCAACAGGCAAGAGGGCACGGAAGCCTTACATATAGAGTTAGGGCCAAGGCATACCGCTATAGGATAGGTTACCCTCCGCTCGGCACAGAAGGTAAGGCTAAGATAGTTAAGATACTTAATTCACCAGCCCATTCAGCACCTTTGATAAAACTGCAAGTAGATGGCAAAAATTTCTATAACTTGGCTTTCGATATGGCTCTTGAGGGCCAGGAAATAGAGATTGCTACTGGCGAGGCTAGGCCAGGAAACATACTTCCGTTACGAGACATACCGATAGGCACACGTATCTATAATATAGAAGTAAAGCCTGGCGACGGAGGCAAGCTTGTTAGGGCTGCTGGCGCAAGCGCGATGGTTGTTAGCAAGGGTGACGGGCTTGTTAAGGTTTTAATGCCATCAAAAAGGCAAGTTATATTCAACGAGAAGTGTAGGGCTACAGTGGGAGTAATCGCTGGACATGGCAGGAAGGAAAAGCCAATAGTGAAAGCTGGGAAGAAATATCATATAATGAAGGCAAGGAACAAGCTATGGCCAAGAACCTCTGCAGTCAAAATGAATGCTGTGGATCATCCATTCGGCTCTGGACGTGGTAAGAGGATAAAGCCGAAGATTGCTAAACGTAATGCTCCTCCGGGAGCAAAGGTCGGTTTGATAAGGCCAAGAAGAACAGGAAAGAAGAAGTAAAATGGCACGTGAATTCAGATATAGGGGCAAGACACTTGAGGAATTGCAAGCAATGGATACTCGTGAGTTTGCTAAATATCTTACCGCAAGAGAAAGACGTTACGTCTTGCGTAATTTTGACGTTATAGAGAAATTTATAGCAAAATGTAAGAAAAGGGCTGAACGTGGCAAGCCTATAAGAACGCATTCACGCGAGCTGGTAATAGTGCCAAAACTCGTTGGCTACACTATCCATGTTTACAATGGAAAGGAATTTGTGCCTGTGAAAATAGAGCCTGATATGATTGGCCACAGGCTTGGAGAGTTCGCGCCTACAAGAAAACCTGTTAAGCATGGTGCTCCGGGCATAGGAGCCACACGTTCATCAGCTGCATTATCTGTGAAGTAAAATGCCAAAAGAAAAGGAAAAAGCTAAGGAAGAAGTGAAGGAAAAAATCGAAGCTAAGGATAGCGGTAGCGAGGAGAACGAGGCTGGTGAGAAGGCAGAGGAGAAGAAAGAAGAAGAAATGAAAGAGAAGGAAAAAGCCAAGGCCGAGAAAGAAAAAATCGAAGAGAAAGGCAAGGCGGGAGAGGGTGAAAAAGCGGAAGGTAAGGAAGAGAAAGCAGAGATAAAGCCAAGAAAAGAAGAGGCAATAGCGCGTGGCGTGAGTTTGCCGATAAGCACGAAACATGCTGTTGCTGTCTGTGCTTTCATAAAAGGTAAAACAATCGAGCAGGCAAGAGAATTGCTTCATGGTGTGATAAGAAAAAAAGTTGCAGTTCCGATGAAAGGTGAATTACCCCATAGAAAGGGCAGGATAATGTCTGGCAGATATCCTGTTAAAACAAGCCAGTACATACTAAAGCTCCTGAAACAACTTGAGGCGAATGCACAACAGCAAGACCATACAAGCCATATAGAAGGTTTGGCGTCAGGCGTTTGAAAAGAACTCACATAGTGCTTAAGGTTCATGCTTAAAATGGAAGAGAAAAAATTCGTTGAGTTCAAGAAGAATGAATTAGCAATAAAGGAATATGTTCAGGAAAGTTTAGGCAAGGGTATTATTAGTAGCGTACGCGTCGAGTACACGCCTGTAGGCGAGCGCATTGTCGTAAGAACACATAAGCCAGGCATAGTTATAGGAAGGCGTGGTGAGAAAATAAATAAGCTAACTGAAACACTGAAAAAGAAGTTCAAGCTTGAAAATCCATATGTAGAAATTGAAGAAATATCCGAGCCAGATCTTGACGCAAGGATAGTAGCGGAGAGGCTTGCCATGGCTCTTGAGCGTTTTGGCACAATTCGTTTCAAAGCATTTGCATATCGCGCAGAGCGTGCAAGAACATGGCGCTTTGCATCTGGCTATCTCAAGAAAACTGGTGAAGACCGTAAGAAAGTAGATTATGCACAGACAACAGCAAAAACACCTGCTGGCGTAGTCGGCGTTAAAGTTTCAATCTTGAGGCCAGATGTTTTCCTTCCTGATCGCATAACCGTTGATGATAACATGCTAGAAAAAATAAAAGAAAATGCTGAAAAATTAAAGGCTGAGACAAAGCAAGATAGGTAAGATGGTATTGCTAAGAATGAAAGATATAGAAAAGATGAGTAAAAAAGAAAGACATGAGAAGCTTAAAGAACTAAAGCTCGAGCTTATTCGTGCAAGCGTTGAGGCAAGAAAAGGTGGAAAAACGAGAATAAAAGAAATTAAAAAGGCTATTGCCCGCCTGCTCACAGCTATTAATGCTCAAAGTTAAAGATGGAAATTTGCCCTGTATGTGGACTTCCAAAGGAAGCCTGTGTATGTCGCATGCGGCGGAACAGTGAAGAACAATATAATAGAATTGCAAGGTGATCACAGGAAAAAAGTGAAAGAAGAACTGGTAAAGTTAGGCTTCCCTGAGGAAAATATCGAAGAGTAAAAATAAAAATGGTAAAGGAAAAGAAGAAAACTACAGACAAGAAACTCGCAAAAATGAAGAAGGAAAAAGATAGTAAAGTGCGAGCAAAGGAAGCAGGTAAAGAAGTTAGCGAGAAGCATGAGTGTAACGATATTAAGTGTCCGTTCCATGGAAAACTGAAAACGAGAGGCAGAATCTTCGAAGGCATTGTCGTGAGAAAATTCCCAAAGCGCATAACGATAGAGTTCGAACGCTCTGTTTACATACGTAAGTATGAACGTTACATGAAGAAGAAAACGAGAATACATGCAAGACTGCCAGATTGTCAGGCACCTAACGTGAATATAGGTGACATCGTGCAGGTTCAAGAATGCAGACCTCTGAGCAAGCTCATCCATCACGTGTTTATCAAAAAAATAAAGGATGCAAGTGAAAAATGAAGGCAATAGCTGCAAGAGTTACGCGTGGCCTGAATATAGGCTCGCTCGTGGATGTAGCTGACAATAGCGGAGCAAAAATTGTTAGAATCGTAAGCGTGAAAAAAATAAAGACGAAGAAAGGAAGGCAACAGTCATGTGGCATAGCAGACTGGGTAAAAGTGAGTGTAAGAAGAGGAAAGCCAGATATGAAGGGCAAGGTATATGATGCTGTTATTGTGAGGCAGAGAATGCCATACAGACGCAAGACAGGTGAGAGAATAGCATTCATGGACAATGCCGTAGTGTTGCTCAAGGATGAAAAGGGTAATCCAATGGGCACGCAGATAAAAGGCCCTATCGCTCGCGAAGTTGCTGAGAAATGGCCGAGCATAGCAAGGATAGCAAGCATAATTGTATAAGATGAAGAAAAAATTCAGCACGAAATGGAAAAGTAGCAAGCAACCAAGAAAGCAAAGAAAATACAGAGCCAGAGCACCGTTGCATATAAGGCAGAAGCTTATGGCTGCACATCTAAGCAAACAATTAAGGGAAAAATACAAGACGAGAAGTTTGCCAGTAAGGAAAGGAGATAAAGTTAGAGTCATGAGAGGAAATTTCAGAGGCAAGGAAGGCAAAATAGAGGAAGTGAGTTTGAAAAGGCTGAAAGTTAGAATAGAAGGCATAACAATAACAAAGAAGGATGGAAGCAAAGCACCTGTATGGTTCGACCCATCAAATCTTCAAATAGTTGAGCTAAATCTCGATGATAAAGAAAGGCTCAAGGCCATAGAAAGGAAAAAGGCAAAGGGGAAAGAAGAAAAGGCTAAGGAAAAAAATGCTGTAGAGAAGAAAAAAGCTAAAACAAAAGAAGATAAAGAGCAAGCTAAGAAGTCGGGTTCAAAGAAACAAGAAACAAAATCAAAAAAACAAGGAGGTAAGTAAAAAATGCACCTCAAAAGACAAGCAATGAGCAAAACTTGGCCCTTGCCAAGGAAAGGCACAACATTTGTAGCTGTGCCCTCGCATTCCAAGACAAAAGCGATAACATTGCTTGTAGCACTACGCGATTTGCTTGGGTTCGCTGATACGAGGAAAGAGGCAAAAACATTGCTCAGAATCAATGATGTATTCGTGAACTGGAAAAAGGTGAAGGATGAGAAGTTCCCATTACAACTTTACGACGTGTTAAGCTTCCCATCAATAAATAAGCATTATCGCGTAACGCTGAGCGAGACAGGAAAATTTATGCTCGAAGAAATAAACGAAAAGGAAGCAAGAGTTAAGATTTCAAAGATCGTAGGCAAAAAAACATTGAAGGGAGGTGTAACGCAGATAAATCTCTTTGATGGAATGAACTTCATTGTTGATAAACAACTCCGTATTGGAGATTCTGTCGTTGTCGATCTTGAGAGCAGGAAAATAAAATCTGTAATAGAGCTCAAGCCACAAGCAAGAGCATTGGTTATTGGTGGTAAACATATAGGGAAAAGAGGCAAGATTGAGGACGTGCGTGAGGAGGGAGGCAAACAAATTGCTACACTCGCTACACAGAGCGAGAAAATAAACGTATGGACAAAAAATATAATGGCGATAGAATGAAACAAGAACAAATCGCAAAAGGAATGGGCGAGGTAAGGATAGAGAAAGTAGTTGTAAGTATGGGTGCTACGGGCGAGAGATTGGAGCGCGCAGTAAAACTTCTCAAGCTTATTACAGGAAGAAAGCCGTGCAAGAGAAAGGCCAAGAGAAGAATTCCGTCACTTGGTGTAAGGCCCAAGATGGAAATTGGTGCCATGGTAACTGTGCGTGGCAAGGAAGCAGAACAGCTCCTCGCGCGGTTGCTTGAAGCCATAGATAAGAAGCTCAAGAAGAAACAGATAAGTGATGGAACATTCAGTTTCGGCATAGATGAATATATAGAGATCCCTGGCATGGAATATCAACGAGACATAGGGGTTATGGGTCTAGACGTTAGCGTAGCATTTTACAAACCTGGCAAGCGCGTTGCGCTCAAGAAAATAAAGCGAGGTAAGTTACCTAAAAAACAACGCGTGAGTAAGGAAGAAATAATAAAATTTTTAGAAGAAAAATTCGGAGTTGAGGTAAAATGACAGCCAGCGACTGGAGAAAAATGTTGAAGCAGTTGAGAGCAAAGCCTGCAATAC
>JAFCFJ010000027.1 GCA_017608705.1 Candidatus Pacearchaeota archaeon
GTTTAAAGCACTGAAGAAGTATACTAACTTAGATGTATCTCTTATCAATCAGACTTTCCGTTATGCTGATGGTAGAGTATTCCCCTATCATCTATTGCTCTCAATGAACGGCACAGCATCTATAGCATTGAAAAAAGCAGATATCTGGCATGTTAACAACTACTGGCACAGAGAGCTTAATCTACTGCATAACTCTCAGAAAGTGCTCGCACAGTTTCATTCAGTGCCTAGACTCGGCAACTGGTATGAACTCATGAAAATCGCAGATGCTTGTTATACTATCAATCAGCCATTGCAGGAGAAAGAGTATAATCTACCATCATTGCCTAATGTAATTGACCCTGATGAGTACAGACCGATAAGACGATCATCTACAGTGAGAATTGCTTTTGCACCAACAACAAAGCTACCACCTACTCATATCAGCAGCAAGGGTTATTATGAAGTTAAAAGAATTCTTGATGAAGTTGCAAAAAAGCGGGCTGTTGAGATCATCTGGATTGAAGGCAGAAGCTATAAAGAAAATCTCAAGCTAAAACAGAGCAGTCATATTCTTATTGATGATGTAGTTACAGGCAACTGGCATCGCACCTCATTGGAGGGTGCTTGTTTTGCTTGTGCTGTGCTGAACAGAGTGAAGAAAGTGCCGTTCATATTTGCAAATCTAAACACACTAGAAGAAAGACTACTACAGCTGATTGATTCATCTGCTATGCTTGCCGACATACAAGAAAGAACAAGATTATGGGTGCTCCAAAACTATCATGCTATTGACACAGTGCAAAAGTACAAGAGAGCTTATAGGAGACTATCCAATGCATGTTAGTGTACTGATAAGCACATTTGATAGATTTGATACATTAAAAGCTACAGTAAATAGCCTTAGAGCTTCCTCATATAAAGATATTTCAGTATTCATAGCAGTAGATGGCAATGAGAGCATTTTGCATACTATTGCCAAGCTGCCTGTTTGTTTGATTTATAATAAAAGTAGAAAAGACTTTGTCATGTCTATGAATACTCTTTTGCAGTATGCAAGAGGTGATGCTGTGTTCTATGCTTCTGATGATTTAATCTTTGAGAAAGGCTGTATTGAAAAAGCTGTAAAGATGCTGAGAGAGAAGTTTCCTGATACAGACGGCCTCATTGGTATCAGGCAGGACATCAAAGGCTGCTCCTCAGCTTTTGGGCTCATAGGCAGAAAGTTTATTGAAAGATTTCCGCACAGATGTGTGTTCTGTCCTGACTTTGTTCACTACTCAAGCGATTTCGAGCTCGGCCGATTCGCACGAAACATCAATAAATGGGGCTATTGTGAATCGGCTCTTGTACATCATAAAAGGCTAAGAGACAAAACATGGAGAGTTGCTCACAAAGTGAGAGACAGAGACTTTGAGACGATGAAGCTGAGAAGAGAGAAGAAGCTGTTTTGGGGACACAATTTTGAGCTTGTCACTGACCTGGGTAAAAAAAGACTTAAAGAGAAAGGGCCGAGGCTTTGTCATGCGCTATAGAGATAGAAGCATCCTCATCGATTTTGGTGATCATCTTACCGTGGCTGATGACTATCCAAAGTACGATGCTCAATTCAGATTTCATTATTCTCGGAAAAGGCACAAAGAGCTAAAGAACGCTTTCCCTTTGACACCGATAAGCTTCTACGACTGGACTGAGTATTTCAAGCTTGAGAAGATGCTTAGATACAATGCAAGCGGCATGATTCTCAGCAATCAGAGACCTGGGGCAGCTGCTCTCAAAAGAAGAAGGTTTGTCCAGTACAGGCTCAAAGAGTGGTATGGCGGACAAGTTGATACATCGTTCACTGGCAAAAAAGCATTCTGGAAAAAAGTGAATAAGTGCCTTGTATCTGTATGCGTGCCTGGTGCTAGGAATGACATCCTGGATAGAGGCCAGTTTCAGTACATGGCATTCGGAGCTTGTACCATCTCACCGCAGCTTAATATCGTGCTGCCGTATTGGAAAGAGCTGAAGCCTGGCGTTCATTACATTGCTTGTAGAGATGACTACTCTGATATACTCAGTGTAATAGAGCAGTGCATCAATGATAGAGACTCATGCATCAAAATAGGCATTCAGGCAAAAAAGCTGTTCAAAGAGTACTGTACACCAGTCAAAGTAATCGACTGGATTAATCATTGTCTGGAGAGATTACAATGAGAAGAGAGTTAGAGAAAATCAAAAAGAAAATATTCGGAAGAAAAAAACTCACATTGCTATCTACAAAGAATGATATCAGAAACGGCAGACTAGTTCTCTCTAATCCTGACAGCAGCATCACTGCGCTTGTCTCTTTCGGTCCTCTCAGCAGGATGCTCAACTACAGGCAGGGTCTCAGAGAATATGCGAGAGTTATGAAGAGATCCGCCGTTGCTGCTCTTGGCATCTGGACAAAGCGATCATTCGATTTCAAGGGCACTCAGTACTATCACCAAGAGCAAGCATTCAGACAAGAGCTTTGGAAGTTCTTTTCCGTCAAGGCAGCGGTTGTGTTGTTCAATGATGGTGAAAGAAAGTTCATTGTCTTTGAGGTTAGGAAATAAATGAAGGTTATAATTTGCGGCATGCACCGCTCAGGCACTTCAATGGTTGCTGGCTTGCTTCAGCTCTGCGACCTCTATCTTGGTAATAATCTGCTCGATGGACTGAGAGATAATCGGAAAGGTCATTATGAAGACAGAGAATTTCTTGGTTTGAACATCAAAATCCTCAAAGCGAACAAGACGAGCTGGAGAGAATGCAAGCCTGTGAGCAAAGTGCCTCAGTGGTTGATTGAGAAGATGTCCCAATTTGCTGCAAAATGGCCTGCTGACAGAGCAGTCGGATGGAAAGATCCGAGGGCTTGTCTTACACTAAAGTTTTGGCAGCAGGTAATACAGCCAGAAGAGTTGAGGGTTGTGCTGGTGTTTAGATCGTTCATAGAAGTGGCCATGAGCTTGCAGAAGAGGAATAAGTTTACAGTACAAAAATGTAGGGAGCTGTATAATTTTTACTGCTCTGAAGCTGAAAAGAATGTGAAGTACTTGCCTCATATAAGGACATACTATCATAACTACTTCTCTGACTGGCGATCAGAGCTTGAAAAGGTTTGCAGCTTCTTAGGCTTGAGAATACCTGATAACACTGAGTCAATAGAGAGATTCATTGATGCTTCACTCTGGCATCATCGGGAGAGGCTGAATGAATACAGCTAGAGCAAGACAAGCATTTGCTGCCGTGCCAGATCTGCTGGACTATGAGACCCTGCTCTATATCGGTGCGAGCATAGCAAGGAATGAGATGCTGTCATATTTCGTAAAGAAAGATTATGAGGTGACGATTATGGAAGCTTGGACTGAAAATGTCCTATACTATAGACAAGACCCAAGATTTAATATCATTCAAGCCGATGTAAGAAATGTGAACAAAATACCGCTTGCGAGCTTTGATGTTGTGATGTGGTGGCATGGGCCTGAGCATGTAGAGAAAGAGTTATTACCTAACATATTTAATGAGCTATTCAAACATACGAAAAAGATTCTCATGCTTGCTTGCCCATGGGGGTGGTATGTTCAACAGGCAGTAAAGGGAAATCCGTATGAAGTTCATAGAAGCCATCTATACCCGGAATTCTTCAAAGAGCTTGGTTTTAAGACCTCGACTCTCGGCAAGAAAGACCGCAGAGGTTCAAATCTCATTGCATGGAGAAAACATTGAAAAGAGTTGCATATCTGCATCCTATATTTTTGACAAGCAGAGTATCAGATAGAGTCAGAAACTTCTTTCGCTCTGTGAAGCGGACACTCGGCTTCGATGTCATCTATTCTGCACATCTCACTGATGATGCAAAGAATGCTGATATCCTCTTCATATATGCAGGCGTTCATGGTAAAGAATTGCTCTCTGAATCTTTGAGACTTAAATTACCAAAAATAATCTATCTTCTGACCGGTGCTCACAGCTTCAAAGAGCAGGTGATGAAGCCAGTAGCAGAGAGAGCAGACCTGCTGCTCGTGACTTATTTTAATCAG
>JAFCFJ010000028.1 GCA_017608705.1 Candidatus Pacearchaeota archaeon
ACATTTTCTTCAGCCCTCCTCTAACAGCAAAATACTATTAAATACAGCTGTTTAAAGAGTTTAAGGAACACTTATTTTTATGCATGTAAAAACATGTAATGCTTAAGAAAGGGGGCTGTCGGCTAGCTTGGTCTAGGCTCCGAGACTCGGGCTCTCGGGACGGGAGTTCAAATCTCCCCAGCCCCACCATTTGTCGACAAATGTTTTATTTGCTGGGCTTTTATTGAGAAATTCAAAATCCCACCTTGCTTGAGTACAGAGTAGGAAATGTACATTCGTCTGTATCCTCTTTTTGTTTCCCATACTGCAACATAAATTCCTATTTCTTTGAAAAATTCGAGAATTTTGTCGAATAATTCGGGTATTGCCGATTGCCCGAATTGTATTGCAACGTTATGGTCTATCCATCCGTCTCCGTCTATTGCTCCTGCAATGTAGGCTGGTGTAAGGTTTTCGGGTGGATGCTTATTTAATGCATAGAAAAGTTGTTTGCTACTAACCTTTATCCGTAGACAATTTTTCTCGGTAATCAAAGTTGGCTTTATTCCAATAGCCTTCAAAACATTGATGCATTTCGTTGCTATTGGTGCGTCATGTTTCTTGCTTAGACTTATCTTGACAATGTAGTGTTTTCCATATTTGTCTTCACTGATGTATTTAGTTCCATCAGCAGAGAAAAGGCCTCGAAACCAATCCCATTCTTCACAAGTTATAGAATCAAAGTTTAGGTGCTTTGTTCGAGTTTTTCTCCGTTTGTAGTAGCTTATAGTGGATTTTGGAACTTCTATCCCGAATTTTTCTTTTAGCTTCTTCTGTATTTCTCTATAGGATGCATTTTCCGTCTTTATAAATTCAATAACCTTTTTGGGATGCCTTTTTCGTTTTCCTACCATTTTCTTGCTTCTTTTAGAGTTAACCAGTTAATATACTTATGCTTGGGCAAGTACATGCTGTGAATATATCTTAAACTTGCGTTTTCTACTCCACAAACTTTCTACAGTTAAAAACATTTTTACGAGTTCGCTGATACTATTCTGCAATAGTATGAAGACAAACTCATTGAGAGCTTGGCAAGAGAAGCTCAAAAGGTTAGTTCAAACCACTAAAATAGATGCAGCAATAGCACTAGCGCTAAAAGTGGCAAAGAGTTATGATCCAAACGAAGTTGCAGAGAAACTGGTCGACCTTGGGGTTCTGCTTGGAAAAGAGAAGTCATTACATGAGGAGGCTCTATCTTTGTTTGAAGTAGCTTCCAAGATGTCTACCAAAGAAACAACCAAAAAATATGCAGATAACAATGCCAGCGTTGCCCTTACAATAATTGGTATTACATTAGCCAAAGAGGGTAAACTTAAGGAGGCAGAAAAGCTATTCAAAAAGGCCATAGAGTTGAACCCTGTCTTTCCGTTAGCACATCAAAGTTACGGGCGATGCTTATATTTGCTTGGGAAGAATAGAAAAGCGGAGTACCACTTTAAAGAAGCTTTAAAACTTGACCCTCAAAACGCAAACACTCATGTGCTCTATGCTATACTGTTAGGAAGTTCGAAAAGATTACCGTTGGCTATAACACATCTTAAAAAAGCTATAGAACTAGAACCTAATAATTCAGTTTTTCACACACTTTTAGGAATAGCAGAAATGGAAAGCCACCTTTATGATAAAGCCGAAATTGAATTTAAGAAAGCTATTGACTTGGATCCAAACAATCTAGATGCCTATTACAACTATGGGATTCTGCTCAGTAGAATTTCAAGATGGTTTGAAGCTAGAGAACAATTCAAGAAGGTTTTTGATACCGATCCATCATTTAAGCATATTAAGGAACTATATTCATATTCCATTCTTAAAACACATTTGTTAAAACCAGAAAAACCGATAACTGATGAGTGGATTTGGGCAAGGCGAATATATTTTGAAATAGAAAGACCAAAGGACATCGAAGAGTTAGTTCTTATGGAACAACATAAAAAAGAATGGAAAATCATTTATGATCAATTTTCCTGTGAAATGTGTGGGCGATGCTGTAGAAGGACAAAATGGGCGATTAACTTAGATACGCGATTGCTCTGGGAAGATATAGAAAGATGGAGAGCAGAAAATAGAGAAGATATTTTGCGACATGTTCTTGTGTTTGAGGGCTTAGGAGGAGACTTCTTAGACTTAGAAAATAAGAAATTCTTTTCAAAGTGTCCCTTTCTAAAAAAGGAAGGCAAAAAATATGTTTGTTCAATACACGAAACAAAACCCATCGCTTGCAAAGTTACCCCATTCTATTTTCACAATGAAGAAAGATGTGAGAATTGCAAAGCACCAATAAGCAAAGAGGATCTATACTGCAAAAATTGCGGAATCTTCTTGAAAGTTGATCCTCACATGCTCTTGCTAGGTTGTCCAAGCCTTAAAAAAGCTTTGAAGAAACTGGGGTTATATAAACCATTTCGCAAATTTAATGTTTTTGAAGCGTTGCACTTACGGAGACACAAAAGACCTTAGACAAATGATTCTCCTTTTAAACTAACCAAACATATTACCAAAATTACCAGTTTCATATTTTTGGTGATAATCTGGAATCCTCCCAAAGTTGGTTCAAATTCGGGCAGCCCCATAGTGTTTTTGGTTGGATTCTGTTGCAATAGGGGTAGCCCCCCTGTATATTTTCTTTTCTTGTTGTTTGACGGTTAGAGGCTGCATTAGAAATGTTTATTCTTCTCTCTTTTCTGGTTCTTTAACTAGGATTAGGGTTAAAATGAATGATGGAATTACGAGAAACATGTTCATATAAAAAGCCGCCTATAAAGCTGCCTAAAGCCATGAATATGAAGCCTGCAAAGTTCATGAAGGCATTGACTTTTCCCCTTTCTATTTTCGGTGTTAAATCAGCTAACAATGCGCTGAAGCCTGTGTTCATCATTACTTGTGCAGCGCCCACCAGCACCAAAGAGATTAGAATCAGCAATACATTTCCGTCTACAAAAAGCCACATAGATAAGCCGAAAAGCGCATACGCCAATAATGTCGGAATTTTTCGGTTCACTTTATCAACAAATTTTCCGATAGGTACAGAAAAAATTATTGTGGTAACTGGTGCAGCAACTGTCAGCAGCGCCCAAACAGCTTCGTCTATTTGCAGGTCGTTTACGGCGTATACTGGGAAGAATAGCATTACCGCGGAAAAGCCAAACTGCACAATTATAACTGACAAGACTAGATAAAATAACGATTTAGGAACTCTCTTCCAAACACTTAAACTTTCTTTCACTGCAACAGGATAGCTTTTCCAAAGGTCGCTTATATGGGGCTTTTCAGTCGTCTCAACAGTCTCTTTTAAACGGAATACTCGTAGAATAGCAGCCGCCAAGAATAAAGCAATAAGAGTGACTATTCCAAAGCCCATTCCCCTCTTTTCGGGAGGTAAGGAGTCAGCAATCATCGCCATCAAAGCTGGTTGATAGGTAGAGTTAAAAATTGCCATTAAAACTGCGCCGATAAGGATGAAGTGCCATGAGGGAGCTATAGCGTAGAAAATGTAGCTTAATGCCACACCGAAAGTCATTAGGCATATAATCCATTTTCTTCCAAACTTGTCGGCTATGTAGCCGCCTGGGAACTGCATAGATGCCAAAGCTAAAAACTGGAAAAGTCCTATGGTGCCTACTATGGTTTCGGTGGCGCCTAATCCGAGAACGTAAAGAGCATAGTAAGCCGTGGGAATTTCTGAAGCGAAGTCT
>JAFCFJ010000011.1 GCA_017608705.1 Candidatus Pacearchaeota archaeon
AGGCGAGGAAATCGAGATAAAGCCGGGCTTAACAATAAAGAAAGCCAACCAAACATATTACCAAACTGTCAAGACCAAAATAAAGGCGCTTTACCGTGGTAAGTACCGCATAGAAGAAGCATTGCCTGGTGGTTCGCTCGCGATAGAGACAGAGCTGGATCCAAGTTTAACACAGGCAGATGCGTTATCTGGTTCTGTAGCAAGTCACACTGCTAAGTTGCCTGAAATAAGTGACAAGCTCAAGATCAAAGCAAGTTTGTTTGAAAAGATAATAGGCATGGAACAAGAAACAGCGGTGGAGCCAATAAAAATGAACGAAATGTTGTTGCTCAATGTAAATACGAGCATTACTGTTGGCCAGGTTGTAAAGTTAAAAGACCAAGAGGTAACGTTGGCATTGCGTATTCCTGTTGTTCCGCTTGTGGGTGAGAATGTTGGCATAGCAAGAAACATAAACGGGCATTGGCGCCTTATTGGTTACGGCGAGATTCTGCCCTTAGACTGAGCCTCTCTTGCAAAATTGCATTCTTGTTGCAAAACACATTCATCACATTTTGGTTCCTTCCTGCATGTATTCTTGCAATGCTCCACAATGAGAGCATGATATTCTTTGTACAGTTCTATGTCACAGGGCAAATTTTCCATGAAGAAGTCTTGCCACTTGTCATAGCTCTTGAGCTGTAATGAAAAGAGGCGTGAAAAAAGCCTTCGTGTATATGCGTCTATAACAAAATACGGCTGGGCAAAAGCATAGAGCAAGATGCTGTCGGCAGTTTCTTTGCCTATTCCATGCAAGGCAAGAAGAGAGGAGCGTGAAGGCACATGCAATTTCTTATCCTTTTCTTTGCACAACGTAAGAAAAAACCTGGCAAGCCCTTTAACACGTTTTGCTTTTTGATTATAGTAGCCTGCAGGTCTTATCAACCTAGCCAACTCTCGCTCACTGCTCGTGGCAATAGCATGCATGCTTAGCTTCTGTGCGCGCGCTAAGTTTTCTAAGGCTTTTTCAACATTTCGCCATGCTGTATTCTGCGTAAGTATTGCGCCGAGAGCAATTTCGAAACACGCCTCATGCTCGTTTTTGGCATATTCAACAGGCCACCATCCCTGCTTGCCATAGCAACTCAAGAGCATGTTGTAAATTTGCATAAGCCTGGTTTTCATTTTTGCAAAAAATTAAGATAAATAAGCATCAGCGCTCAGTATCGCTGTGATTACCAGCTTCAGGCACCTTAACCATATCTGTTACCTTATCGTCTTGCTGTAGCTTAACAATACGCACACCTTGCGTGGCCCTGCCCATAGCCCTTATATCCTTCACAGCAGTCCTTATCACCATACCTTTTGCTGTTGTAACTATGATGCTGTCCTTATCACTGACAGCTATCGCACTTACAACCTTGCCTGTTCTTTCTGTTACTTTCATATTTATTACACCTTTGCCAGCTCTTGCAGTTAACCTGTATTCTCCTAAAGCCGTACGCTTGCCAAATCCATGCTCGGTAATGCTAAGCACATAAGCATCTGGCTTCGCGCATACGAGTGAAACAACATAATCATCTTGGCTAAGCTTTATACCTGTCACGCCATAGCTCGCCCTTGTCATAACACGCACCTCATCACTGTTGAAACGAATTGCCTGGCCCAATGCTGTAACAAGCATCACTTCTTGCCCTTGCTTCACACGCTTCACATCAATAATACTGTCTTGCTCTGGCAACCTTATCACATACACACCACTCGCTCTTGTTTTTTCCAGCAGTTTTAGCTCTATTTTCTTAACCATGCCGTGTTTTGTTGCCATGAACAAGAAATCCTCGAAGCTTGAGACAGCCATTACTGATGCAATTTTATCATTCCTTATATTAAGCAAATTAACTATTGCCTTGCCTTTCCCATATCTTGCAGTCTCTGAAACCTGATAAGCTTTCAACCAATAAACCTTACCGCGCTCTGTAAAAAACAGCAAGTAATCATGTGTGCTACATGTAATAATTTCTTTGACAAAATCTCCTGTTGCTAAGTCAGAGCCAACAACACCCTTGCCACCGCGCCTTTGTTCCTTGTAAACGCGCAAATCCATACGCTTGACATAGCCCTTATCTGTTATCATAATAACAACATCTTTTTTCTGCACGAGATCTTTCTCGCTTAGCTCTCTTACTCTCTGCAATACTACAGTCTTGCGTTCATCACCATATTTACGCTTTAGCTCCCGCAACTCTTGTTTTATAACATTGAGTATTGCCTTCTCGCTAGCAAGTATCTTCTCCAATTCTGCTATTTTCTTTTTCAGCTCCACAGCTTCACGTTTCAGTTTTTCATGTTCAAGGTTTGTAAGCTGCTGAAGCCTTGTTTCGAGAATTGCTTTTGCTTGCCTCACGGTAAAGCCATATTTCTTGACAAGCTTCTCGCTTGCCTCGCTCGCATGCTTAGATTTCTTTATCAACTCTATGATCTCGTCTATATTTTTCAGTGCTTTGAGCAAGCCCTCAACAATCTCTTGCCTGTCCTTTGCCTGTTTCAGCTCAAACTTGCACCGCCTCTTAACAACTTCTTTCCTGTGCCTTACATATTCTTCGATAAGTTGCTTGAGATTGAGAAGCATGGGCTTGCCCTTCACCAATGCTATGATTTGAGCATCAAACCTGTCCTGCAGTCTTGTGTATTTGTAGAGCTTGTTCAGCGTGAACCTTGGTTCTGTGCCACGACGCAATTCTATAACAATTCTTATCTTCCCCTTCGCGGATTCATCCCGTATGTTTGTTATTTCCTGTAGCTTTCTTTCCTGTACAAGCTTCGCGATTTGTGCTATGAGATCACTTTTGTTGAGCATATATGGAATCTCTGTGATTACGATAGCTTTCTTTGATTTCTTCTCCTCTATGCTAGCTTTACCCCTCATTATCAAACGGCCCTTGCCTGTCTCGTATAACTTTTCAATTTCACCGCTGACATAGCCACCTAGGCAATAATAGCATCACAAACCTCTGTAAGGTTGTGCGGTGGTATATTTGTTGCCATACCTACTGCTATACCGCTACTCCCATTGACAAGCAGATTTGGCAATTTGGCTGGCAACACCACAGGTTCTTTCATACTGTTATCAAAATTTGGCATAAAATCCACTGTTTCTTTGTCTATATCTTCGAGTAGCTCATGCGCTATTCTCGCAAGTTTTGCCTCTGTGTAACGCATTGCTGCAGGCGGGTCGCCGTCGATACTACCAAAATTACCCTGGCCATGAACCAGTGGGTAGCGCAAAGAGAAATCCTGGGCCATTCTGACAAGAGCATCATAGACAGCCGCGTCGCCATGTGGATGAAACTTACCTAGCACCTCACCCACAATCCTTGCGGTCTTTCTCGTTTGCTTGTCATGGCCAAGCCCCATGCGATACATCGCATAAAGAATTCTGCGCTGCACAGGCTTGAGACCGTCCTCAACACTTGGCAACGCTCTCGAAACAATTACACTCATTGCATAATCTATATATGCTTGTTGCACCTCCTCGCTGATCTCTGAAAGCATTACATTCTTCTCTATTTCTTGCTTTTCCATCTCACGCTCCTCAATCTTCTTTATCTCTTTCTCAACTCCTGCATTGTTTTCATTATTCATATTTTTATTCTCAACACCTTCAGCTTCAGCATTTCTTTCATCCTTCTTGTCTTTACCATCTCGCCCTGACATTTTCAAGACTAAATATCTAGCATCGCTTCATGCGCATGCTCCTCTATGAACTTGCGCCTTGGCTCAACAGCATCACCCATGAGCACGCTAAATATACGGTCGGCCTCTACCGCATCCTCTATCGTTACCTTTTTCAGCTTTCTCGTTGTAGGATTCATCGTGGTTTCCCACAACTGCTGTGGATTCATCTCACCAAGACCTTTGAATCTCGTAACACTTGCTTTACCATGAAGCTTTTCGAGCAATTTTTTGAGCGCAGCCTCGGAATAAACATAATAATCTTTCCTTACCCTTACTTTATAGAGCGGTGGCACAGCAATATAAATCCTCCCAGCCTCGATAAGCTGAGGCATAAACCTAAAGAAAAATGTAAGTAATAATGTCTTGATGTGTTGGCCATCAACATCCGCATCTGTCATGATTATAATCTTGCCATAACGTAACTTTGCCATATCAAAGTTTTCACCTACCCCAGTACCTATTGCTGTAATAAGGCTCGAGATTTCCTCATTACTGAAAACTTTTGCAGGGTTTGCTTTCTCAACATTCAGGATTTTGCCTTTTAGCGGTAACACAGCCTGAAATTCTTTATTGCGTGCTTGTTTTGCGCTACCGCCAGCGCTTTCACCCTCAACAATGTAGAGCTCTGTCTGTTCCATCTTGCGGGAAGAGCAGTCAGCAAGTTTTCCTGGCAACCCGCCAATGCTCAATGCTGACTTACGTCTGACAAGTTCTTTAGCTTTTTTGGCAGCTATTCTTGCCCTCGCGCTTTCTACAGCCTTGGCCACAATCTTTCTGGCCACACTTGGATTTTCCTCGAAATACTCGCTCAGGGCCTGTGTTGTTAAGCTATCTACAATGCCTTTGATTTCGCTATTTCCCAACTTGGTCTTTGTTTGTCCCTCAAATTGCGGTTCAGGAATTCGAACGCTAACGATAGCTGTCAAGCCCTCGCGAACATCATCTCCTGTAAGCGTGATATTTTTAACAAGCTTGTTTCGCTGAGCATAATCGTTGATCACACGTGTCAGGGCGGTTTTGAAACCAACTATATGCGTTCCACCCTCAACAGTATTTATGGTATTAACAAAGCCAAATATATTCTCTTGATAACCTTTGTTATACTGGATTGCTACTTCCACGATTGTGCTGTCCTGCTGTTTCTTGAAATAGATCGGCTTATGCAAGGCCTCCTTATTTTGATTAAGCCATTTTATGAACTCAACAAGGCCACCGGCATAATGAAATACCTCACTTCTCTTGCCCTTCTCATCGTGAAGCTCTATCTTCAGGCCTGGTGTCAGGAAGGCAATTTCCCGGAAACGCATGGCAAGTGTGTCATAATCAAACTTTACCGTCTGAAATATTTCGCTGTCAGGCAAAAATGTTACGATGGTGCCTGTTTCTCCTGGCTTGCATTTACCTACAACCCTCACGTCATAAAGAGGTTTGCCTCTCTTGTATTCTTGCTGATAGATCTTGCCGTCTCGCTTGACTTGGACAAGCATCCATTTTGACAAAGCATTCACCACGCTGATGCCAACACCATGCAAACCACCAGAAATCCTGTATGCCTTCTTGTCAAACTTCCCGCCTGCATGCAGCTTCGTTGTTACAAGCTCAAGCGCCGATTTTCCGTAGAGAGGATGTTTTTCAACAGGAATTCCGCGGCCGTTATCTATGACTGTTACGCTACCATCCTTGTTCAGCTTCACGACAATTTTGTTGCAAAAACCAGCAAGAGTTTCATCAACACTATTATCAACAACTTCATATACGAGATGGTGCAAACCTTCCTTGCCCGTACTGCCTATATACATAGCAGGCCTCTTCCGCACGGCCTCAAGCCCTTCAAGAATCTTTATGTCTTCGCTAGTATAGCTCTTCTTCTCTTTGCTTTCGCTTTTTTTCATTTTCGGTACTTATGACTAAACAGCTTAAATTTTTGTTAGGGTCATTGCGCTTTCATTTGCGCTCTTCAAGAGGACAAGCCTCTTTTTCATCGTTGCAAGGCAGGCAAACTTTAAAAAGCTTTCCCTTGAAATTTACTTGTTTCAGGCCCTCAGAAGGCAGAATTCTATTTTTCGCTACTTCGCCATGAGATAAAAAATATAAACGAAAGATTTATAAGTCACCATTTCATAATAGTATCATGAGAGCCTGGCTGGCGATACCTATTTTGGCAATAATTATGTTTTCCAATCCAGTGCTTGCTGCCTCGCATTCTTTGATCCCAAACCTGCTTTACCATGAGTATGCAGATAAAAACCTGGTAAATGTTGATGGCGGAATTGCAATAGTTCCTGTTTCTCCGCCGAGAGTGGCATCTGATAGTTTAGAAAGATACGCATCAGATTATTTGTCTAACCACGAATTCTCGTATGTTGGTGATGAATGCAAGCAAAACTATCTTGCTCCAAGTGTGGCTTATGAAAGAAGCTACGAGTGTTTGAGAAGCTGTGAGAACTATTTTTGTACTGAGCAATGTTTTCCAAACTGGGGCTACTGTGAAGATTGTGGCACAGGCTGTGAGCAATATCCCACACCAATTTGTAATTGCTGGCATTCATTAGTCGCATCAGGAACTCTTGGTTTACGGATGCATCTCAACGGTTGTAACGATTACACCGATCATTGCAGAATAGAGTTTTGGGAAGTGCAAAACTACGAAAAATATGACACGAGCAATATAAAAATAAAAAATAAGGAAATAGTTGCTGCTTATTATATGATAAATATTATTGAACGAGGACGTGATTTTGACATTAGCGTTGAAAAATTTGACTGGGAAAGCCCGGTTTCACCTGAACTTTTTGATGTTCATGGTGAGCCCCTCGGTGGTTCCAACACTGCTTTAGCTGAACCGAACCCTTACGGAACAGGAGATGTTCTGCTTATCGAGCTTAACAAGGAATTAATAAACCCTGAAGGCATAACTCCGATGAAAATCTATGCCACGGTTCCAGAGGAAGTTTCATTCGAAGATTTCACAGAGGTTTCGCCAGTCGGTCTCCTGATTATCTACAACGGATTTTACAACTACACAATACAGAGCGCAAAAAATGAATTGCTCAAGAGCATAGAGCTTAATGCCTCGCTCCATGGTGGTAGTGTGCATGTTGATGTTTACAAACGAAACTGCACAGATTCATGGCCAGAAGAGTGCAGTGAATGGAATTTTATAACTTCGTTCGAATTCACTGAGGACCAGCAGGAGATAGATTTCCCTCGCTATACCTATGGTGATGATGAATTAAGATTTGATGTTACGATCTCGCCCGGAGATTTGAAGGAACTCCCAGAAATCTATGAGCTTAATTTGAATACAGCGATGATAAACATAGAGCCGCAGATATTTGTAACGCAAGTGAATGATAACGCAGACCTTGTAAACGGCAAGCCCACGCTGGTGAGAGTGAGGGCGGAGCTTGAAACAGATGATCCAGAGATTGCTGAAGAAGGAATTCCTGTTGTAGTAACATATAAGCTTTCCAACGGAGATACACGTTCTGCCGAGTTTATATCCAAAAATTTCACATTGAGGGAGAAAGCATATGGAAAGGATTGTGCGCAATTTTATCTTGAAAACAATAGTTTCGGTGATGGTATAACTGCATATGCAAATGTAACATTAGATTCAGGATATGTTTTTAATGCAAAGCCTGTAACCTTATCCGCCTATTATAATACTTTCCCTAGAGATGACATGCTTGACATAGTTTTCTTTCCTGTAATAAACACAGGAGGAGAAATAAATGAGGAGCTATTATCAAACACTATTGCTAATGGAATCGATTTTTTGAAGGGAGTTTATCCCGTTGACCCTACGCGTGTAAACGAGTCTCCTGGATCTGCGATAGATTATTCCCAGTTATTAAAAAGAAAGGTGTTTTATCCAGGATATTTACGGCCAGGTAGGAAATGGGAGATACCCATTTACAGGATACAAAAAGAAGCAGAAAGAAGATGTATTGTTCTCAGCACTCACGGAAGGTATATAGATCGCTGTGTGGCAGTACTTCCTCCTGATGGATTTGCTGAACTTACTTCACGTGCTTTAGAAGGGTTAGCTATTCTCCCGGTAATTGGGTTTTTCGGCACTAGAGCTGTCACAATAGAGAGTTGTTTACAAGGTTCAGAATGTATTGGGTTAGCTCATGAGCTTGCACATTCATACGGGATGACTCGTGAAAGATATGATGAGCCGGCTACCAGTGGTTGGTGGGTAGAACGTCATGAGCCTAGACTTATCACATTTACCCGAAGAGGTATTGCTTACAAAGTATTTTATGCTTATATGAACACAGTAGAAAATACCAAACTTCCCCACTGGTCCCATATAGAAGATTATAACTGGCTTATGAGAAAACTAACAACAAAATTTGGATAACTGGAGAGCTATGATATTCATAACAAAATTCAGGAGGAAACAAAAATGAAGAAAAGCAAAAAATTGTTGGGATATATTTTAGCCGGGATATTGGCTCTTGCAGGATGCGGAAGGAAATATAGCGACATGAGGGAAGAATACAAAAGTCGAATTATTAATGTTCCAAATTCCTCCCAGGTTTATATGAAAGCCGGTCTTGATATGGGAAAGGATGGTATATATTACTGTGCACTGGATGGAGCACAAACAGATATCTTCAAGCTTGAACAAAAGGGCGGAGAATGGAAAATAGAAAATCTTACAGAGTCAGACGGCAATGAATTGTATCCAAATGAATTATCAAGCGAAAAAGTAGTTTTTGAATATGAAGGGAAAATATACACACTTGATACGGAGACAGGGGATCTTGAAAAAATTGTAGTCGGAATCAAAAAGTGCGCTGAACCGTCCATCTCAGATGATAGAAAGTATCTTCTAGTAAGAGACCCACTTGACCTGTATCTGTTCAACATAGAGACAGGAAAGCTCGAACGGATAACATATACACCATACCCAAGTAAAACCGAGAGACAAGCAAGATTATCTCCAGACAACAACAAGATTGCTTATGTTATTTTTGAGAAAGGTGTGCCTTATTTGTATGTTATGAACAGAGAGAAAGATGAGACGAAACAGGTTGGAATAGGACACTCCCCTGCATGGAAAGATTCTGAGACACTTGTCTACAGAGAGGGACATAATATTTGGGAACTAAATCTGCAGACAGGAGAAAAAAAGTTGATTTACAGAAGCAATCTAGACCTTTATGGTTTCGGTCTTGATATAGGTCCAAATGGTGAAATAATATTTTGGAATGGGGAAAAAAACATAGTTGTGTTGGAAAAGAAAAATGATAACAGCAAAGAAAATGAATAAAATAAAAAGCATCTCAGTGTTCATTGCACTTTTGATTTTCATAGCCATCGCGCTCAACACAGTTACAAAGGCCAACGCTACACAAAAACTTGTCCTCGTTACTGGCGAGATCGTGAATGAAAGCATAATACTTGTTGACCCACTCATAGAGCTTGATCCTGAGACATATGAGACCACGAACTATGGATGGCGAAGATACATAGAGGTTGAGACATACAACGAATATGGTTATTACTCAACCGAAGGAGGTTTCAATGTTTCAGAATTGTTCGAAACAGAAGATGGTGGCAATGTTTCATTCTTTTCGTTTGTGCTTCCGGTGCCATATAACTTAACAAAACTTGTTTTCCGCTATGAGAACTGGGAAAACCTCTCGAACCCGGTTGAGGCAGTAATGGTGATAAACATTTCGAAGCATGCGCCAGTTATTGAAAATATAGTTGTTGAAGACGTGGGCGAGAATGAAAAGAGGATTTCATGGCAAGCACACGATATAGATAACGATTCTCTTGTTTTCAATGTTTATTATTTTGACCCGGAAGGCTATAAAGGGTATTGGGACTTAATAGCATTCGAAACAACGGAGCGAGAAATTTACTGGAACACAAGCAGGGTTAGCGGAACAACTTCGGGCATAATAAAAGTTGAGGCAAGTGATGGTTACAACATCGGCACGCTCGAATACTCCCCTGTCTCGATAGAGAGAAAAGCACCAGAAATCTTCATAATATCTCCCCTCAATAATTCCGCTTTCACGCACAACGAGAGCATATACCTCGATGCCTATGCACTTGATCCAGAGCAAGGGTCTCTTGAAAATGTCACATGGGTATCCAGCATTGACGGTGTGCTTTGCCATGAAGCTTCGTGCTATGTAAATCTTTCCAATGGTGTTCATAGCATAACAGCAGAGGTTTGCGACTCAGATGGGAACTATGTTTCAGACGAGATTGTTGTTGAAGTAAGCGAGGAAACAAGACCGGATGCATACATTCTTGACATTGCAGTTTATCCAGAGCCAGCTACGAACGTGCCAGCATATGTAACAGCCTATATTTTCAACAAACGTAATGATAACATAATAAACGTGAGTGCCTATCTTGATGGAATTAACGAGAGAAACCTGATTTACAATGAAACAGTTTACATGCTTGCCAATTCTCTCCGCGATGTTGTTTTCTTGCTGAACATCACAGAAACAGGAAACCATACATTGTATGTGAAACTTGATTCATGGCAAGAGGAAGAGAATACAGAGAATAATCTATACGAAACAAGTGTTTATGTTCATGGCACACTACGTTTATATCATGGCTCGTTGCGTGTTGGCTGGAACCTTCTCAGCTTTCCGCTTGAGCCACTCTCCGACTATCAAAATGCGCAAGAAATCTTGCGGCAATGTGGAAACAATAGCTTTGAAAACAACATCGTAACATACGAAGCGCAAAGAGGTTACGTGTTCTATCCGCATGAGTTCATACAGCTTAAGCCCGGCGAAGGTTACTGGGTTTTGACACAGGAAGCATGCAACTTTTCATATTACGGCTATGAACTGCCGAATGCAAGCGTAGAGCTCAAACAAGGCTGGAATCTTGTTGGCTTCCCTATCCAGGAACAGAAATATTGGCCTAACATAACAGTAAGCGATGGCGAAACAACACTAAGCATTACCCAGGCTACAGCGCAAGGGTGGTTGCAAGGCACAATTTATTATTTTGATGGCACAGGTTACAAGGCAGTTGGACTTGATGAAGATCCGTGGGTAAAGCCAGGCTATGGTTACTGGATATATGCAAGTTATGATAACTTAACTCTCACTTGGTAGTTACAAATATACAAAAATATTTATAAAAGAAACTCAACAAGCAAACACGTAAAATGAAAGCAAGAAATAATCTGACTGGAAAGCTGAAGAAAGCTGTAATTGGTGGGCTTGGAGCTTTACTCATAGTAAGCATGCAACCCAAAGTTCATTCCGGTAGCTTAATGGATCTCTTTAAGGACAACGCAAAGACAAAGCAAAGGACAACCAGCCAAGAGGTGGTGGCGGTAGCATCCAAGCCATACAATATTGCAGAAGAATATCTTAAGGATGGACAATTCAAGGACGCATACGTTTGGTATAATAAAGTAACACAAGATTTTCCTGAAAGCGAATACGCAAAAAAAGCACAATTCAAAAAATTGCTTATCAATATGTCATATTTCAAAAAGGAGATTTTTGAATTCACAACTAATTTCAGAAAAAGCGCAGAATATGTTGAGACTGCATTGGAATTTTCTTCACCCTCTCTCATAGAAACATATCTTGACAAGGCCCTTACCTATTGCAAGAAAGCAAATGAAGATTTAGACCAGGCAATTGGATATACTGATGACGTATGGGTGGATTTTGTGGGTCTTGAAAAATATCTTACTGATAAACTTGAGGTTCCTAAAAAGTTATTTATCGAAATCGGAGCCTATGATGAACAAATCTTGCTCAAAACAGCATACAACTCTGTGATAGAAGATATATCAAAAGATGGAGAGATTGATAAATATGAGCTTACTTTCGCTGTGGCCCTGACCCTGGACTATAATCCGTCGATGAAAGAAACAGTAGACAAAATGCTTAACGAGATTATTGATGAAACGAGAGCCGATCCTTACAACAAGATAAGATATGAAGCAAAAAAATATTTGAATTCTACGGAGAGGAACTATATGTTCAGAAAAGAAGCCGGAGAGGCAAAGAAAGAGTTAGAAAAATTTCTGTCACAAGTTAGGCGTTACAGATACTGGCCTTTTTCTTATTGATGTGCTATCGCTTGCTGATTTTTATGAACAAATATTTTTACCAGATTTGAATAAAGAAAAATCAAAAAATCAAATCAACTGGCATATTTGCATAAATCCAGTAAGCACGTCCGGGTCGCATGTATGCATCATCTCCGCCCTCAACAGATGTTGCTCTGTAACCATAACCCGGTTCATAATAGTAAGCTATCTGGCTCAACCATCCTTCTTGCACAGCTTGCTCAACGCTAAGCGTTAGTGTGCCGTTGCTTACCTTTACATTAGCCCACAGTTGCTCCTGTTCATCAGGATAGCCAATTAGGTTCCATCCTGGATTAAGCGACACGACATTTTCGCCCTGCAACCTTGGTGGCACGCCTTTCAGCGTTGCTGTGCAGTTCTTGCTTGCATATATCCAGTAGCCCTCGCCAACAGCAAGCTCGCCAAAATCAGCAGGATAAATTTCATAACCGCTACCCGTATATCGATATATATTGTTAGCAAAGCTTACTCCATCATCTATGCAGTCATGAAGCAAGAACTGGACAGAGGCATCAAAGACTGGTGAAAGCGGTAAACTGATAAGATTCCAGCCTTGCCTGAGTGTTAGGTTGTAAGCAGGAGCGGCATAGATGAGGCTGTTCCATACATCAAGCTGAGGGTAATCATAACCAAAGTATGGATCATGAACTGTCTTGCCACTATGCTTAAGAATATCACGAACCTCATCTGCTGTGAACTTTTGGCCATATACGAGTTGGGCAAATTGCTGCAACAATGCCGCAGCACCAGCCACTTGTGGTGTTGACATGCTTGTGCCGGACGCGCTTATATAACCACCTTCTAGACATCCCATACTAAATATGCTATTGCATGCAGACATAATATTTGTGGCAGGAGCCACAATTTCAAGGAATCTCCCTCTGTTATATATAAGGTTATCATTATCATCAACACCACCAACAGCAACAGCCTGTGGCTCGCATGCAGGATATATCACTCCAGGTCGTGGATTATTCGGGTCGAACTCGTTACCTGCAGCAACTGTGATAAGTATTCCTGCATCATACATTTGGGGGAAGTAAAGCTGTATATCTGGGTGACTTGCATATAAACAATCCATCTCATCATCATAAAAACCATCCCAACCCAAACTGGCAGTAAAAGCTACAATATTATAATCATCCTTATGAGTCAAACACCAATCCATAGCCCACATCCATGCTCTGAACCTTCCAGAACTTTCATTGTAATCTTTTAATGCCAATATCTTTACTTCCGGCGCCACGCCTGTATATGGAGAAGCTTCTGAACCAAGAATGCCTGCCACATGTGTACCATGAGCTATAACTGAAGGTTCTCTCGGATCATCATCCATCATGCCAAAATCATAGCCACCCACACGAGGACAAGTACCGCTGACCACTTGCTCAGTCGTGCAAGAACCAAAAGCTGGATGTGTGTAATCTATGCCTGAATCTAAAACACAGACCGCCACACCAGCGCCGCGAATAGGTGTTCCATTTATAGTGAGTTGCCACACCTTGTTTGCGCCTATCCTAGGAATTACCTGGTCAAGCACAGGCACGAGCTCGTCTTTATCAAGATAGCTTCGCATCACAGCCTTAACATACGGCAGTTTTTCAAGCCGGTTGAAATATTTTTTTGGGATCTTGCCATGAAAAGCAAGGCTTGCGTTGAAATAACCCTCAACTTTAAAGCCTGTGGCTTTAAGTAATTTCTCAAACATTGGTCTTTTTTCTTTGATCGCTGTGAGTCTTGCCTTGAGTTGTTTCGCACTTGGGATTTTGCCATCATCAAATATCACAATCACATCTACGAGCTCCTCATTGCTTAGCTTCTCAAGTTTCTCTGCAAGCTTTTTCTCAATAAGCGGTGCAGGTTTAGCCATTGCTTGGCTAGCAAGAACAAGAACACCAGCTATAAACATCATAAGCAAGAATGCAATCACCGTTGCTTTTCCTACTTTTGCTTTCATCACCATTCTCTACTTATCCCTGATTTTTAAAATTTTTACCACACCAGCTCCAGCCCATCTCTGAAGCTAAGAATCCAGTAGCCATGTCCTGGCTCTATCCATTGCTCATCATCACTATCTAGACTCACAGCCTTGTAACCATGATTAGAATCATAGTAGTAAAGGGTGGGTTGTAGCCATCCAGCTACAGCTGCTTGCCCAACACTCAACGTTGTTGTTCCATTGCTTACCGTAACATTGGGCCAGTAGATGGGGCTAAGATTAAGATCATTGGCAGGAAAACCTATAAGGTTCCATCCTTGTCTAAGCCTTATGCTTGTGTTTGCAGGTACTCCCTTATAGCTCACATTGCATTCATGCTGTAATAAGAGCCAGTAACCACGACCTGTTTGCATATCGTAATTATTTTCAGGGGTCCATTTATCGTAACCATGCCCAGGTTCTAATCGGAACAGATTATTGCTTATATAGTTTCCTTGCTCTATACACTCGCTGAAAACAGCAAGAGGGCTTGCATTTATTGGCTCGAGCGGTAAGCTTATGAGGTTCCATCCTTTTTTGAGACTGAGAGTAGCATTTGGAGCTATATAGGTTATGCTATCCATGATATTTAGCCTGGGAAAGCTAAGCTGTGTGACAGGATCATAAACTGTAATGCTACTATGTTTTAGTGCTTCATAGAGTTGCTGTGGGCTCAGCAGCTTGCCATAGACAAGCTGGCTAAAATGCTGGAGCAAGGCTGCGGCACCTGCTGTTATACTTAGTGCATAACCTGTTCCATTAATAAGTTCTGGATTAGTGGAAAATACAGAAAGTTCTATTCCAGGAGAGACCATATCAAGTAAAGCTCCTCGTTGAAAGAACACTTCCTCATTTTCATTTATAGCACCAACAGATAGCACATCCGGTAAACATCCTGGATAGGTAGTCGAGGGCAATCCAAGATATTCTTCCCAATCTCCAGCTCCCGAAACTATTGAAATATTATTTGCTAATGCTTCTTCTTTGAGTGCTTCATATTCTGGTTCTGATGCTTCCTGACATTCTTCAGGTGTGTTGACACCATATGGCCATATTCCTGTTGGATCAGCGATGATAGAAATATTATAATCATCTTTATGTGTGATACACCAATCCAGTCCACTGTACCACCAGGAAAGAGACCCCCAGCCATATTCATCTAGTGTTTTAACTGTAACTATTTGCGCTTTATCTTTGGTTGTGGATAGGATAAGATATGCCATTCTGCTTGATCCTCCATGATCGTCCATAGGATCAGGATCATTATTAGCAAAATCATAACCACCTATTATGGTTGGACAATTACCAGCAAGGAATTGTTCAGTTGTGCATCCACCAAGTTCGGGATGGCTGTAATTAACACCAGTGCCGATCACACATATCACTATACCATCACCACTTAAATTCACACCTCTAACCTGTAGCTTCCAAGCATCATATGCTTGGATCATACCAAGAGGATAATAATCTTGGTTTTGCTCTTGGCTTAAGGCTTGGAATGTTGATAAAGTGCTAAGTATTGGTTGCTCCTGCTCTTGCTCCCGTGGTTGTGTTGTTTGCAAAGCTTGGAATCTTGCTGGCATAATAACCTTGTCAAGCTCTATGCTCTTGACGTATGGCATAGAGCTAAGCAGGCTTAGCTGTTCAGCATTGATAGTGCCAGCATAGATGTTTAGGCTTTGTGTTATTGCTTCTAGGCTTATTCTTTGTTCTTCTAGCATAGTATTAATATCTTGCTTGTTTAGCCCTTTGCTGAACATAACTATAACTCTTGCTGTTCCATTTTCTTCTATAGCCTTGTAAACATCAAGAGTTATGTACGGCTCTGAGCTTGTTGTAGTTTGTGTATTAGCTAAGGCTAACGATAGAGCAACGAAAGTGAGAAAAATAAGACTAGCTAACAAGCACGTGGTCAATTTTCCTGTCTGTTTCATATCACTATTATGAAATAGTTACTATTTAAATTTTACTATAGCTGGTTATCCTCCAGCCTCGCCCTTCACAATCTCTTCTATATCACTATGCTTAGCCCTGAATATGTAGAAGAAATTTTGGTGTTCTCTCAGCGGGAATCTGTGCATAACTATTTCTACTGTACCATCTGGTTTTTTTCGTGGTAATTTGATGATAATTACATCCGAATATCTTGGTGCAAAGGTAATTTTGTTATATGCAGGAATGGTTTCTTCTATATTTGGTGGCGGATTTCCACCAAAAAAACCACCGGCAGTTTCTTCACTCACATTTACCTCCTCCTGGAAAAAACTGATAATTGTAAGATTACTGCGGTTACCATAAATAACAATAAACTCTGTATCATTGCCTGCATACTCATGAAACTTGTATGAGAAATTCTCAAGTAATTCATTAACATCTTCGTCGTTGTATATACCATAATCTATCACGTTCTGAGCCTCGAGCAAGAAATTACCGCTCAAATCATAAATTCTTGCCTGACTTGGCCTCATTTCTGTATAGCTTGTTATAGCATACATGCCAAGCAAGATGATCACGATAATAACAGCAGCAAGAATGAAATACTGGCCTCTTTTTCCTTTCATATGCAGAGAGGGCAAAAGAGGTTTAAATAATTTACTTATTTCGTTTTTTTAGTCCTACGCTTTGATTTTTGTGATGTGATAATGATTAACACAACAAAGATAATTATGGCGAGAGCAACAGTTAAGATGAAGTATGTTATTCTCTTATTTCCCTCTCGCTCTTGAGTTTGCTTTTCTTTGGATTCCTGCTGAGTAGATGCTCCATCACTCACCTCTGTCTTGTTTTGCTTTTCTTCTTCAGTTTTTACAGGCTCAGAAATTGCCTTTACCTCAAGTTTCGGCTTGCCCTCAACCATATCAAGCAAGGTTACGCTAATCTCGTAGTAGCCATCGCCATCTAGATCAAACTTTCTGGTTTTGCCAATAGTCATATTTACCAGTATGGGCTCACTTTCTATTTTGATTTCCACCTTGCTCTCGTTTTCATAAATACGCAAGACAGAAATGTAATGCTCGCCAACCTTCTCATGCTCTATCTTAATTCTTTCTTGTGTGCTTCGCCACTTGCTGGTTCAGAAAGTGCTGCAGGATTCATCACGCGGAAATTTATGCTGCTGCTATTTGTGGTATTGCCATTGGTGTCGGTACAACTAACTACTGCCGTGAGTATTTTGTTATGGCTACTGCTGCTGAGAGAAAGCGAGAATGAGTTGCTACCTGTCTGGATATTTGTTATGGTTTGCGTTTGCGTGCCACTCTCGCTTGTCAAGTAAAGGGTGCAATTGGAAATAGCATATGTGCTTACAACACTAAACTGGAGAGGGAAATTAAGTTTGTAGATATTTTGGCCGTCTGAAGGATATGTGATCGTGATGTTTATGGAAGATTTCTGAACTGGCGAAGGTTCAGAAAGCGCGAAATTCATCACCACGTTAGATGTCATGTTTGTCATATTGCTCGCGTTTTCATAGCCAGTTTTGCTTACATTTACAACATAATTATTGTAATATGTTATAGCGCTAGTTGTGTTGATATAACGTATTAGCGCGAACCTAGCATGTCCTTGCGAATCTGTAAGAGCACTATCAACAAGAGAATTATTATACCAAATACTCACGTTAGTATAAGCAAGAGGTAAGGATGTTTCGCTATCTGTTACATAAACATCGAGCCACCATTTTCTTACAAGCTGAGTAGTGGAAGTTGAATTAAAATAGCCTGCGGAGAAGCTAACGTTGGTAAGATTAAGCATCCCTTGCGTATTCTGGTCAAAATAAACATCAGTCCCACTATTTGCTGTTCCTAAATCCAAGTAAGAATTTGTTATGGTTGCATTAATATTTCCGTAACTGGAATAATATACTGCTTTTTCATCTTCTGCATTTTTGTAAATCATCAAGTTTTCGAAGGATAAATTTTTAGAAGCTCCTCCGAGACTAATTCCAGTGCTGGAAGTGCCGTTGAGATTAATAACAATGTCAGAAAAAATCGTGTCATTAATCCCGTTCGTAGCAATAGCTGTACCAGATTGTCCAAGAACAGTGATAGTATTATTTGAAATAATACAATTACCGCCCCCAAAAACTAGTAGCCCACGCCCATTATCACCATGAGAAAAAAATTCTGTGTTCATAATCTTGCATATGCTCGGAGAGTCCAATGAAAGGCTCGGAACATATGTTGAGTTCCCGGATAGATGACTATTGTTTATCGTGATATTATTGCCAGATATGCTTACCACCCCTCCTGTGTTTCCTATAACATCAACTATCGTGCTTTCTATTATTATATTTTCAGCTGACTGTATTTGGATTCCATAATTTTGCGTAGAAGAAATGCCTTCTATAATGGTGCAGTTTCTGATTGTAATGCTGTTATAACCGTTTGAATATATTCCTCTACTATTAGAGGCCCCACTAGTTGAAAAATTAATTGTATGGCCCTGACAATCTATTGTTATGCTATGATTGGTAATAGTAAAACATGTCCCTTCTGAGCTTACATCATTGATAAGCCTATAAACAGTGTTGCTCTGGTTAAGTTCACGGCATACGCTTATGTCCTCGTAGATAACAGCCCCTGTTATCTTAATTCTGCCCCATTGTACGAATGAAAATAAAGTGGCAGCAAGCAACAAAATAACAAGGGCTAGCATAAACAAAACAACATTAAGCAATTTATATTTTTCCATCTTACCTCTTTTTCAGAAATTATTCTTCGAAAAATATTTTCTGTTTTTTAAATGTTTTTTGTCACAAATCCCTACTACAGCTCTACTTGTCTAAGTAAACAAGCGGAACGTAATTATTTTTGCTTCTCTTTTTCTTCCTTACCCTTCTTATCTTCTTCTGCTTGTTCAGGCTTCACCTCAATCTTTTCTTCCTCTTCTTCCATAATTACAGGCTCTTCCTCCTTGCGTTTACTTATCCATTTCAGTTTTTTTGCTCTCCGCCCGATTTCCCAGTTTTTCCTGCATTTGCTCGAGCAAAATCTGTAGATATCGCCGTTAGTATCCACTAGAGTAAGGCCATGTGGCCATTTGTACATCTTGCCGCAAAAAGTGCACTTTGGCATTTTACGTGAATGCTCCTTTCGTTACCTTGGTACGTAGCTTACGTGCTTCGATCTCTGTTTCCCTCAGCATCAACACATCACGAAGTCTCACAGGCCCTTTCACGTTTCTCCTGATCAATCTGCCACGATTTGGCCCTTGCAAGATTCTGCATTTAACTTGCGTAATTTCACCACGAAAACCTGTCCTGCCAACTATTTCTTCCACGACAGCTGGAACAGGCTCTCCGAGTACCTTTTCTGTTCCTTTCGTACCACTAGTTTTGACTTCGCGCACACGTTGTGGCTTTTTGCTTCCCATATTTTATCTCGGATTTATTCTTTCTTCTCTTCGCTTCCCGCCGCTTCTGTTTCCTGCTTTTCGCTGCCAGCGCTTGCCTGTTGCTTCATGAATGCCTCTATGTCAGCTTGTGCCTCTCCAGGCTCAACAATAGCAACGCTCGAGCAAGCAACAGCTATGCCTGCTGCAACACCAAGTTTTTGCTTGCTATCCACTTCCACACAAGGAATGCCCTTTTCTTTGCAAAGCACTGGAATGTGCTGCACGATTTCTTTCGGGTCTACATCAGCTGCGTAAACAACAAACTTTGCAACGCCGCGCTCTATTGCCTTCGTGGTTTCATTTGCGCCTTTGTCTACCTTTCCGGTCTTTCTTGCTTTTTCGACGATCTCGTATGGAGAAACCATTTTTTCTCACCTCCCTCATCAACATTTAGTTTTGGTCATAGGTTAACTAAAATGGTAAGAAAGGGTTTAAAAAGTTTTTCCTCAATCACTGCTCTTGTCAATTAATCACAAAGTTTCTCCTCAAGCATACTATGACTCTTTCTTTCACTCTCTCCATGCTCTTGCCTGTTTTGGTAACAGTTATAAGGAACTTGCGTCACACTCACCGTTTCGTGTGTTGCATACCAGTAGCCATACCTTATCCTCATTATAGGGCTAGAGGTAATTACCTTATAATAAATATTGATGAATAAATCCCCGGCACGCATACAACTTTACTGTCAATAAGCCTACTTAAATCTTGCTTCATCACACTGTTTTATCTTCTCCCTCGACGTTTACCTCGTACACTGCCAATTATTATTCCGATGATTATGACCACAATAACTATCGCGAGAGCAATCCATCCTGCCTTCTTGCTCCTTACTCCTGTTTCTGGTACCTCTTGCTCTGGCTGCGTTGTTTCTTGTTCTTCTTCACCAGGCTTTTCCTCGCCTGCAGGAGGCTGTTCAAGCAAGTAGAACACAAGACTAGCATAACTCACCTTTATCTCCTTCAGCTCAACACGCAAATCATTCACGCCATCATTATTGAGATCAACATCACGGGTTTCGCCCTCAGCAAGCCTTACAGTAATAGGCTCTGATGTTAGCTCAAGCACAACATAGTCACTGCCAAGCTCTTTGAGTCTTGCTGTATGTTCCTTA